>JBGQAU010000033.1:0-29749 GCA_041494445.1 Acidobacteriota bacterium | reverse complement strand
GGCCGTCGGCTCGTCCAGGAGGAGCAGCCGTGGCTCCTGCGCCAGCGCGCGGGCGAGGATCACGCGCTGGCGCTCGCCCCCCGAGAGGCCGAGGAACGGGCGTTCCGAGAGGTCGGATACGGCGGTCCTCCGCATCGCTTCGTCGACCACCTCGACGTCGCGCCGGCTCTCGAGGCCCAGAAAGCCGAGGTGCGGCGCGCGCCCCATCCGCACGACCTCGCGCGCCGTGAACTCGAACGCCGGCCGCGACTCCTGCGGGACGACCGCCACGCTGCGCGCCCTCTCGGCGGAGGGGATCGACGCCAGGTCGCGCCCCCCGAGCATTACCGAGCCGGCTTCCGGCCGGAGGCTGCCCGCGGCGAGGCGAATCAGCGTGGTCTTGCCCGTCCCGTTCGGGCCGAGCACCGCGGCCAGCTCGCCCTCGGCCAGCTCCAGGGAGAGCCCGTCGAACACCGGCGCCTCGCGGTACGCGAACCGGACCGAGCGGAAGGCGAGGGCGGTGGCCACGGCCTCACGCCTCCCGGAGCCGGCGGAGGAACAGGGCGAGGAACAAGGGGCAGCCGATCAGTGCGGTCAGGACCCCGACGGGGAGCTCGACCGGAGCCATCAGCGTACGCGCGCCGGTGTCCGCAAGGACGAGGAACGCCGCGCCCCCGACCGCGGACGCGGGGACCAGCACGCGGTGGTCGCTGCCGAACGCGATGCGCAGCGCGTGGGGGACGATCAGGCCGACGAAGCCGATCAGCCCGGTGAAGGCGACGGCCGCTGCGGTGACCAGCGACGCCGCGATGACCACCGCCCAGGTGGTGCGCTCCACGTCCACGCCAAGGTGTCCCGCCGTCTCCTCCCCGAACGCGAGGAGGTTCAAGCGGTTCGAGAGCGCCAGCAGGAGCGCGAGCCCCACGGTCACGAAGGCTCCTGCGCCGAGGACCACCGCCCACGGGGGCGACCCGACCGCGCCGACGAGGAACGACATCACTCCCTGGAAGCGGCTCGTGTCGCCGACCGTCAGCAGGAAGAGGATCACCGCGGAATCGAACGCGTTCAGGACCACGCCGACGAGCAGGAGCGCCATGGACCCGGTCCGTCCCCGAAGCCGGGCGAGCCGGAAAAGGACCAGAAGCGTGAACAGAGCGCCCGCGAACGCCGCCACCGGGCGCGCCAGCGGCCCGCCCAGCGGGTCCCCCCCGGCCGCCGCGATGAAAAGCGCGGCACCGAGAGCCGCGCCGCCCGACACGCCGAGGATGTACGGGTCGGCCAGCGGATTCCTCAAGATGGCCTGAAACGCGGTCCCCGCGCCGGAAAGCGCGGCACCCACGATCGCAGCGAGGAGAATGCGCGGGAGTCGCACTTCGAGCAGGATCGCGCGGGTCGGGGCGTCGGCCCGGCCGAGCGCGAGGTCGACGAGCCCCGAGAAGCCCGCCGGGCTCGCGCCGAGCCCGAGCGCCAGGACCACGGCCCCGCCGAGCCCCGCCAGCAGGAAGGCCCCCCGCGTCAGGGTCCGCCGCCGCCGGGCCGGGACGCTCACGGCGGTCCGCTTCCGGCGGCCTTGGGCTCGCGCCGCGGATGGAGGAGGCCGGCGAGGCTCTCCACGGCATCGGCCACGCGCGGACCGGCGCGGAGGGCGGTGGTCGCGTCGATCGCAAAAACGCGCCCGTTCCTCACGGCCGGGATCGACGACCAGCGCTTCCAATAGTCGAGGACCCGCCCGGCCCCGGTCGGGTCCGGGGTGTCCATCCGCGCGACGATGATCGCCTCGGGGGCGAGGGCCAGCACCGATTCGACTCCGATGCGCGGGTATCGCGACTCACCCACGACGTTGCGCCCGCCCGCCAGCTCCAGGATCTCGGACGGAAGCGTTCCCGCCCCCGCGGCCACGAGCGGCTCGATCTGTACGCAGAACAGCGTGGGAACCGGCGCTTCCCCGCGCACGCGCGCGGCTGTCGCCTCGATCTTTCCTCGGATCGCCCGCGTCAGGTCCCGCCCCCTCTCTTCCGCGCCGCACAGGCGCGCGATCCGCTCGATCGCTTCGTAGGCCTCGTCCAGCGTCTCGCACCGTACCACTTCGAGACGGATCCCCAGCCGCCGGATCGCCAGCGCAGCCTCGCGGTTTCCGGCCGCCGGCGAGACCAACGCCAGGTCGGGCGAGAGCGAGACGACCGCCTCGACCGAGGGGTCCACGTAACCGCCGATCTTCGGGAGCCGGCGAGCTTCAGGGGGCCAGTCGCAGTACGTCGTCACGCCCACAACACGGTCGCCGAGGCCGAGGGCAAACAGGATCTCCGTGAGCGCCGGACTCATCGAGACGATTCGCGAGGGCGCCGCCGCGGGATGCGAGGGCGAGGTGGCCGCGGGCGGATTCCCGCACCCCACCACGAGAAGCAGGAACACGGCCCAGAGCCCGGCCGTCCGGTCCATCGGGAGTGAGCGGATCGTGGCGGAGTTCCTCTCGGACGCTCCCCGGCTCACGCGAGCCGGCGCGCGCCCGAGATGCTATCCGCGGCCGCCACCGGTGTAAAGCGAACGTTCCGGCGCCCTTCCGCCGGCAGCGACCCGCGCGGCCTCAGATCCCGAAGAAGACCTTCTCGAACGTCCACACCCGGACCGGCACGCCGTCCTTGATCGCGGGCTCGTACACCCAAGTGTGCGCGACCCTCTCGGCGGCGTCGTTCAGGTCGGAGCTCGATATCCCCTGGATGACCTGGACGTCGGCGACCTTGCCGGTCTCGTCCACGAGAACGTTGAGGAACACGGCGCCACGCTGCTGGAGCATCCGTGCGCGTGCGGTGTAGACCGGCGCGGGTCGCTTGACCGGGATGGGGGCCGAATCCACTTCGTCGAGGCTCAGCAAGTCACCACGAGTGACGGTCTTCTTCGGCTTCGGCGCCGCGGGCTGGGCCGCACCGAGGCTGCCCGGCGATGACGCCGGCGAGGACTCGTGAACCACTGGGGGTGGGGCATGCTGCGGCTCGGTCCCCTCCGCTGTCTGCGGCCGAACCTCCTGCACCGTCACGGGGGACGCCGTGCCGGGAGCCGGAGAGACGGTGTTCGGCTGGGCGGGGGATATCGCGACGGTCGGAGCTTCTTGGACGGTCCCTGGGGCAGGTTGGGGCTGAGGGATCCGGGCCGACGTTTCGGCTCGGGGTGCGGCGACCTTGGCTGCGGCCAGTTCGGCGACGCGCGTGACCGGGGCCTTGGGGCGCGTCTTCGGCGTCGCAGGGGGTACAGCCTGCGCTGTCCCGGGACGATCCTCGGAGGCGGCCTTCAAGGCGGAACCTGCTGAGGAACTTTGAGTTGGCGCAGCGACGGGCCCGCCGTCGGCGCGTGGGGTGGGCTCGACGGCGGCGGGAGACTGCGAAGGCATCGGTAGGGCCGGGGAATTCCAGCCACCCGCGTTACCGAGCATCAGGTAGAGCGCGCCAGAGGCTACCACCCCCACGACGGCTACCCACACCCATAAGGGAGCCCGAGCTTTGGGTGGCGGCCCCATGGGAAAAAGGCTCGGCTCCACATCCGCGGCCGCGACGGCGGTCCGGGGCTCCTCGCGAACCTCGGACCGGATCGCGACAGCCGGAAGGGGCGCTTCCCGTCCCGCGGGCTCGCCCAATGGCGGCTCCGCCAGGCCACCCACATCCGTGGGGGGCACGGTGATGGCCTCACTGGTTTTGGAGGGTGATGCACCTTTCGAGCGGCGGCGCTTGCGCCCGCGAGCGGCGTCGAACCGCACGACTTGGGGATCCACGTTCATTTCCGCGCCGTCCGGCGCGACCTCGGGATTGTCTGCAACGGGGAGAGGCGCAGGAAGATGCTCCGGGGCCGTCGCGACGAGCTCGGGTTCGGCGGCCGCCTCGAGGCGCGCGGCCTCGAAGGGAGCCTGGAACCCCCCGGCGAAGCCCTCGAGGCCCACGGGCTGGGTGGGCTGGTCGGCCCCGTCGGACGGAAGCTCCTCCGGAACCGGGATGGCGCCCGCCCATTCACCGCGTACGAACTCGGGAACGGCAGTGGAGCCGGGCCAGGAGGCGAGGCTCATCCCATCGTCCGGGAGGATCGCGTCGAGCCGCGCCATGATCTCCTCTTCCGTCAGGTCGCCGACGATGGCGGCGGCGGCGGAAGTGGAAACGCGGATCGCGAGCGGCTCTGCCGGTCTCGCGCCGGCGATGGACGCGAACCTCGATTCCTCGGAGCTGGGAGGGAACGGCTGGGCCGCCAAGGAAGACATGGCAGGGACCACAACGTCGTCGGCGGGCACAGGAGAGGCCGTTCCACCGTTCAGGAACCGCCGGCACAACGCCACGAGGCGGTCCGGGGCGATCGGCTTCTCGATGTACTCGTCGCAACCATAAATGTGAAGCGCTTGGGTGCGGTACCTCCGCCCCTTGTAAACAGAGGTCGTGATGAGGACCGGCGTCCGCTTCCCTCGGGGAGACTTCTTGATCGCCTGGCAGACCTCGAACCCGTGCTTCTTGGGAAGCATCGCCTCGATGAGTACTAGATCGGGATTGAGCCGGTCGAACGCGTCCAGACCGGCCACGCCGTCGGTCGCGACCTCGACCTTGAACCCGGCGCCCGCCAGCGAGGTGCGAGCCAGCTCGATGCTCCGCGGCTCGTAGTCGACGATCAGTATCGTATAATCGCCCATCGAACAACCCAGGGCCATCACGGGACGAGCGGTCCGGCCTGTCCCCCCGGCCGGGCCGCCGGGCCGGCGAGTAGTCCGCCCCATTCGGTGAACTCCCGACGGTGCCCGGGGAAACATAGGGTCCGAGTACCCGGCTTTCAAGCTCATCGAGGCGTTGTCACTTGCCCCTCCTTCCGGCCGAATACGACCAGCTCTGGGATGCGGCGCTCCTTGCGGCGGCCGATCTTCTCGCTCCTCGCGGGAAGCATGCGCAGCTGTTTCTCGAGGATCGGGAGGACGTCCGGATGGAGTTGCGTTCGGACGGCCTGCATGAGGCGGTTCACTCCAGGCTCCGGGGCCTCTCGGCCCGGGGAGGGCCGGAAGACCGGTTTGAAGCCGCCCTCGCGAACCCTTCGCCCTCGGACGCCGCACGCCTCGCGCGAGCCGCGAGGGACGGCGACGCGCCACGGCAGGCCGCCAAGGCCCACGAGGCGGACGAGGAGCCGAGAATCGACCCGAGGATCGCGCTCGAGCACCTCACGCGGCTCGTGGAGGCGGCGGAGCGAGCCGCGGGAACGGCGCGGGTCTCGGTCACGGCCCGATGGATCGCTTTTGACCAGAGGGTCCGGGTCGCCCGTCCAGGCCGGGACGTCGTCGCGGACGCGAGAGCGGGCCACCGCATGAGCCTCGAAGTTCGGATCGCGGGGCGGGGGACCGTCGGAAGGGCCGTGGGTGATCGAGTGCTTCGGCTCGGTCTCGTCCGGGGGCTCGAGCGGTTTGTCGCCGACGTGGTCGAACGCGCCGCGGCCCGCCAGGAAGCGCATCGGGCCCCCCGAGGGAGGCTTCCCGTCGTATTCGCCCCCGGCGTCGGCGGCATCCTGATGCACGAGGTGGTCGGTCACGCGCTGGAGGCGGATACGGTCCATCGCGGAGCGTCGGCACTGGCGCTTGCCGTGGGTAAGGTGGCGCCGAAAGAGGTCCGGATCGTGGACGATCCCCGCCGGGGACGAGCGGCATGGCGGTTCGATGACGAGGGTGCAGAGGCCAGGGTAACCACACTGGTTCGAGGAGGGGAATGCGTGGGGCTCCTTCATGACCAGAGATCGGCCGCCGTTGCAGGCGTCCGGCCCACTGGACATGGGCGACGGTCGTCGTTTCAGGAGCCGGTGCGTCCGAGAATGGGATGCACGTTCCTCGGCGCCGGGAATCTCGATCCCTGCGACGTGATCGAGGGGATCGCGAGGGGTGTCTACGTTCGTCGCATGGAAGCTGCGAGCGTCGATACCGCTTCGGGAGAGGCGGCGTTTCGCGTCGCCGACGCCGATCTCATCCACCGAGGCCGTCTCGATCGCCCGCTCAAGCCCTTCCTCCTCGCGGTGATCACGCGCGAAGCCTTGTCCAGTCTCGACAGAATCGCATCGGATCTCGCTTACGACACGTGCATCGGCTCGTGCATGCGCGATGGTCAACCCCTGGCTACGAGCGTCGGCGCGCCGACATTCAGGATGGGGCTGACCACGGTCATTTCATGAAAGGAATTGAAGGTCCTCTATTCCCCTCGAAAGAGCACGGGATGACGAAGCAAGGTCACGGCGAGCACCCATGCGGACACTCCGCACAAGGTCGCGCGGTTCGCCCACCGGACGCGCAGTCTCTTCTCCTTGATGCGAACAGGCTTCATCGGGCAGCGCAGAGGAGGGTTCCCGGGTCGAGGATCGAGATCTTTCACCGATTCTCCGTGCGAGTCCGCGCGAGTCTGGAGCCCCCCGACCCGCGGCCGCGATCGATCGAGGCGCGAGAAGAGGGCTTGGCGATTCGCCTCGACCGCGGAGACCGAGGGTTCTGTTTCCTGGCGAGTTCGGGTGGCGGGAAGGATGCGCTCGACCGCGCGCTCGCCCTGGCCGCCCGGGCCCTCACGCAGGAGAAACCTGAAAAAGACCTCTGGGCGACCGGAACAGGGAGTGCTTTGCTCGACCGCGAGAGCGGTTGGACCCTTCCGAAGTTCGCCGACCTGGCCTCCTGGTTGGACGCGGCGGTCGCGCTCGGCAAGAAATCCACATTCCGGGCCGGGCTGATCCTCGGTCCCGCATGGGTAGAGGCCGGTCTCACGGTCGAGACCCTCGTTGCGGAGGGCGGCCTCGTCGCTTCCCGATCCCGCGGGAGGGCTTGGGCCCTGGCCATGGTCCGGAGAGGGGGCCCAACGCCGATGCCGGAGCGGCCCAGGATCATCGCTGCCCGATCGCTCGGGGGTCTGCCGGTGAACGGTTGGGCGAGGCTGAGTTATCAAGAAGATACCGGCCCCCGGTCGCGTCGGCGTCCGGCTGGCGGCGATCTCATGGTGACCGGGGACGCGGCGGCGAGCCTGGTTGCCAGCCTGGCCAACGCCGTGCACGGCCACGGCGGCTCCGTGGGTAAGGCCGTCGGAGGGGCTTGGAGGCTTCGAGACGACCCCTTCGAGCCGGCCGGGCTTACCGGCGGCCGTTTTGACGATGCGGGTTTTGAGACCCGGCCACTGGTGCTCGCGGACGGGTCACGTGTCGTGGGTTCACTTGGTAGCCGGGGCCACTACCGCCGGCCGTCGTTTCGGGACGTCCCGACACCCATGTTCACGACATTGATCGTCGAGGAAGGGAACGATCCCATGCCTTCCAGGGCGTTTCGGGCGGATGGCCTCCGCGTCCACCGTTTGGAGCCGGATCGTTGGGTGCTGGACATGGAAGGTGCCTGGGTCGAGCGAGGCCGCCCCGCGACGACCCTGGAACGCCTCCGGCTGGTGGTCCGCCCCACGGATCTCGTCGCCCGGTGCTCCCGCTCCGTCGGCCCCGCCGCGCTCTACGCCAACGGCGTCGCCACCCCCACCCTGGTGTTCGAGAGAATCCGCTTCGATTGAGTCGCGGCGGCCACCCAATCAGGCCGAGTCAGCGAGCAAACCCGCCCGTCGCAAATGCTCGCCGACCGGAGCGGTCTCCGGGGTGCGGGGAAGAAGACGTGCGAGGCGAGCGAGGGTCCGCGGCACCCCTTCGAGGTACCGGCGACGGCCGAGGACCACGGCCTGGTGGCCGAACGTTCCCAGGGCCTTGATCAATCGCTGCGCGGCGACCACGTCGAGCCGGGACTCGAAAACTCCGCGAGCCGGGGCATCGGGGAGGGCGGACCGGTAGGATTCGATGAGGCTGGACTCGAGATCCTCGTCCAGGTCCGAGTACGCGTCATAGACCAGCGATGCGAGATCGTAGCCGAGCGGACCCCGGCGGGCATCCTGGATGTCCACCATCGTGAGCGAACCGTCGTCCCGAACCATCAGGTTTCGGCTATGAAAATCCCGGTGGCAAAGCACCGATCGGGGGTGATTCGCGGCTAGGTCCGCCAGGTGGTAAAGGGGAGGGAGGAGGCCGGGCGGGACGGGACGAACGCCCATGAGACCACCGACGTAGTGCTCCAAGAAGAAGTCCATCTCGAACCGGAACCGATCCGAGTCGAGAGCGGGGCCGGACGCGCGGTCCGAGCGCTCGAGGACCGCGGTGCCCCGGGTCGCGATCGCGATCGCGAGGGCAATCGCCTTCCCGTACAATCGCTCCCGTTCGCCGGACTCCCCCGGTGGAAGCGTGGAGAGCGCGTCCTCGAGAGTGCGGCTCCCGAGGTCCTCCAGGATCAGACAACCTTCCGCCGGACGGACATGCTCGATCCGGGCGACCGGGAGCCCGGCCTTCTCGAAGATCCGGGCGAGCCGGACATCGTCGGTCTCGCCCTCGAACGGGGTGCCGTAGTCCATGAGGATGCGTGAAGGGCCTCCTGGTGGGAGGATTCGGTAAAACCGGCGGGTGGATGCGTCGCCGGCCACCGGGTCCAGGCTCGCGCCGGGGAATAGCCGCTCGGCCAGCATCGCGAGCTCGGGGCGGAATGTCCGGCTCAACGTGGCGGTTCCCCCAGCGGCCGGAGAAGCAGCCCGTCGCGGCGCTCCGTGTGAGCGGGGAGCTTCGCGGAAGGATCGCCGTCGGCACAGACGACCGACTCCTCGATCTCGAATCCCGCCGGCAGCTCCGTTCCCGGCCCCACGATCACGCGCCGCAGGCGGCACCCGGGGCCGATCCAGGCTTCCTCGAGGATCACCGAGTCTTCGATTCGGGAACCCTCGCCGACGAGCGCCGCGAGTCCGACCGCCGCGCGTCCCCGGACCTCGACCCCGCCATGAAGGTCCGCCCCCGGACCAAGAGCCACGGTCGCCCGTCCGACGGTCCTTACCGGGTCGGTCTCGAGGATCAGAGCCCGAGCCTCCGGCGTCAGGTCGAGCAGGCTCAGCGAGCCCTCGAGGAAGTCGATCGGCGAGCCGAAGTCGAACCAGCGCCCGCCGTGGCGGCAGGAAGCGAGCCGCCCCTCCGAGGCGAGACGCCGGTACACGTCCCGGACGATGTCGCAGGCACCGTGGCTCGGGATCAGGTCGAGCACTTCTTCCTCGATGAAGTGCAGCCCGGTGAACAGCCCGCGGTGCGCGACCTTCGACGGATCCGGCGCCGGCTCCCCGCCGATGGACAGCACCCGTTCCGCGTCGTCCGTTTCGATCACCGTGTAGCCCGGCCGGGCAGGGGCGAGGACGAGCGTCGCCGGGCAGCCGCTCGCCCGATGCGCCATCGCGGCCCGCAGGATGTCCACGTCGGAGAGAAAGTCGGCGTTTCGGACGAGGATCGTGCCGCTGCCGCGCAGGAAGCGCCCGGCATGCCGCAAGCCGCCGGCCGTACCGAGGATTCTCTCCTCGGGCGATAGATGCAGGTGCTCGATGCCGAGGCTCGGCGCCTCCGCGAGCGCCTGCTCGAGCCGGAGCGGGAGGTGATGGAGGTTCACCGCGACCGACGTCACGCCGCGCCTCGCGAGCCCCCTCAGGATCTCGAGGATCAACGGGCGGCCGAGCACGGGAAGCACCGGCTTGGGGACCGTCAGGGTGAGCGGGAGCATCCGCTCGCCGAGCCCGGCGGCGAGGACCATCGCCTTCATGGCCGGACCGGGCCCCCGCCGCCATCCGGGAACACCAGGTCGCCGGGCTCGACTCCCCGAGCGGCGGCGTGCCGCTCCTGGAGCTGGCGGTAAGTGGCGAGGACGTAGTGAGACTCCGAGAACCCGAGGCGCGCGGCGATCCGGTCGATCGCCTCCGGCTCCCCCTCCAGCTCGACGAAGCAGCCGATCGGCGTCTCGTCGAGCGCGATCTCGAGCCCCTCGAGCACGAACGCCGTCCGGTACTTCTGGTACCGGTAGCACGGCGAGAGTCCCAGTCCCTCCAGGATCAGGGCTACCGCCTCGGGGTCGTCCACCTCGGTCTCGTGCTCGACGCGGACCTTGTGGCGGTGCTCGCCGGGGACCGGCGCCTTGTAGGTGAGGATCGCCCTCCCTCCGGCGCGCCGCAGCCGCAGGAGGCGCCCCGAGGAACGGAGCACGTCGCCCGGGAGGTCGTAGAGGACGTTGTCTTCGAACTCCCGCGCGCGCTCGCGTCGCGCGCCGATCGATTCGAGGCGCACCTCGGCCTCGGCGGGAGATGCAAAGGAGAGCTTGACCTCGGTTTCCCTGCCGGAGGGAGCCATCGAACGCCATGATATCACCGCTCCCGAGCGGCCCCGCGGCGGCGCTCGGGTTGACAGTCGGCCGCGGGCGGTGCACGGTTGTCGGCCGGATCCAGGACGGCGGAGGCTCTTCGGAAGCCCGGGCGGGAGTATTTCTTGGAGGCGTGGAAGGCCAGCCATTGGAGGCTGCCGGCGCTGTCCGGCGTGCTGCTGGCCGCGGCCTACTTCGCCGTGCCCCCCCTCCTGCCGAACTTCGTCGCGTTCCTGCCGATGCTCCTGTGGCTCGACGCGAACCGCGACCGACCCCGCAAGGATCGCCTGCGCGCGGCGTTCCTGTTCGGCCTCATCGCCTACCTGCTGGGCCTGAGCTGGATGCGCTCCATGCTGGAGTACTCCTGGCTCGCGGCGCTCCTTTACGTCGTCCTCGCGTTCGGCTTCGCCGCCTATGCTACGGCGGCGCTGACCCTCGCGGCGTGGCTCCGGCACTCGGCCCGGTGGCCCTGGGCCGCATCCTTGCCGCTGGCGTGGATCCCCCTCGAATGGGAGCGAAACCTCACCGACCTGCGCATGACCGCGGACCACATGGGCCATACCCTCGCGGGCTACCCGTTCCTCGTCCAATTCGCGGACCTCGTCGGTCCGTACGGTGTCGGCGCGCTGCTACTCGCGTCGAACGGGCTCCTCTACGAGGCGTGGCGGAGCCGCGGACGGCCGGCCGGGCGCCGTGCCGCCCTCGTCCTCGGGGGGATCGGGGCGGCGGTGCTCCTGTACGACGCCTGGGCTTGGACGCACCCGCCGGAGCCGTCACGGACGGTGCGCGTCGGGATCGTTCAGCCGAACGTGCCGCTCGACGTCAAGCACGGTCTCAAGACCGAGGCCGAGCAGTGGCAGACGCTGGCGGCGATGAGCCGGGACGCGGCGAATCGGGGTGCGGAGATCGTGATCTGGCCGGAAACGTCGCGCCCGTGGCCGCTCAGACACTGGGTGGACCGGGCCCCGACCTACACGATGCCGGAGATTCAAGGGCTCGCCCGTCAAACGAAGGCGGACTACCTCGTGGGGGTCGAGTACTACCGGATCCGGGACACGGAGCACCAGGAGTTCTACAACGCCGCGATGGTGGTGCACGCCGACGGGGCGATCGACCCTGCGTTCAGCGCGAAGATCTTCCTCGTCCCGTTCGTCGAAGGGATCCCGTTCGAGTCGCTGTTGGGGCCCGTGCTCGCCGGGCGCGGGGGCGAGATGAGATGGCTCGCGGGCGGGTTCACCCGGGGCCCCGGGGTCAACCCGCTCCCGGTGGGAGGCGTGCGGGTGGGGACGATGATCTGCTACGAGGAGCTGTACTTCGATCTCGCCCGGCGCCTCAGGAACGCGGGAGCCGACTTCGTGACGATCATGACCAATGACGCCTGGTTCGGGCGAACGTTCTTCCAGGGATACCAGGCGAACACGGTCCGGATGCGGGCGATCGAAAACCGCTGCGCGTTCGTGCGCGTGGCGAACACGGGAATCTCGGGGTTCGTGGACCCGCTCGGCCGTTCCCACGGGTGGACCGGGCTCGACGTCGCGGCCACCGAGGTCCACGACGTGCCGCTGATCCCGGGGCGCTCGGTGTACGGGAGGGTCGGCGACGTCGTCGCCTGGCTCGCCGTCGCGGGGTTGGGGGTGGGGGTTCTTGCGGCGGTCCGCGCGGATCGCCGACAGGAGGCGTCATGAGCTGGGAGCTTGCCGATCTCACGTGGGAAGCCTTCCGTGACCGCATCCCTTCGCGGGTGGACGCCGTGATCGTCCCGATCGGCACCGTCGAGGCCCACGGCGCGATCCCGCTGGGGACGGATCTCCTGATCCCCAGGGCGCTGGCCGCCGACCTGGCGCCGCGCGTCCCGGCGCTCGTCGCGCCGCCCGTCCCGTACGGCGTCACCAACTCGCTTCTGCCGTACCCCGGGTCCACCACGGTGTCGCCCGCCACCTTCGTCGCGTACCTCTTCGAAGCCGCCGCGGGGCTCGCCGATGCCGGCTTCCGCCGGATCGTGCTCCTGAACGGCCACGGCGGGCAGAGCCGCGAGGTGTCCGAGGTGGTGGTGCGCCTCTGGGCGGAGAAGAGGGTGTATTCGGTCGCGGTCGAGTGGTGGGGCCCGGGCCGTGCGGCGGCCCTCGAGGTCTACGGGGACGTCACGTCGGGGCACGCCGGCGTCGAGGAGACCGCGCTGGTCCTGGCGATCGCGCCGGACCTCGTGGACGCCGCGCGCGCCGCGACGATCCGGAGGGCCCCGGTGCGCGACGGCGTCAAGGCGCGCCCCTTCCCCGCCAGCATCATCCTGGAGCGCCCCGAGAAGGACGGCGACGGCGCCCTCGTCCTCGACCGCGCCAAGGCCGCGGAGTTCCGCGGGCGCGTCGCCGACGCGGTCCTGGCGGCGATCCGCGAAGTCTTCGAGGGATGGGAGGAGCTGAGAGGGAGGTAGGGCGTATCCCACGGTCGCGCCGGGGTTCTCGCGCGGGACAGCCGTGACAACCCAGACCGTCAACTGTATCGCGTTAGCGGCTCAGTCTCACACACCGGGCCACCTCGTGTCTGGCACTCGCTCATGCTTGGCGATCCTCCTGTCCCGGAACCCACCCGCCGCAGCGATCGCACTTTCCCGATGCGGAAGCAACGCGCTCGGACATGCCCTCGAGCGCGATGCCGCACTGGGGGCGAATGGGACGGACGGAGCGGAGTCTCCACTCCATTCGCCACAACGGAACACCGAAAAGCACTATGTAGACAAGGAACGCGCTTCCTGCGATCCCGAGCCGCGGTCCGCGCGCAACATGCACTTCCGCCCGGCGAAGGAAGATACCCCTGGTCCCTGGCCGCAATCCGAGATGGGCGGCCTACCCTCCAATGCGCCCTCGCCAATTGAGCCACCAGCGCATGCACCGATGCCCGAAGTCAACCGGCTCGCAGTACATCAGAGGGCATCCACCAACAATGCATTGGATGCCATGTGATGCGCATTCTCGAACGGCAGCCTCGGACACGCTCCCACGACCGAAGGATCGATGAAACCAGATGCGAGGGACCTTCCGTTCGACGGCCTGACGCACCACGTCGAGGGACACGTCGGGGTGCGTTGCGATCACGATGCCATCCAGGTCTCCGGGCACGCTCTCGAGATCGGGAAAACACTTGCCGCCTTCGACCTGTGAGGCGTTCGGATTGACCGGAAAGACCTCGTAGCCAGAGTCTCGCAGTTTTCGAAAAACCGGATTTGCTGCGCTGCCGGCGCCGCGGGACACACCGACGACAGAGATCCGCCGGCCCCGGAGGAAGTCAGCGATCAGCTCCTCTACGCGCGCCATTCCGGTCTCCTCGATCCGCGAAACGCTCCGGTTCAGCGGCGGCGCGTAGCGCCGTCCGTTACAAGCGGCTTGTCAGGCCGCTTGGTCACGTGCCTCTGCGATCACGCGATCGAGTTCATCACGCTCCTCCTGGCGCCCGACCGTCAGCCGCCACGCTCTGTTCGGTGGCGAGTCACTCCGCGGTCGTTGGGTCCATCATCGCCTTGACCGCAGATATTCGGTTCGCCGGAAACCCGCCTTGCTTGGCGTGCTCGCGAACCATCGCTTCGTTCGGGGCAATGTACACACAGTAGATCTTGTCGCCTGTAACGTAACTTTCCAGCCACTGGATCTGGGGACCCAGGTTGCGCAGGACCCCACACGACTTTTGCGAGATCCCCTTCAGCTGCTCGGCAGAAAACGTCCCCGCACCAGGAATCTCCCGCTCAATCACGTACTTGGGCATGGCTCCTCCTTAGGACTGTCACACAACTGACCCGCAAGCGAAACTCGCGAACCACCATCCAATTGGTCAGGATCCTCGGCGCCGCCGATGGTACACCCGCCGGCCGAATCCAGCGAGCCCTACGCTGATCGGCTTCGCTCCAACGCACCGATCGTCCGCCGACCGATTACGTTCAGCGGCAGGAACCAGCGGGCGAACACCGCCGGTGACCGTCCGCTGCAACGCGGGGTTGGCCGTCAACGTCCGACCACGGCGACTGTTCATATGACCATGGCCCCTCGGTCGCGAAGTAGCTCGCGGAGAATAGATCTATGGCAGCGAGACTCATCTTCGCAATAGCAGCCCACCGAGAAGTTCGACTCATGTGATAGCGCCGCCAACAGATCGAGTACTCGGCTGTTTCCGGAATCCGCCATCTCGGCGCGATAGCGCTTTACAAAGGCGCCCCACTCACGCTGAGACTCAGCACTTAAGCCCAGTTTGATCGTCTCCGGCGAAGGCGCCAAGTTCGGTAACCAAACGTCGTACCAGTTGCCCGATGAGAACGCAGATTTTGGGACGCCACGCGGCGGGCGTCTCACCGTACCGATGCGCAGCCCTTCGTGTGGGACTCGGTCAGTACCCAGACGAACGATCCGAACGGCCATCGATTCCCTCCAACTGCGCCGGTCCAGCGACTCCTTGACGCCCAACGCCCGCGCTCACCTGCGGGCCGGACTGGCGCGCGCGTTACGTCGTTTGCAACGCGCGTGACGGGCCGGACCGGCGGGTCCAGCGCGCGGTTGAGTTGCGAGCTACAGCAGTTGAAGAAACCGATCGAGATCGAGCCGTGCCTGCTTGAGGATGTGGGACAGAGTCGAGCGCTTGATTGGTCGATGAGCTGGGATGACGATCTTGAGCGTCTCGGCGGACGTGGGCTTGTGCAGGCGCACATGGCTACCTCGTTGCCGAACGATCACCCAGCCATCGCGACGCAAAGCCCGAATCACTTGGTCGTAATTCAGGCTGGGAACCTTGGTCATACCGCGATCTCAAGCACCTCGGCGTCGGGACTTAAAGGGAGATCGTCTTCCACAGGCTCCAGGTACAGCTGAATCGCCTCCTCAATATTCCGAAGAGCTTCCTCCCGAGTGTCGCCCTCGCTGACGCAGCCGGGAAGTGCAGGAACGATGGCCGTATAGCCCCCGTCCTCGCTAGGTTCGAGAACAACTTTCAACTTCATTGGATCCTCTTGAGTGGAATCATACGACCGGATGCGCTCTCCGAGCAACCTAATGCCGGCCGCAGGCTGCGGGACGTGTCGGCGCGGGGCGTGCGGAAACACGGGCCGTGACAGATCGGACCGGCAAGTCCAGCGCCAGGTTAGGCGGCCCGTCCCGAAAGGCGAATAACGTGTTTCATGAAGGACGACGTGATCTCGATTAAGAACTCGACCTCCTCTTCGATTACCGCGTCGTTGTGTTTTACGTAACGGTTCTGGTACTTCCCGAAGTACTCGACGAGCTTCACGAACATGTTGCCGAATTCAGTCGAGCCACCCCTGCTCTTCACGTAGTCTCCCAGCAGTGACACTTGGTTCTCGAGCGCCTTCTCGTTGCCGAGCACCGCTCGAAGCAGGAGTTCGAGGGCCAGGCGAAGATCGTCGAGTACATTGCGGTCGAAGACCTTGGCCCGATATTTCTCAAGAGCGTTACTGCTTGGAGTCCCTGAGGGCTTGTCCCTCTTTCGAACGGGCCCAACAGATAACCAAAAGGGAGCGACAGGACTGCAAGGGCCGTAAAGACTGTGCTTATGCCAATACGAAACCGCGGCGTGGCACTGCGGCTCGAGGTCTCGGCGCTGTTGCTTCCCAATTTGCTTCTCCGCGCTGTTCGCGCCTTCAACTTCCGATTCGGCCGAACTTCATTATCACGTAAACGAGGTCGGTGTTATCGAATTATGGTTGCCCGCGTTATCGACGTACACTGTGCTCTCTTCTCCGGCATCTCCCTGGCATCGCCGCGAATCAGAAGATGGTGGTTCTGGAGAATGGCAGGTCGCCGTGCCCACGCGTGCAGCTTCGCGTCGAACTTCTGCTCGACCGAGGCCTCGACGGCGCGTTGCACGGGCTTCTCCGCGAAGAGCCTGGGTCCAAGCCCCGCCGGTCCCCCGGAACTCACGGCCACGACTCCCCGAGTGGGCGGCGAAGCAGGATTCCTGGCGAGCGGGGCCGTCTGGGAGCGACGGAAGCCTTCCCGAGGGCTGATTCTAGGCGTTGCGGGACGAAGGGGGCAAGTGCCGCCGAGGTCCTACGGCCCGACGTGACATGAGAATCGATCTCGCGCGAAATCGCGCGATCACTTCCCCGGGCCGGCGGGACCGGTGTCCACGACGACGCGGTCCTTCCCCCGGCTTTTGGCGCGGTAGAGGGCCCGGTCGGCGGCGCGCACGAGCGCGTCGGCGCTGTCCACGTTGGGGTGGGACGGGTAGGTGGCGATGCCAGCGGAAACCGTGAGCCGCGTCGGACCGTCGTCGGGCACGAACAAGTACTCGTGCACCGCGGCCCGGATGCGCTCGGCGACCCGCGCGGCCATCGAGCCCGAGGTGTGGGGGAGGATCATCGCGAACTCCTCTCCTCCGTAGCGCGCGGCGAGGTCGGTGGCGCGCGCGCCGCCGAGGACGAGGACGGCGAACTCCCGGAGCGCGCGGTCGCCGACGGGATGGCCGAAGGTGTCGTTCAGGCGCTTGAAGTCGTCGAGGTCGAACATCACGAGGGAGAGCGGCATGCCGTAGCGCTGCGCTCGGAGCCATTCCTCCGCCAGCTTGCGCTGGAAGTGCCGGAAGTTGGACAGGCCGGTCTTCTCGTCGACGACCAGGAGCCCCTCGAGCTGCTCGTTGCTGGCCTGGAGCTCGCGGGCGGTGCTCTCGAGCGTCCGGTACAGATCGCGCTTCCTGAGCATCGCCCGGATCCTCGCGTCCACCTCCTCGAACGCGAACGGCTTGACGACGTAATCGTCCGCGCCCGCGGCGAACGCCTCGACCTTGTCCTCCACGCTGTTCGACGCCGACAGGAGGATGACCGGGATCCCGTTGGTGGACGGGTTCGCCTTGAGCCCGCGGGCGACCTCGTGCCCGTCGAGGATCGGCATCCTCAGGTCGAGCAGGATGAGGTCGGGCTTCTCGCGGGCGGCGACCACGAGCCCCTCGTCGCCGTCCCGAGCCTCGAGGATGTCGTAGGGCTGCCCTCGAAACCAGGTATGCAGGAGACGCGCAGTTTCCGGATCGTCGTCCACCACCAGGATCCGGGTGGCGGCCTCGATCCTCGCGGGACGTCCGGGCATCTTCCGTCAGTCCATCTGCTTCCGCAGGAACGCGGGGACGTCCAGGTCGTCCTTCGTGACGCTCAGATTGGGGGTCCAGCCGTCGTCGGTGTTGTCGAACTCCAGCTTGTCGGGGCTGCCGTGTCGCAGGAAGCGGTCCGGGTTGCGGACCACGGCGGAGGGAGGCTCCTGGCCTGCCGCGCCGGAAAGGGCCGCCGAGCGGGAGGTCCCGGAGAGAGCCGCGAGGGCGCGGTGCTCCTCCCGGACGAAGCCGGTGGCGATCACGGTGACCTTGACGCTCCCCTTCATCGCGCGGTCTATCACCGTGCCGAAGATGATGTTGGCGTCGGGGTCCGCGGCCTCGTGGATGATGCCGGCCGCCTCCGATACCTCGTGCAGCGTCATGTCCTCGCCGCCGGTGATGTTGATGAGCACGCCGCGGGCGCCGTGAATGGACGCGTCCTCGAGGAGCGGCGAGGAGATCGCGCGCTGCGCGGCCTCGACCGCCCTGTGCTCCCCTTCGGCGACGCCGGTCCCCATCAAGGCCATCCCCATTCCGGACATGATCGTCTTGACGTCGGCGAAGTCCAGGTTGATCTCCCCCGGCACGGTGATCAGGTCGGAGATGCCCTGCACGGCCTGCCTGAGGATGTCGTCCGCCATCAGGAACGCCTCCGCGAGCGGTGTCCCCTTCTCGACGGTGTGGAGGAGCTTGTCGTTGGGGATGGTGATCACCGTGTCCACGACCTGCCGGAGGGAAGCGAGCCCCTCCTCCGCCTGCGACTTCCGCCGTCGCCCTTCGAAGTCGAAGGGCTTGGTCACCACCGCGACCACCAGCGCGCCCAGCTCCCGGGCCAGATTCGCGATGATCGGAGAGGCGCCGGTGCCCGTGCCGCCCCCGAGGCCCGCGGTCAAGAAGACCATGTCCGCGCCGCTCAGAAGCTCGAGCACCTTGTCGGTGTCCTCGAGGGCGGCGCTCCGGCCCACCTCGGGGTTCGAGCCGGCGCCGAGCCCCTTGGTGAGCTTCGCCCCGAGCTGGAGCTTGACCGCCGCGCGATTCGTCCTGAGCGCCTGGCAGTCGGTGTTCGCCGCCAGGAACTCGACCCCGGCGACGCTCGTGGCGATCATGCGGTTGACCGCGTTCCCGCCGCCGCCGCCGATCCCGATCACCTTGGTGTTCGCCGCCGCCGCCTGAGCGTCGTCGAACGCCAGTTGGAGCGGCTGCCCACGGCGCTTCTCGTCGTCCATCGTGATCATCTTCTTTTCTCTCCCCCGTTCTTGGTCATGCGGTGAGCATTTGCGCGTCATGGTCAAAACATCTCCCTGACCCAGGCCTTCACTCGGCCTCGGACCTTTCCCAGAAGGTTGCCCGGCGTGGGCAGCGGAAGTCGCCGTCGCGCGCCGCGGTGGCGCGCTCCGTAAAGGGCGAGCCCGATCGCCGTGCCGTGCTGCGGTCCGCAGGCGGGCTCTCCCAGCCCCGCGACACCGCCCGCCTGCCCGCGCCGCACCGGAAGGTCGAACAGCTGCTCGGCGACCTCGCTCATCCCCGAGAGCAGGCTCCCTCCGCCGGTGAGCACCAGCCCCGCGTTCAGCTGCCGCTCGAACCCCGCCCGCCCGATCTCCTCGCGGATCAGCGTGAAGATCTCCTCGGCACGCGGTTGCAGAATCGCGGCCATCACCTGGCGCTGCAGGAGCCGCGGCTTGCGCTCGCCGATGGAGGCTACCTCCACGGCGTCGTTGTCCTCCACCATCGTCGCCAGCGCGCAGCCGTGCTTGATCTTGAGTCGCTCCGCATCCGGGATCGGGGTGCGC
This sequence comes from Acidobacteriota bacterium, assembly GCA_041494445.1. Classification (GTDB taxonomy): domain Bacteria; phylum Acidobacteriota; class Polarisedimenticolia; order Polarisedimenticolales; family JAIQFR01; genus JAIQFR01. The sequence continues at coordinate 10,684 of JBGQAU010000033.1, read as the reverse complement.
AGGCCGACGGCCAGATCGTTGGTGAAGTGCCCGCCCCCGACGGGCAGCACCGAGGTGTGCCAGATCGAGCCCCGCTCGAACAGCGCCAGATCGGTGGTCCCGCCGCCCACGTCGATCAGCGCGACCCCGAGCTCCTTCTCGTCCTGGCTCAGCATCGACTCGGCGGCCGCCAGCGACTCGAGGACCGTGTCCCGCACCTCGACCCCGGCCCGGTTGACGCAGGTGACCAGGTTCTGAATCGACATGGTGGAGCCGGTCACGACGTGGACGTTCGCCTCGAGGCGCGAGCCGGTGAGCCCCACGGGGGAGGTGATCCCTCCCTGGTTGTCCAGCACGAACTCCTGGGGGAGCACGTGGAGGATCTCGCGGTCCTGCGGGATGCTCACGGCACGCGCCGCGTCGAGCACCCGTTTCATGTCCTCCTTCGAGACCGTCCGGTCCTTCCCGGATACCGCGACGACCCCCCGGCTGTTGAAGCTGCGGATGTGGGCGCCGGCGATCCCGACGGTGGCCGACTCGACGTTCACGCCGGCCATGACCTCCGCCTGCTCCACCGCCGCCTTGATCGCCTCGACGGTCGTGTCCAGATGGACGACGACCCCCTTGCGCAGTCCGCGGGATGGGGCCTCGCCGACGCCGACCACCTCGACCGCGCCCTGATCCTTCAACTCGGCGACGACGCACGAGATCCGGGTCGTCCCGATGTCCAGTCCCACGACGTAGCGCTCGTTCCTGGCCATGGCTAGTTGGTCTCCGCTTCGGAAAAGTCCGCGGCCGGAAGAACCGAGATCCGACGGCTCCAGCGCAGGTCCACGGACGACGCCGGTCCCAGCCGCCTCTCGATCTCCGATCGCAGGGCGAGGTAATCGTTCAGGTTCCGATCCACGTGCTCCGCGCCGAGGAGGATCCGCGGTCCCGGCTTCCGGGTCACCACCTCGATGCAGTCCGGCTGCGAGAGGTCGAGCTCCGACACCTCCCGCTCCCATGACGGGCTCGCCGCCTTGAGCCGAGCGATCGCTCTCGCGCCCACGGCGAGGGCGTCCCTTAGCGCGGCTCCGTCGAGGCGATCGAGCCCCGTGAGAACCGGCTGGTCGAGCGAGAGGCCGGGGCCGGCGGGCCCCATCACGAACCCGCTCTCGTCCACCACATGGACGAGGCCGCGGATCACCGCCAGCGCCGCCGGCTCGCGCTCCACCACCACGACCCTCAGCGTGTGCGGGAGGATTCGCTTCACGGCCGCCTCCCGTACCCACGGGTCGGATGCCGCTCTTGCCGCGGCCCCGTCGAGGTCGAGCGCGAGGAGGTTCCGCCCGACGCAGGGTGCGAGCAGCGCGCGGATCGCCCCGGGTGACGTCCGCGCGGCGCCCTCGACCGTGACGGTCGTGAGGGCGAGCCCCGGGGTGGTGGTGAGGTGGAGAACCGCCTGCCACCCCGAGTAGACGAGGAGCGCCGCCACGACGAGGTTCGCCGCGACCACCAAGGTCCAGCGAAAGAGCGTCCGGACCCGCCGCGTCTTGCGGACCTCGCGGTTCGCGCGTCGCCGCCAGTAACGGCGGTCGGGCTCCGCGATCGGTCCGCCTCGCTCCAGCATCACCGTGCCCTCCCGCTCCGCCGCGGCCCCTTCTCGAGCCTGATCAGCTCCTCGCCCGTCTTCCACACGTTGCCGGCGCCCAGAGTGAGCACCAGATCCCCCTCTCGCACGATCCCGCGGAGGAGCGCGGGGATCCTCGCGAGGTCCGGCTCGAACGTCACCGACGGGTGGCCGTGCCTCACGAGCGCGTCGGCCACCGCCGCGCCGTTGACACCGGGGATCGGCACTTCCCCGGCGGGGTAGATCTCCGTCACGACCACCTGGTCCGCGAGGAAGAACGCTCGCCCGAACTCTTCCAGGAGCGCCCGCGTCCGCGTGTAGCGGTGAGGCTGGAACACCACGATCGTCCGCACACCGAACCCCTCGCGCGCCGCCGCCAGGGTCGCCGCGATCTCGGTCGGATGATGCCCGTAATCGTCCACGACCATGGCGCCGAACGCGGTCCCCCGGAGCTGGAACCGGCGGTCCACCCCCTTGAAGCGCGCGAGCGCCCGCGCGGCGCAAGCGAAGGGGACGTCGAGCTCGAGCCCCACCGCGATCGCCGCCAGCGCGTTGTACACGGAGTGGCGTCCGGGAACCTGGAGTCGGACCTCGCCCAGGCGCGCGCCGCGCCTCAAGGCCGTGAAACGGGAGCCGAACCCGGCGACGGTCACGTCCGTGGCGGAGATCTCGGCCTCGCTGGAGAGCCCATAGGTGATCAGCAGGCGGTCCACACGGGCGAGAAGGGCGCGGACGTTCGGATCGTCGACGCACGCGACCACCGCGCCGTAGAAGGGAACGCGGGAGACGAACTGGTGGAACGCGTCCTGGATGGCCAGCAGGTCGGCGTAGTGATCGAGGTGCTCCCGGTCGATGTTGGTCACGACGGCGACGGTCGGCTTCATCTTGAGAAACGAGCCGTCCGACTCGTCCGCCTCGGCCACCATCATCTCGCCCTTGCCGAGCTTGGCCCCCGAATGGAGCGTGGCGATCCGGCCTCCGATCACCACCGTGGGATCCAGGCCGCCCTTCCCGAGGACCTCGGCGATCATGGCGGTGGTGGTGGTCTTGCCGTGGGAGCCCGCCACCGCGACGCCGTACTTCATCCGCATCAGCTCGGCGAGCATCTCGGCACGCGGGATCACCGGGATCCTGCGCCGGCGGGCCTCGACGACCTCGGGGTTGTCCGGACCGACCGCGGACGAGACCACGACCACGTCGACGCCCTGGACGTGCGACGCGCGGTGGCCGCGCTGCACCGTGGCTCCCAGCTTCCTGAGACGGCGAGTGGCCGGGCTGCTCACGAGGTCCGAGCCGGATACCGGGTAGCCCAGGTTCACCAGGACCTCGGCGATGCCGCTCATCCCGGCCCCGCCGACGCCGACGAAGTGGAGCCGTCTCGCCTTACGGAACATCGGGCGCCCCCTTCCCGAAGGACGGGCCTCCCGACGTCGGCGCGCGACCCTCGAGCAGTGCGTCGGCCACGTCGGCGATAAGCGAAGCGGCGTCGAGCCGCGCGAGTCGCCTGGCCGCGTCGCCCATCGCCCGCCGGCGCGCCGGATCCGCCGCTAGAGCGGCGACGGTGGCCGCGAGGCGGCTCCCGTCGAGGTCCCGGTCGAGCACCACCAGCGCCGCGCCCGCCTCCTCGACCGCCTCGGCGTTCAGACGCTGGTGGTCGTCCGCCGCGAATGGGTAGGGGACGAGGACCGCCGGGCGGCCCGCGGCCGCGAGCTCCGCGAGGGTGGTCGCCCCGGCGCGGCACACGGCGAGGTCGGCCCCGGCGAGGCGGGCCGGCATGTCGTCGAGGAAAGCCCGCACCTCGTGGGCGCCGGTGTAGGCCCGGTAGGCGGCGGCGACGAACGCCTCGTCCTCCGAGCCGGTCTGATGGACGATCCGCGGGGGCGGGGACATCCGCGCGAAGGACGGAATCGCCTCGACGCCGGCGCGGTTGATGGATCGAGCGCCCCGGCTCCCGCCGAAGACGAGGAGCGAAAGCGAGTCGCCCGAAGGGGGAGGTCCGATGGAGGCGAACTCCCGGCGGACCGGATTTCCGGTCACGACACCGCGGCCGCCGAGCCTCGAGCGGGCCGCGTCGGAAGGGACGCACACCGCATCGACGCGCGGCGCGAGCCAGCGGTTGACCGCTCCCGGGAAGTGGTTCTGCTCCATCACCATCGTTCTCACGCGCAGGAGCCGCGCGGCCAGCACCGCGGGTCCCGACGCGTACCCTCCGACCCCGATCACCAGGTCCGGTCGCTCGGCGACCATCCACGCCAGGCATCGGACCGTTCCTACTGCCGCCGCCGTCCCGGCCGCCACGCGCGCCGGGAGGCTCGCACCCTTGAGTCCCGCCAGCGGCATCGTCCGCAGCGGAAACCCGGCCGCGGGGACGAGCCTCGTTTCGAGACCCCGCCTCCCGCCGATGAACGCGATGGCGGCTTCCGGGTGCCGCCGCCTCAGCTCCTCCGCCACCGCGATCGCGGGAAAGAGATGCCCGCCCGTCCCGCCACCCGCGACGACGATCCTCTTCGTCCCCTCCTTCACCCGCATCCCGCTCAGCTCGAATGCTGGGAGACGTTCAGCAAGAGGCCGGCCGCGGCCATGCTCGCGACGAGGGACGATCCCCCGTAGCTGATGAAAGGGCACGGCAGCCCCTTTGTCGGGAACAACCCGAGGCACACCGCCATGTGGATCAGCGCCTGGATCGTCAGGAGGCTCGTCACCCCCAGCGCCAGGTAGAACCCGAACCGGTCGGGCGCCCGCAACGCGGCCCGCATCCCGCGCCAGAACAGCACCGTGAAACCCACGAGCAGGAGGGCCGTTCCCACGAGACCCAGCTCCTCGCCGACCACGCTGAAGATGAAGTCGGTGTGGGCGGCCGGCAGGTAGAACGCCTTCTGCTGGCCTTGCCCGAGACCGACACCGAGGGTCCCTCCGTTGCCGAGGGCGATGAGCGACTGCCAGAGCTGAAAGCCCGAGCCCTGGAGGTCCGCCTCGGGGTGGAGGAACGTCCTGATGCGCTCGATCCGGTACGGCTCGGCCAGGACCGCGACCGCAATCCCGACCGCTCCCGCCCCGGCGACGGCGCCGATGTACGACCAGCGCAGGCCGGCCACGAACAGCATCACTCCCATGAGGACGGCGACCATCAGCGCGGAGCCGAGGTCGGGCTCGATGGCGATCAGGGCCGCCATGACCCCGGTGACCGCCAGGCACGGCGCGGGGACGGTCCGCAGCTCGTTGACCCGCTCCTCCCTGTGGGAGAGCAGGTACGCCAGGAGCAGGATGATGACCAGCTTCGCGATCTCCGACGGCTGGACGCTGGCAATCCCCATCGGGAACCAGCGGCGGGCCCCGCCGGCGGCCGGCATCGCGAGCACCGCGACGAGCGCCGCCAGCGTGACCGCGACGAGGCAAAGCACGAGCCGGCGGTCGTCGAGCTTCCGATAGGGGAGGCGCATCGTCGCGAAGAGGGCGAGCGCGCCCAGCACCACGTAGATCGAGTGACGGAGCAGGTAGTGGTACGGGCTCTGCCCGAGGCTCATGGCCAGGTAGTGCGAGGAGCTGCCCACCATGAACAGCCCCAGGAACACCAGGAGGCCGGTGGTCACGGCCAGCCAGCGATCCGGAGCCGTGCGCTTAGGCATGCCGGCCTCCTCCAGGCAGAAGCGCCTCCACCGCGCGGCGGAAATCGTCGCCGCGCTCCTCGAAGTTCCGGTACTGGTCGAAGGATGCGCACCCCGGCGCCAGAAGGACGACGTCCCCCGGCCGCGCGCGCTCGTACCCGGTGCGCACCGCCGTCGCGACGGTGCCGCAGTCCACCAGCGGGACCGTGCCCGGGAGCCCCGCCCGGATCGCCTGCGCCGCCTGCCCCACCAGCAGGACGCAGCGGGCGCGCTCGAGGACGCTCGGTGCCAGTGAGGGCCAGTCGGCGCCCTTGTCCTTACCTCCCAGGATCAGCAGCACACTCCCCGGCGGAAATGCCAGGAGCGCCCGTCCCGCCGCGTCGAGGTTGGTCGCCTTGGAGTCGTCGAAGAACCGGATGCCGTCCAGGGTGCCGACGTGCTGGAGACGGTGCGGTAGCGCGACGAACGCGCGCAGCGCCCGGGCGATCGCCTCCGGCAGGCATCCCTCGAGGCGGCACGCGAGCGCCGCGGCGAGGGCGTTGGCCGTGTTGTGCTCGCCGGTCACGCGCAGCCCGGACTCCGGCAGGACATCCTCCTCCCGCCCCTCCACCCGGAGGACCAGCATCCCGCGCCGTAGGAACGCCCCCTCCTCGACCTCCCGACGCGTCGAGAAGCGGTGCAGCCGCCCGCGCACCGACCGGACGAGCCGGTCGCTCTCCGGGTCGTCCGCACTAAGGACGGCCCGGCCCGCCGCGTTCTGTCCTTCGAGCAGGCGCGCCTTCGCGGCCACGTACGCGTCGTAGGTCGGGTAGCGGTCGAGGTGGTCCGGACTCAGGTTGAGAACCTCGGCCACCTCGGGACGGAAGGCGTCGATGGTCTCGAGCTGGAACGAGGAGAGCTCGATGGCATGCACCGCCTGCGAGCTGTCGAGGGGGAGCAGATCCGCGAACGGCGTTCCGAGGTTTCCGCCGGTCCCGCCGGGGATCCCGGACTGCCGCAGGATCGCTCCGATCATCGAGGTCGTCGTGCTCTTCCCGTTGGACCCGGTCACGGCCACGATCCGCCCGCGGCAGAACCGATAGGCGAGCTCCACCTCCCCCCAGACCGGCACCTTCAGCTCCCGGGCCGCGACGAGGAGCGGCTCGTCCGCGGAGACGCCCGGGCTGACCACGATCAGGTCCGCGTCGCGCGCGAGTTCGGGGGGATGTCCTCCGGCGCGGAGTTCCGCGCCGAGCGCGGTCGCGTCCGCGCCCGCCCGCCCAAGCTCCGTGTCCGTCCGCCGGTCGGCGGCGATCACCCGCGCGCCCCTGGACGCCAGCAGCCGCGCGGCGGCGAGGCCGCTCCGGCCGAGGCCGACCACCAGGACGCGGAGGCCCGCGAGCCTCGGCTCCCGACGCGAAAGGACCGGCGCGGCCATGGCGGTGCTCACCTCAGCTTCAGCGTGGCCAGCGCCAGGAGGGCGAACATGATGGCGACGATCCAGAAGCGGATCACCACCTTCGTTTCGCTCCAGCCCGCCAGCTCGAAATGGTGGTGCAGCGGAGACATCCGGAAGATCCTGACCCCGCGCAGCTTGAACGACGCCACCTGGAGGATGACCGACAGCGCCTCGACCACGAAGAGGCCGCCGGCGATCACCAGCAGGAACTCCTGCTTGATCAGGAGGGCCGTGGTCCCGAGCGCCCCCCCCAGGGCCATGGAGCCCACGTCGCCCATGAACACCTCTGCGGGGTGGCAGTTGAACCAGAGGAACCCCAGGCTCGCTCCCACGAGCGAGCCGCAGAACACCGTCAGCTCCCCGGTCCCCTTGACGTTCGGGATGCCGAGGTAGTCGGCGACGATCGCGTTGCCGGCCGCGTAGGCGAGCACGGTGAACGCCGAGGAGACCACCAGCACCGACCCGATCGCGAGCCCGTCGAGCCCGTCCGTGAGGTTCACCGCGTTCGCGGAGCCCGTGAGCACCAGCACCGCCCACAGCACGTAGCCCCACGACAGGTCCGGCAGGATCAGCTTGAAGAACGGGAGCGAGAGGCGGGTCGTGAAGGTCCCCCGCCACGCGAGCCAGAGGAGCAGCGCGCCGAGAAAGAGTCCGACCAGGACCTGCAGCGAGAACTTCCGGCGGGCGCTGAGCCCCAGGTTCCGCTTCCGCGCGACCTTCAGGTAGTCGTCGGCGAAGCCGATGCTGCCGAAGAGCAGCATCGAGACCACCGCGATCCAGACGAACCCGTTCCTCAGATCGGCCCAGAGGAGCGTGGGGAGCACCACGGCGGTGATGATCAGGAGCCCGCCCATGGTCGGGGTCCCGCGCTTCGCCCGGTGGGAACTCGGGCCTTCGTCGCGGATCTCCTGTCCGATCTGGAACTGGCGCAGCCGCCGGATCAGGCCCGGTCCGAGCACGAACGAGAGCAGGAGCGCGCTGAGCACGGCCATGGCGCTCCTGAACGTGATGTAGCGGAAGACGTTGAAGGCCCCGAAGTGCGCGTGGAGCGGGTAGAGGAGGTGGAACAGCATCAGCGCGCCTCCTCGCGAGCCCGCAGGATCGCCTCGACGACCTGCTCGAGATGGACGCTGCGCGACCCCTTGACCACCACGAGATCCCCGGGAGCGATCCGGGACGGCAGCGAGCGGGCGGCGGCGGCGGCGTCCGGCTCGCTCCAGGCCTCCGCGATTCGGGCGCGGCGGGCCGCCTCGACCGCCGCCTTCGATCGAGGACCGACGCCGACGAGGACCCGCACCCCCGCCTCGACGGCCCGCTCTCCGGCCTCGCGGTGGAAAGCGAGCTCGTCCGGTCCGAGCTCCAGCATGTCGCCCATCACGAGAACCTTCCGGCCCGTCACGGTGGTACCCCGCATCGTCCCGAGCACGGACTCGAGCGCAGCCGGGTTGCTGTTGTACGAGTCGTCCACCAGGAGCGCTCCTCCGACGAGCCGATGCGTCCTTCCGCGGCCCGCCGCCGGCTCCACCGCGGACATGGCGGCCGACGCCGCGTCCAGGTCCTCGCCCGCCGCCGCCACTCCGGCCAGCGCGGCGAGCGCGTCGAGCGCGGCATGGGTTCCGCCGAGCCGGAGGACGAGCGAGCGGGGGAGACCGCGATATCGAAAGGTGAGACCGGCTCCCGGAACGAACCGGTCGTCGACCGCCTCGAGCGCGACGTCCGCTCCGGGCGCACGGCCGTAGGTCACGCGCGGCCCGGCGTGCCTCGTCGCCTGGACGCGACACCGCTCGTCGTCGAGGTTCACCACCGCCACCGCCGCGGGCCGGAGGAGGGCGTACAGCTCTCCCTTCGCCGCGGCGATCCCGTCGACGGACTCGAAGAACTCGAGGTGCGCCGGGCGGACGTTGGTCACGAGAGCGACGTCAGGGTCGGCGATTCGCGTCAGGCCGGCAATCTCGCCCGGCGCGCTCATGCCCATCTCGATCACCGCCCACTCGGCCTCCTCGGGACAGTCGAGGAGGCTCAGCGGGACGCCCAGGTGGTTGTTGAGATTCCCCTGCGTCCGGTGGACCCGTCGCGACGCGCCGAGACCCGCCGCCAGCAGATCCTTGGTCGTGGTCTTTCCGGCGCTTCCGGTGACGGCGGCGACGCGGAGCCCTGGCCGCCGCCTTGCGACGGCGCCGCACCGCGCCAGCGCTGCCGCGGGGTCGTCCACGCGGAGCAGCGCGGGGGGCGCGGGCTCGCCGGCCGCAGGCTCGTGACGGATCACCGCCGCCGCCGCGCCGGCCCGCGCCGCGGCCGGAAGGAAAGCGTGCCCGTCCTCCCGAGTTCCCGGGAGCGCGAAGAACACTCCCCCCGCCCGGAGCGTTCGCGTGTCGATGGAAAAGGAGTCCACCCGCGTCTCGACGCTCCCGCGGAGCAGGACGCCGCCCGCCGCGGCCGCGAGCTCTCCCAGACTAAGCGCCGGCACGCATTCCTCCGTCCCAGCCGCACGCCGCCAGCGCCTTCTGAGCCACCTCGCGGTCGTCCATGTGCACCACGTGGTCCCAGAACGTCTGCGTCGATTCGTGTCCCTTGCCCGCGATCACCACCGCGTCGCCCGGGCGTGCCGACGATACGGCGACGGCCACGGCTTCCGGTCGGCTCGGGATCGTGCGGCACCGCTCCGGGCCCCTCGGGACCGACGCGACTCCTGCCTCGACCTCGCGGAGGATCGCCGCCGGGTCCTCGCTGCGGGGGTTGTCGGAGGTCAGGAAGACGAGGTCCGCGCGCTCCGCGGCGACGCGTCCCATGGCGGGGCGCTTCCCGCGGTCGCGCTCTCCGCCGCATCCGAACACCAACAGCGTCCGGCCGCCGATCACATCCCGGACGCCGTCGAGGAGCCGCCCGAGAGCCTGCTCGGTGTGCGCGAAATCCACGATCACCGTGAAAGGCTGCCCGGCGTCCACGCGCTCCATGCGGCCCGGGATGAACTCGAGCGCGCGGGTTCCTTCCGCGATCGCGGAGGAGGGAAGACCCGCTGCGAGGGCGCACGCCGCTGCCGCCGCGACGTTGTCCAGGTTGAACCGGCCGAGGAGCCTCGTGCGGATCGCGAGGCGGGATCCGCCGATCTCGAGGACCGCGGCGGATCCCGTGAGGTCGCATTCTTCGTCGCGGAGCCGGACCGTGGCCCCTTCGGAGCGGCCGAACGTGCTCACCGTCGCACGAGTCCGCGCGGCCAGCGTCAGGCCGCGCGGGTCGTCGGCGGGAAGGACGGCGGCCTGGTCCGGGCCGAGGACGTCGAACATCCTGGCCTTCGCCTCGAAGTACGCCTCGGAATCGCCGTGGAAGTCGAGATGGTCCTGCCCCAGGTTCAGGAACGCGGCCACCGCGTATCGCGCCCCCTCCACCCGTCCGAGCGCCAGCGCGTGGGAGGACACCTCCAGCGCCACCAGGGCGACCCCCGCGTCGCGCATCTCGGCGAGGAGCGCGAAAAGGTCCGGCGCCTCGGGGGTCGTGTGTGGCGCGGGGCGCTCGGTGCCGCCGTAGGCGAAGCCGACCGTGCCGATCCGGCCCGGCCGGACCCCCGCGGCGCCGGCGATGGACTCCACGAGGTAGGACACCGTGGTCTTGCCGTTCGTCCCGGTGATCCCGACGAGGGCCAGCGTCTCGTCGGGCCGGCCGAACCACTCGCGCGCCAGGAGCCCGGCCGCGCGCCGCGCGTCCTCCACGCGCACCCAGGCGATTCCCTCGTCGAGCGGCGAGGGGCGCGGCGACGACGAGACGACCGCGGAGGCGCCTCGTCCGACGGCGTCCGGGACGAAGACGGTGCCGTCGATCTTCAAGCCGCGTAGCGCGAAGAACACGTGTCCGGGGACAACGCGGCGGGAGTCGAGGCTTACGCCGGCGATCGGGGGATCGGCGGGGACGGGGTCCAGCGGTCGTACGCCGGCTGCCCGGAGGAGATCCGACAGCCGCCGCGGCGCGGCGCTCATCGCGCTCTCCTTCGCGCCGCGAGGCGCGGGGCCGCCGCGAGCTGCCTTCGCCGTACAGGCTCCGGCGCGGCGGATGCCG
>JBGQAU010000031.1:0-31736 GCA_041494445.1 Acidobacteriota bacterium | reverse complement strand
TGGTCAAGCCCAACATGGCCTGGGATCGCACCCCCGAGCAAGGGGCGAATACGAATCCGGACGTCGTCGCCGAGGTGGTGAGGCTCTGCTTCGAGGCCCGGGCGGCCCGGGTCGTCGTGGCCGACGTCCCGGTCCACGACGCGGCCCGCGTGGCGGAGCGGTCCGGGATCGCCGCCGCCGCGCGGCTCGCCGGGGCGGACGTGCAGATCCCGCCGGGCCCGGGCTTCGTGCTGGCGTCCATCGGCGGGTTGATCCTCGAGGATTGGGAGGTGTTCGCGCCGGTCCTCTCGGCCGACCGGCTGATCAACCTCCCTGTGGTGAAGGACCACGGGCTGACCCGCCTGACGTGCGGCCTCAAGAACGGCTACGGCCTGCTCGGCGGAACGCGGGCGCGCCTCCACCAGCAGATCTCCACGTCGATCGTGGACCTCGCCGCGGCCTTTCGGCCGACGCTCACCGTGGTGGACGCGACGCGGGTGATGTTGCGCGGGGGCCCCACAGGAGGGCGGCTCGACGACGTGAAGCTGGTGGGGGCGATCGCCGCCGGGACCGACCCCGTCGCCCTCGACGCGTGGGGCGCGACGCTGCTCGGCCTCGATCCGGAAGAGGTCCCCCACGTCACGCAGGCCGAGGCGCGAGGCCTCGGGAGCATTCGCGCCGGCACCGGTCCTCTGGAGGAGATCCATGCCGGGGCTTGAGATCCTCGCGGAAGGAAGGTCGAAGCGTCCCGCGGGCCGCGTCGCCTACGCGCCGAAGATCGTCCGGATCGCCTACCAGGGGTTCTTCCTCCTCGTCTTCCTGGTGGCGCTGTGGGCGATGACCGACGACGGGATCCGCCGGTTTCCCGTGCGGTGGATGTTTCACCTGGACCCGCTGTCCGCCGTGGGAATGCTCGCCTCGTCCTGGGTCCTGCCGGCGGGGCTCCTGTGGGGACTTGGGATCGTCGCCCTCACCGCGCTGCTCGGGCGGGCGTTCTGCGGGTGGGTGTGTCCCGTCGGGACGCTGCACCACCTCGCCGCGTGGGCCACCCGCAAGCTCCGTCGGGGCCCGCCGATCGAGGCGAACCGCTTCCGGCCGCACTTCCGGCTCAAGTACCTGCTCCTGATCGCCGCGCTCGTGGCGGCCGCTGCGGGGAGCCTCCTGTCGGGGCTCCTCGATCCGCTCTCGCTCGCCGCTCGCTCCCTCGGCTCCGCGCTGTCGCCGGCGCTTCACGCGGCGATTCCCTTGAGCGGCTTCCGCGTCCGGATCTTCGAAGGGGCCTGGCTCACCGGCGCCCTCTTCGTCGTGCTCATCGTTCTGAACCGTTGGATCGCGCGCTGGTGGTGCCGGGCGCTCTGCCCGCTCGGGGCGTTGCTCGGCTGGATCTCTCGCGCGGCGATCTTCCGGATCGAGGTGGATCCCGACGCCTGCACCCACTGCAACCGGTGCGCAGCCGACTGCCAGGGTGCGGACGAGCCGTTCGCCAAGCACCGCGTCTCGGAATGCCACGTGTGTCTCAACTGCATCGACGCGTGCCCCGAGGGGGCGATTGGCTTCCGGGCCTTCGCGCCCGCGGCCGCACCGTCGGGCGGCGTCGATCTCCGCCGCCGGCAGATCCTCGGCGCGGCCCTGGCGGGGGCGGCGCTCGTCCCGCTTTCGCGGGCCTCCGGCGGCTCCGCCTCGGCGCTCGGGCCGCTCGCGATCCGGCCGCCGGGAGCGTGCCCCGAGCAGGAGTTCCTCGCGCGCTGCGTCCGGTGCGGCGCCTGCGTCAACGCTTGCCCCACCACCGCCCTCCAGCCCTCGATGGGCGAGGCCGGGATCGAGGGGGTGTACACGCCGATCCTCGTGCCGCGAAGGGGCTGGTGCGAGCCGAGCTGCACGCTGTGCGGGCACGTGTGCCCCACCGGTGCGATCCGACCCCTTGCGCCGAACGAGAAGGGCTGGACGAGGCCGGAGTCCGAGGCGATCCGGATCGGGACGGCGTTCTTCGACTTGGGCCGGTGCCTCCCGTGGGGCGCGGCCATCCCCTGCATCGTCTGCCAGGAGGTCTGTCCGACGAGCCCCAAGGCGATCTGGCTCGAGCCGGTCGAGGTCCCCGGCCGGGACGGCGGCGTGGTGAGGCTCCAGCGTCCGCACATGGATCCGTCGCGCTGTGTCGGGTGCGGGTTGTGCGAGGCGAAATGTCCGGTCAACGATCTCGCCGCCGTCCGGGTGACGCGAGTCGGGGAGTCGCGGTCTCGCGGGTCGTCGTTCACGCTCCGTCCCGCGGTGAGGCCATCATGAGAATCCGGCAGGCGGCGCTGGTGGCGGTGCTGGCGGGCGCGCTGGCGGGAGGGGCGACGCCTGCCGGCGCTCGGACCCGGCCGTCGGCGGTGGCGGGTAGCTGGTATCCGGGGGAACGGGCGCTGGTAATCGGCGAACTCCGGCAGTTCTTCGCCGACGCCGCGGCCGCGCCGGTCCTCCCGGGGAAGCCCGAGGCGCTGATCGTCCCTCACGCCGGGTGGCGCTGGTCGGGCGCGGTCGCCGCAGCCGCGTTCCGGAATCTCCACCCGGGCGACTTCTCGCGCGTGGTCGTCGTGGGGCCTTCTCATTCCGGTGGGTTCGACGGGTTCTCGATCACCGACGCCGACGCCTACGAGACGCCGCTCGGTAACGTCCCGATCTGCCGCGACGCCGTGGAGGCCCTGCGCGACGGGAAGCTCGTCCGAACGGTGCCCGGGGCGGAGGACGGAGAGCACAGCGTCGAGATCGAGCTGCCGTTCCTCCAGCAGGCCCTCGGGGCATTCTGCCTGGTCCCGATTCTCGCGGGGGAGACCGCCTCAGAGAGCCAGAAGGCCATGGCAGAGAAGCTCGCGACGCTCCACGACGGGAAGACGCTGTTCGTCTTCTCCAGCGATTTCACGCACTACGGGCCTCGTTACAGATACGCGCCTTTCGGCCCGTCCGCGCGGGCCGCGCGAGACAGGATCCGGGCCCAGAACGAGCGTGCCGTGGACCTGATCCTGAAGAAGGACGCGGGCGGGTTCCGGAAGCACCTCGAGGAGACGGGGGACAGCATCTGCGGGCGCGACGGGATCGGGGTCCTCCTCGAGCTCTTGCCGAAGATCTCGCCGAAGGCCGAGGCGACGCTCCTGGCGCGCTACGCGTCAATCGACATCCCCGGGATCGAGGACGACAACTCGGTCACGTACGTCGCGATCGCTTTCACCGAGGGGAAGCGACCGGCGGGCAAGCCGATGGAGAAGCCCCCCGCTCGTGAGACCTGCTCCGCGGATGCCCCCCCCTTCGACGACGGGTTCGGACGGAAGCTCGTGGCCCTGGCCCGGGCGACTCTCGAAACCCAGCTCGACGGCGGAGAAGCGATGGATCGCGCGCTGGCCGCGCTCCCGCGGGACCGGAAGGACCTCGAGCAGCTCCGCGGCGTGTTCGTGACCCTGAACCGGACCGACCCGATCGAGATCTCCCGCGAGGGGAAGCTGAGGGGGTGCGTCGGCCAGATTTTCCCGGTGCTGCCGCTCCGCGAGGCGGTGATCTACGCGGCCGTCAGCGCCGCGCTCCACGACGGCCGGTTCGAGCCCGTCCGGGCCGAGGAGCTGCCTCGCCTCGAGGTCGAGATGACGCTCCTGTCGCCTCCGAAATCCGTCGCGTCGTGGCGGGACATCAGGCTCGGCACCCACGGGATCGTGATCGACAAGGCCGGCCGCCGGGCCGTGTTCCTCCCCCAGGTTCCGGGGGAGGAGGGATGGACGCTCGAGGAGACGCTCGCGCACCTGTCGCGCAAGGCGGGGCTGCCGTCCGACGCGTGGAAGGATGGGGCGGCGTTCTCCGTTTTCACCGGGCAGGTCTTCCGCGAGGGGCGGGAGGCGGGGCGGTCCGGCAAGTGAGACACTGAATCACAGGAGGAGAGGAGACCACGTGATGGACGTCATGACCGTCGGACCCCGGATCGAGGAGGCGATCCTCCGCGCCTCGATCCAGATCCCCCGCGACGTGGAGGACGCGATCGCCCGCGCCGCCCAGAAGGAGGACACCGAGATCGCCCGCTCGCAGCTCAGGGCGATCCTGGAAGACATCGAGGTCGCGCGGGACGAGAAGCGGCCGATCTGCCAGGACACCGGCATCGTCTCCTTTTACATCACTACGGGCTTCGACTTCCCCCACACCGCCGGGATCGTCCGCCAGCTCGGCCGCAGCCTGGTGAAGGCCACGGGGGACATCCCGCTGCGCCCGAACACGGCCCACCCGCTCACCGGAGCGAACCCCGGGGACAACACGGGGCCGTACATGCCGATGGTGGACGTGATGTTCGCGGAGGGCGACTCGATGGTCATCGACGTCCTGCCCAAGGGGGGCGGCAGCGAGAACCAGTCGTTCCTCTGGATGCTCACTCCCGCGGAGGGGATCAAGGGGTTCAGGAAGCGCCTCGTCGACCACATCCAGAAGGCCGGCGGGAAGCCGTGCCCGCCGCTGATCCTGGGGATCGGCCTGGGCTCGCCCGCGGATTTGGCTCTCAGGCTCGCGAAGCGCGCGCTGGCCCGGCCGCTCGGCCGGCACCACGCCGACAAGGCGGTCGCCGACCTCGAGGCCGCGATTCTCGACGACCTGAACGACCTGGGCGTCGGGCCGATGGGGCTCGGCGGACGGACGACGGTCCTCGACGTGCACGTGGAGTACACCTATCGCCACCCCGCGTCCTACCCGGTCGCCCTCGCCGTGCAGTGCTGGGCGGACCGGCGCGCGCGGGTGACCGTGAGCAAGAACCTCGACGTCAGGGTCGAGCAGTAGAGGGAGTCGACATGGAATACACGCTCAGTACGCCGATCCGGGACGACGAGATCGAGAAGCTGCGAGCCGGGGACGTCCTGTACGTCAAGGGGATTCTGTTCACCGCGCGCGACGAGGCGCACATGCACCTCCTGGAGCACGGCGTCGCGGGGTTCGACCCGCGCGGCCTCGTCCTCTACCACTGCGGCCCGGTCATGAAGCAGGTGGGGGGCGAGTGGCAGGCGGTGGCCGCCGGTCCGACCACGAGCGCGCGCATGGACACCCTCGAGGCGCGGTTCCTGGAGAAGTTCGGCCCCAAGGTGATCGTCGGGAAGGGGGGCATGGGCGCGAAGACGCGCGACGCGCTGGTGAAGCATAAGGCGGTGTTCACCAACTATACCGGCGGGGCCGGCGCGCTCGCCGCGAAGTCCCTGCCCAGGGTGAAGGCTGTCCATCTCCTGAAGGAGCTGGGGATGGCCGAGGCGGTCTGGGTGTTCGAGACCGACCGCTTCGGCCCGCTGATCGTGACCATGGACTCGCACGGGCGGTCGCTGCACGACGAGGTGGACGAGACCACTCGCGCGAGGGCGGAAGAGGTGAAGGCCAGAATCTGATCGGGCTCGCGGGCGCCGGCGGAAACGGATGGGAAGCGTGATCGACGAGGAACGACGGAAGCTGATGCGGGCGCTCCTCGCCGGAGCGTTCGGGCTCGCGGCGAAGCCGGTGTTCGCGACCGCGGAGGCGGGCGCGCCCCGGGAGCGCGCCCCGGTGCAGAAGGGGCTCGTGGCCCGAGGCCGCCGCGAGCGGCTCCTGGGCGAGAACGGGGCTCCCGACGCGGCGAAGCTCGAGGACGCCCTGGGCAAGGCCGTGGCGCGCGCGGCGGGCGACGGGGGGCCGGTGGAGGCGATGCGGCGCCTGTTCAAGTCCTCGGACGTCGTCGGGATCAAGGTCAACTGCATCGCGGGAAGAGGGCTCTCGCCGGACCCGAAGCTCGTCGGACTCCTCGCGCGGTGGCTCGTCCTCGCGGGACTGCCGCCGCGGAACGTCGTGATCTGGGAGCGCACGGACCGGGAGCTGATCAAGGCGGGTTACGCGATCCAGCGGGACGGGAGCGGTGTCCGGTGCTTCGGCACGAACGACGACTACGAGAAGAGCCCCAGGGAATGGGGAGCCGGCGGGTCCTGCTTCGCTCGCGTCCTCGCGGAAGAGTTCACGGGGCTGATCAACGTCGGCGTGCTCAAGGACCACGACCTGGCCGGTGTGTCCGTCGGTCTCAAGAACTGGTACGGGACGATCCACAACCCGAACAAGCACCACGACGACGGGTGCAACCCGTACGTCGCCCACCTCGCGGCGTTCCCGCTGATCCGGGACAAGCTGCGCCTCACGGTGGTCGACGCGATGGCCCCCCAGTGCCACGGCGGGCCGGCGCGGCAGCCGCGCTGGTCCTGGCCCTACCACGCGGTGCTCGTCTCGACGGATCCGGTGGCGATCGACGCGGTCGGATGGAGCGTCATCGAGGCACGCCGCAAGGAAGTCGGGCTCGAACCGCTCGCGAAGGAGAAGCGCGAGCCGCGGTACATCGCGGAGGCCGGCAACCTGGGGCTCGGCGAGTCCGACCTCTCGAGGATCCGGGTGGAGGACGTGTGAGCGACGCGGACCTCGACCGCCGGCGGGTGCTCGGGACGCTGGTCGCGGGCGGCTGCGCCGCTTGCGTGCTGGCGAGGCTCGGCGTTTCCGGGGCGCTCGCGCAGGACGCGGGCGTCGGGCCGCCGCTCGCCGTCTCACCGGCCGGGGATCTGCCGGCGCGGCCGGCGCGCTGGTACAAGAAGCTCGACGGCCTCAGGGTCGAGTGCGGGCTCTGCCCGCGGAAGTGTCGCGTCGCCGACATGGAGCGTGGAGCGTGCGGCGTGCGGGAGAACCGCGGCGGCGAGTACTACACTCTGGTCCACTCCCGCCCGTGCTCGCTCCACCTCGACCCGGTGGAGAAGAAGCCGTTCTACCACGTGCTTCCCGGCACGAGCGCGGTGTCGCTGGCGACGGTCGGGTGCAACTTCGAGTGCAGGTTCTGCCAGAACTGGGAGATCGCCCAGGCGAGGCCCGAGCAGATACCGGCGATCGACGCGCCGCCGGCGCGGCTCGTGGAGGTGGCGAAGGCGTACGGATCGCCGACCATCGCCTGCACGTATACCGAGCCCGTCGTGTGGTCCGAGTACGTCTACGACATCGCCGCCGCGGGCCGGAAGGCGGGGATCCGTACGCTGATGGTCTCCAACGGGTACATCCAGCCCGAGCCGATGGGCGACCTGCTCGACGTGCTGGGAGCGGTCAAGGTCGACCTCAAGGCGTACACCGACCGGTTCTACCGGGACACGTGCAAGGGGGAGCTGAAACCGGTCCTCGACACGCTGCGTCTCCTGAAGAAGAAGGGGATGTGGACCGAGATCGTGGTCCTGATCGTTCCCACCTTGAACGACGGCGAGCAGGAGCACCGCGAGCTGGCGAAATTCGTCGCTGGCGACCTCGGCCCGGACGTCCCGGTGCACTTCACGCGGTTCCACCCCGGGTACCGGCTCATGAACTTGCCGAGCACTCCGGTGCCGGTCCTCGAGCGCGCCCGGGAGATCGCGATGGCGGAGGGGCTGCATTTCGCCTACGTCGGGAACGTCCCGGGCCACCCCGGGAACCACACCTACTGCCCGGGCTGCAAGACCGTGCTCGTCGAGCGGACCGGCCTCGCGGTCACCCAGAACCGCCTGGTCAAGGGCCGCTGCCCGAGCTGCGGGCGCGAGATCCCCGGGATCTGGTCGTGAGGAAGGGGCCGGCGGGACCCGGGACGGAGTCGTCGGTTCTCGGGGGGCGCTGATGGACGAGATCGTGGTCCGGACCTGGGGAGAGCTCCAAGATCTCCTCTTTGAGGGGTCCTGGCAGCAGTCGTTGGGGCGGTTCCGGTCCCCGCTGGCGTTCCGAGGCGGAGCCGATGCGAGTGCGGACCTGAAGTCCGGACTCCTCAAGCTCGGCGGGATATCGAGCCGGCAGGAGGGGCGCCTGCTCCGCAACTTCCGCAAGTACGCCCACCGCGACGCGGTGCCCGGGGACTCGGTCTGGAACTGGCTCGCGCTGGCCCAGCATCACGGGCTGCCGACGCGCCTCCTCGACTGGTCGTTCTCGCCTTACGTGGCGCTCCACTTCGCCACCGACGACACCGACCGTTACGGGGCGGACGGCGTGCTCTGGTGCATGGACTACTTGAAAATTCACGAGCGGCTCCCCGCGCCGCTCAAGGACGTCCTGGAGCGCGAAGGGTCGAACGTGTTCACCGCGGAGATGCTCCACCGGGTGGCGCCGACGCTCGAGAGGTTCGACGCGCTCTCGCCGGAGCCGTTCGTGCTGTTCCTGGAGCCGCCGTCTCTCGACGACCGGATCGTCAACCAGTTCGCGTTGTTCTCCCTCATCTCGAACCCCGAGACGAGGCTCGACCGCTGGCTCCTCGAGCGCCCGGGGCTCTGCCGGCGGGTCGTCCTTCCCGCCGCGCTCAAGTGGGAGGTCCGGGACAAGCTGGACCAGGCGAACATTACCGAGCGCGTGCTGTTTCCGGGCCTCGACGGCCTCTCCCGCTGGCTGAAGCGTTACTACACCCCGACGCGGGAGCCGCGAGCCTAGCGCGAGGCGGCGCCGCGCCGAGTGGGGGCCGTCGCGATCAGGAGCGTGAGGACGGCGATCCCCTGGAGCGCGGCCAGCCAGAGACAGGTGCCGCGGAGCCCGAGGGTGGGGATGAACAGAATCGCGACCATGAGCGCCGCGACCGCGGCGCCGGCATGGTCCGCGGCCTCGACGCGGCCGGCCGCCTCGCGGGCGTCCGCCCCCCGGCCGAGGAGCGCCCCCGCTCCGCTCGGGAACACCGTACCGGTCGCGACCCCGGCGAGGAGCAGGAGGGCGCCCAGAGGGACCGCCGCGCCCCACCGCGATCCGGGGGACAGGGCGGCGATCCCGTGGAGCGCCGCCGGCAGCGCGACCGCGAACGCCACAGCCAGGCCTCCCGCGGCGAGGAGCCAGCGGTCCGACTCGTCCGGCGACGCCTCCGCGGCGCCACGCGCCGCCCACCCGCCGATAGCGAGGCCGGCCATGAACGCGGCCGTCAGCAAGCCGAGCTGCCCGTAGAGCGCGCCCACGCGCGTCTGGAACGCGAACAGCAATACAAGGCTCCAGGCCATGCCGCAAGCGCCGGTCAGGGTCACGGCATGGAGCGTCGCGAGCGTCCGCGCGGGTCTCCCCCGGGCTCGCCGCACGGCGGTCAGCAGGAGGACGGCGAGCGAGGGGAGCGAGGCGAGAATCGCGGGCCGGAAATCGCCCCTTCGGCCGCTCGCCGAGAGCCACGGCGCCAGCGCGCTCCCGGCGATTCTCTGCCTCAAGGCGAGGGCGTGCAGAAACGACACCGGGCGCTCGTCCCGGCTCTCCGGAACGCGCGCCGCCGCGCCGAGCAGCGCCGTTTCCTGGGCCGCGACCCGCTCCGGCGGGAACATCAGCGCGAACGTTTCGGGCACGACCGCGCGCGAGACGATCTTCCTCTGGCGGAATCTCGCCGCGAGCGTCGCGGGGTCGAGCGTGGCGGCGTCGGGACGGAAGCCCGCGATCAGGAAGCCGTCGGGTCCCGGCGTCGCAGCCACCACGGGGAACGCCTCGCGCAGCGCGCCGACCACCGAGCCGCCGAGCGACGCGGTCTCCCCGGTGACGACGTTGGGAGCAGTCCTTAGCCGCATCGCGAACACGCCGTCCGGCGCGAGCCTCGATGCGGCCAACCGGAAGAACTCCGCGGTCGAGAGGCGCGCGAGGAGCAGGGTCACAGGGTCCGGCTGTTGCACGAGGATCAATCCGTACGGCTCGTCGCCCCTGGCCAGGAAGGCCCGAGGGTCGGCGAATACGATTCGGACGCGCGGGTCGCGGAGCGCCGCCTCGTCCTCCGGGGGGAGGAAGCGCCGCACGAAGCCGAACGCCCGCTCGTCCATCTCGACGAGGTCGACTCGCTCCACGGGGTGGAGAAGGAGGTGCCGGAGGCCGCCGAGCGCCAGCTCGCCGACCGCCAGCACCCGGCCTGGCCTGGGTGCGAGACACGCCGCGAGGTGTGTCTCGATCTCCTGCTCTTCGGGATCGGGGAACGAGCCCGCGTACTGTCCTCCCGCGTAGAGGTGCCGCACGGTGTCTCCCGCGATCGCGATGTGCTGGTACGGGGTGTCGAGCCATGCGACGAGCGGGATCCCGGGGACGAGCCCGCGGAACCGCGCGCGCTCGGTGGCTTCTTCGAGCCTCGACGATACGGGGGGCAGGGCCAGCATCGCGAGGGCGAGCGCGAGGAGCGGGAGCGCCGCGCGTCCGGGAATCAAGCCCGTCCTGGCCGCGGGGACGGACCCCGCGAGCGAGAGCGCCCCCGCGATCGCGATCGCGTGGAGCGGCGTGGCCAGCGGGATCAGGAGAAAGGTGACGACGAGGCCCGAGGCGAGAGACCCGGCCGCCTCGAGGACGTAGAGCCGGGCGATCCCCTTGCCGTCCGCGATCCCGGCCCGCGGCGCCGTCGCGGCCAGGGCGGTGAACGTAAGCCCGACGAGAGCGCCGGGCAGAGCCATCACCGCGATCGCCAGGAGCAGCGAAGGCCCGAGGGCGACCGCCTCGCCCGGCGGTACCGGGAGCGCGAGGCGCGCCATCCGGGCGACGAGAAGCTCCGCCGCGC
The DNA here is from genome assembly GCA_041494445.1 of Acidobacteriota bacterium. Classification (GTDB taxonomy): domain Bacteria; phylum Acidobacteriota; class Polarisedimenticolia; order Polarisedimenticolales; family JAIQFR01; genus JAIQFR01. The sequence continues at coordinate 21,268 of JBGQAU010000031.1, read as the reverse complement.
CGGCGGCCGCGAGGAGCGCGAATCCGATCGCCGCGGCGAGAGTCGGGCGCCTACGCGCGAGCCGGCGCGCGGCGGCGGCGCCGAGGGCGATCCCGCCGAGCCACGCCCCGAGCCCGAGGCCGACGGCGGTCTCGTCTCCCTGGAGCGAGACCAGCAGCTCGCGGAGAAGAAGGACCTGATTCGCGAGCGCCAGGGCTCCCGCCGAAAAGAAGAGGAGCGAGAGCGCGTGCATCGTCGTTTCCCCCCGACCGTGACGCCGCCGGGCGGCGGAACGGTCGGGCTCAGCCGCCGCGAACGGCGCCCCGGGCCGCATCGAGCAACTTGCGGGCTTCCGCGTCGCCCGGGTTCCGCCGGAGAGCATCCTCGAGGACCCGGACGGCCTCGGCGCGGGCGCCGTGCGACGCGAGGTAGCGCCCATAGGCCACCAGCGGGGCCGTGAACGTGGGGGCGCGCTCCAGCGCCCGTCCGAAGCTGGCTCTTGCCCCCGCCTCGTCCCCTCCCTCGAGAGCGATCATGCCGAGGTAGTAGTGCGGGCGCGGGTCCGCCGGGCGAGCCTGGCCCATCGCGAGAAACGCCTTCTTGGCTTCGTCGACCTGGCCGGCGGCCATTCTCGCGGCGCCGATCTGGCCGAAGAGCTCGGGGTCCGGCCGAGCGTTCTGCTCCTGCGCCACCTCGAAGCAGGCGGCGGCGCGCGCCGGCTGGCCCGCGTCGAGGAGAAGCAGCCCGGCCTCCACCAGCGTCGAGGCGTCTCCGGACCGCGAATCGGCCAGCGCCGCAGCGCTCCTGATCGCGGCCTCCTTGTTGCCCTGACGCGCCTCGATCTCGAACCGCGCGGCGAGGGCCATCCCGTTTCGCGGGTCGCGCGCGAGGACGTCGCCGACGAGCTTCAGCCCTTCCGCTCCGCGCCCCGTCTCGCCCAGGAGCCCGGCGAGATCCACCGCGATCATGCTCCTCCGTGGGTCGTCCTTCAGGAGCTGCCGGTAGAGGCCCTCCGCTTCACGGACCTTCCCCTCGAGCCGGTACGCGCTCGCGAGCATGGACCTGGCCTTCTCGGCGAGCACCGCGGTGTTCTCGCCGTCCGTTTCGGCTGCGGCGAGGGCCGCCAGGGACTCTTTCTCGGCCTCCGGGTATCTCTCGATCTCGATCAGGGCGAGGATGCGGGTGGTGCGAGCCTCCTGGCTCCTGGGGTTTTCCCGGAGGATCTCGTCCGCCGACTTGAGCGCGCCCACGGCGTCGCCCTTCTTGAACCGCTCGCGTGAAAGGTGAACGCGACGGATCTCGTCGATCCTGTCCTTCGGGTCCGCGAGACCGGCCGACGCGGATTCGTCGGTGGTGCCGCCCTTCCAGGCCGAGAGGATCGCGGCCATCTCGCGGCTCCGGTCGGCTTCGCCCGAGGCGAGGTCGTGCCGCTCGCCGGGATCTTTCTCGATGTCGTATAGCTCGGGCCGGGGAGCCTCGATGTACTTGTACCGGGGATCGCGGATCATGTGCAGGGCCGCCAGACCGTACTCGAGGCGGGGCATCAGCGTCTCGGCGTGAGCTACCGCCAGGCGGCCGTCGTCGGTGCCCTCGATCCGCGGCCGGAGGCTCTTGCCCTGGGCTTTTTCGAGAGGCGGCAGCCCCAGGAGATCGAGGACGGTCGGGGCGACGTCCACGAGCTCGACGGGGCCTCCGACCGTGAGGCCGCGGGGAACGAGCCCGGGGGCGCGGAGGATGAAGGGGACACGGAGCGTGGCGTCGTAGAGGAAGTACCCGTGGGTGTCCTCGCCGTGCTCGCCGAGGCTCTCGCCGTGGTCCCCGACGACGACCAGCACCGACCGGTCGAGGAGGCCTCCGTCCCGGAGCCGCTTCACGAGATCGCCGAAGCAGGCGTCCACGTACGAGATCTCGCGGTCGTAGCCTGAGCCGTGGAGCGTCCGGCCCGGGGTCTCCGGCGGGCGGTACGGCTCGTGAGGATCGTAGTAGTGGACCCAGAGGAAGAAGCGCCCGGGCCGGCGCCGGCCGAGCCAGTCGAAGACGCGCGCGTTGACCTGGTCGGCGGTGCGCTCGGCCTCGAAGAGCTGGTCCTCGCCTCCTCGGAAGCGGTTCACGTCCACGTCGTCGTAGGTATCGAAGCCCTGCTCGAGCCCGAAGCCCCGGTTCAGGACGTAAGCGGCGACGAACGCCGCCGTCTCGAAGCCCGCGGCGCGGAGGCGCGTGGCGAGGGTGGTCTCCGATTCACGCAGGCGGTACAGGCCGTTGTGATGGACGCCGTGAGACGAAGGATACCGGCCGGTGAGCATCGAGGCGTGGGAGGGGAGCGCGAGGGGAACCTGGCTGATCGCCTGCTCGAAGATCGCGCCCTCGCGGGCCACCGCGTCGAGGTTCGGCGTGGGCACCGCGGTGCCGCCGAAGGCGCCGATGCGATCGGCCCGGGTGGTGTCGAGCGTTACCAGGATCACCGACAACTCGGAAGGGGCCGGTGCCCGCCCGCAGCGCATCGTCCACAGCGATACGGCGACGAGGCCGCATCCCGCCAGGATCTTCCTCGCGGAAAACGCCATTCGATGCTCCACCCGCCTCGAGGGTCCGCGGGGACAGGGGCTCCGTCGCGCGCCTCTAGGCCGGGAGGATGATAGAGCAGCGAAGCGTGCCCGTCACGCTCCGGCAGGAGCGCCTGGCGCGTCGCGGGCGCTCGTAAGGGAAGCTCCGCTCGGTCGCGCAACGGTTACAATCTCGGGCGGCGGTCGTTTCGGGTCCGCGATGCGGGGCCGGGGAAGCGCGACCGCGGCGAGAGGAGTGACGATGATGATGAGGACCCCGCTGGTGTGGACGTCGGTGGCGACCCTGCTGCTTCTGCTGAACGCCGCGGCGATCGCCGGCGACAAGCAGCCGTCCGGGCCGCCCGCTCCCTCCCCGGCCGCCAAGAAGACGTCCGGGCCGCCTGCTCCCTCCCTGACCGCGAAGAAGCCGGTCGTGACGGAGTACCACGGCGTCAAGGTCGTGGACGATTATCGCTGGCTCGAGAACTGGGCGGATCCCGCGGTCCGGCGCTTCAGCGACGAGGAGAACCGGTACGCGCGGTCGGTGCTCGACGCCCTCCCCGGCGCCGCCGCCTTGCGCAAGCGGGTCGGCGATCTCATGAGGTTCCCTTCGACCGGCTTCGGGTCGCTCGTGCGGCGGCGGGGCACCCTGTTCGCGATGAAGACCGAGCCGCCGAAGCAGCAGCCGTTTCTCGTGGTGCTGACTTCGCCGGACGATCCGGGCTCCGCCCGCGCGATCGTGGACCCCAACGTCTTGGACCCCAAGGGCGCCACCGCGATCGACTTCTTCGTCCCGTCCCTCGACGGGAAGCTCGTGGCGGTCTCGCTCTCGCGCGGAGGCAGCGAGAGCGGCGACGTCCACGTTTACGAGGTCGCCACCGGGAAGCCGCTCCCGGACGTGATCCCGAGGGTCAACGGCGGCACCGCGGGGGGAAGCCTCGCCTGGAACTCCGACGGCAGCGGGTTCTACTACACCCGCTATCCGCGCGGGAAGGAGCGGCCGCGCGAGGACCTGGACTTCTTCCAGCAGGTGTGGTTCCACCGGCTGGGCACGCCGCTCGGGTTCGACGCCTACAGCCTCGGCCAGGACTTCCCGAGGATCGCCGAGATCGCGCTCCATACGTCCGACGACGGCCTGTTCGTTCTGGCCTCCGTCGAGAACGGCGACGGCGGGGACTACGCGCACTACCTCCTCACTCCATCCAGGGGTTGGACGAGGATCGCCGACTTCGCGGACCGGGTCGTGGGTGCCGAGTTCGGTCCCGACGGCTCGCTCTACCTCGTCTCGAGGAACGGTGCGCCCCGCGGGAAGGTCCTTCGCCTCGCGCCGGGAGCGTCGAATCTCGCCGCGGCGGCAACGGTGTTTCCCGAGGGTCCCGCGGTGTCCAGGGGGTCGAGGCCGCGGCGTCGCTCCTCTACGTGATCGAGGTCGATGGCGGGCCCATGGGCCTAAGGGTCCTGGGCCTCGACGGGAAGGAGCGGACGCGGGTCCCGGTGCCGCCGATCGCGTCCATCGGCCAGGTGGTCCGTCTCGACGGTGACCAGGTGCTGTTCTCGTCCGAGAGCTATCTCGAGCCGCACGCCTGGTACCGGTACGATCCCGTGGACGGGAAGCCGGTGAAGACGGCGCTCCGCCGCGCCTCGCTGGCGGACTTCTCCGGCTGCGAGGTGGTGAGCGAGGTCGGTGTCTCGAAGGACGGGACGCGGGTTCCCGTCTATCTCCTCCAGCGCAGGGGATCTCCGCGCGACCGGTCGAACCCGACGCTGCTCACGGGCTACGGCGGTTACGGGATCGCCATGACCCCGGGCTTCTCGGAAGCCAGGAGGGCGTGGATCGAGCAGGGAGGCGTGTGGGCCATCGCGATCCTGCGCGGGGGAGGGGAGTTCGGCGAGGCGTGGCACCGCGCCGGCAACCTCACCAACAAGCAGAACGTGTTCGACGACTTCGCGGCAGCGGCACAACGCCTCCTGGACGCCGGGGTGACGAGCCCGGCGAAGCTCGCCATCGAGGGATGGAGCAACGGCGGCCTGCTCATGGGCGCCGCCCTCACCCAGCATCCCGAGCTGTTCAAGGCGGTGGTCTCCCACGTCGGGATCTACGACATGCTGCGGGTCGAGACGACCCCCAACGGGGCGTTCAACGTGACGGAGTACGGGACGGTCAAGGACCCCGCCCAGTTCCGGGCCCTCCACGCGTACTCCCCCTACCACCACGTCGTGGAGGGGACCCGCTACCCGGACGTGCTCTTACTCACCGGCGCGAACGATCCGCGGGTGGATCCGTACCACTCCCGGAAGATGACCGCGCGGCTCCAGGCGGTCACCGGCGGGCAGTCACGGGTGCTCCTCCGCACGAGCGCCGGCACCGGGCACGGGATCGGGAGCTCTCTCGAGGCGACGATCTCCGAGGTGGCGGACGCGTACGCGTTCCTGTTCGACGAGCTGGGCGTCACGTACCGGCCGGTGAACGCCGGGAAATGACCTGCGGTCTCGCCCCGCGCGGGAGGGTTCCCCGCACGGGAGTCGACGCTCCACCCGGCGCGTCGCGGCCTCCCCGTGCGCCTTTCTCTCTGATATATTGACCGATCACGGCCCGTCGGGCGTGAACTTTCAATAGAGTGCGGGGCGAGCCTGTCCCGGACTCCACCGTGGAATGGGAGTGAAGAGCATGGCAGACAAGAAGGCAGACCTGGCCGGACCGGGCATCAGCACCTACCCCGAGGTCGAGAAGATTCTCCCGGACGGCTACAAGCCCATCCTCGACCGGAAAGAGACGCAGATCGCCCTCCACGCGGTCAAGAGGTACATCGACGACAACCTCTGCAAGGAGCTGAACCTGTTCCACGTGGAGGTGCCGCTCATCGTGACGAAGGAGAGCGGCGTCAACGACTACCTCGACCGCGACGGCTCGCGCACGCCCATCGAGTTCCCGTGCGGCCTCGGGCTCGCGAAGCGGATGGACTGCCAGGTCGTCCAGGCCGCGACGAAGTGGAAGCGGCTCGCCTTGAAGCAGTTCGGCTGCAAGGTCGGCGAGGGGATCAACACCGACATGCGCGCGGTCCGGAAGGACTACTTCCTCGACCACGACCATTCCTCGTACGTGGACCAGTGGGACTGGGAGAAAGTCATCACCCCCGCGGACCGGAAGCTCGAGTACCTCAAGGACACCGTCCGCAAGATCTGGAAAGTGATCGTCGGCGCCGAGAAGATGGTCCAAGAGATGTTCCCGAAGCTCCGGGACCCGCGCTATCCGAGCCTCCCCGAGGAGCTGAAATTCCTCCACGCCGAGGAGATCCTGGACATGTACCCTGAGCTCCCGCGGAAGCAGCGCGAGACCCGGGTCATCTCGGAGCACTACCCGGCGATCTTCATCATCGGCATCGGATGGGTCCTGAAGGACGGCTACCCGCACGAGATGCGGGCCGCCGACTACGACGACTGGGTCACCCCGACGGTCTCCGAGAGCGGCAAGCCGATGCACGGGCTGAACGGCGACATCCTGGTGTGGAACTCCTTGACCAAGCGGCGCCACGAGCTGACTTCGATGGGCGTCCGCGTCACGAAGGAGACCCTGCGGCAGCAGCTCGAGCTCTCGGGCCAGCTCGATTTCCTCAAGCTTCCGTACCACAAGGCGATCCTGAACGACGAGATTCCCCTGAGCATCGGCGGCGGGATCGGGCAGTCCCGCACCACGATGCTCCTCCTGCGGAAGGCCCACCTCGGTGAGGTGAGCGTCACGGTGTGGCCGAAGGAGCTCAAGGAGATCTGCGCCAGGAAGAACATCTCCGTGCTGGAGTAGGTCCGGTCGTTTCCGGAAGGGGCGGGGACGGGCGCTCATCGAGCGGTCGAGCGGCCGGACCCCGCTTTTTTCCAGGGGGACGGGGGTACGGCCGATGGTGACGATCAGGCGCGGGGACGCCCTTCCGTTCGGAGTCCCTCCGGCACGGGAGCCGGCGCCCGACCGCCGCACGCAGACGCTCCCCGCCGGATTGGTGGAGCGGATCATCGGGAAGGCTCCCTCCTCCTGGACCGAGGGCGACCTGGTGGACCTGGTGTTCGACCGGGGCATCCGCGTTATCAGCCTGATGCACGTCGGCGGCGACGGCGTACTCAAGACGCTCGACTTCGTCCCGCGAGGGCTCGCTCACCTCAAGGGCATCCTCTCGGGCGGCGAGCGCGCCGACGGCTCCAGCCTGTTCCAGGGGCTCGGGATCCGCCCCGGCGCGTCGGACATCGTTCTGCGACCCAGGCTCGACACCGCGTTCCTCGACCCGTTCTCCGACCTTCCGACGCTGGTGCTCCTGTGCGGCCACCGCGGACGCGACGGGCAGCCGCTGCCCCAGTCGCCGGCCACGATCCTGCGCCGCGCGCACGAGCGGCTCGGGCGCGAGGCGGGTGTCGACCTCCACGCGCTCGGGGAGGTCGAGTACTTCCTCGGGAGGTGGCGCGCGGAGAGCGATATCTACGGCGCCGACGACCGCGGCTACCACGCCAGCTCCCCGTTCGTGTTCGGCGAGGGGCTGAGGCGGAAGGCGATGGCGGTGCTCGCGGAGATCGGCGTTCCCATCAAGTACGGGCACAGCGAAGTGGGCTACATCGAGGCCCGGGACCCCGACCCGGTCCTGTGGGAGCAGCACGAGATCGAGCTGTCGCTGTCGCCGCTTCCGGAAGCGGCCCGGTGGGTCGTCCTGACCCAGTGGGTGCTGCGCAACCTGGCCCATCGAGGCGGGATGCTGTGCAGCTTCGCCCCGATCGTGCGCGAGGGGCACGCGGGCAACGGCCTCCATTTCCACCTCTCCCCCGTGGTGGACGGGCGTCACGTCGACGTCCGCGACGAGGGAGGAGCGCTCGCGCCCGAGGCCAAGTGGCTCATCGCGGGCCTGGTGAGGCTCGGGGCGTCGCTCATGGCGTTCGGCAACCGGGTGGACGGGTCTTTCGTCCGGCTGAGCCAGGGGAAGGAGGCGCCGAGGGAGATCTTCTGGGGCGAGTACGACCGCAGCGCCCTGATCCGGCTTCCGATCGTCTCCACGACCGCCGACGGGAGGGGCGTGGGCCCCCAGACGGTGGAATTCCGGCTGCCGGACGGCTCGGCTCACCCCTACCTGCTGCTCGCGGGCGTCGCCCAGGCGATGCTCGTCGGACGATCGACGGATCGGCTCGACGACCTGATCGAGTCCGCCTCGGCGGTGCGAGCGCGAGAAGGCCTGGAGCCCGCCGCGCCGGTGCCGCACCATTCCCGTGAGGTCGCCGAAGCGCTCGCGGCCGGCCGCGCGGCGCTCGAGGACGGTGGTGTCTTCCCGTCCGTCCTGATCGACGACGTGCTGGCCCGCCTCGGAGGGGTCAGAGCTTGATTCTTGCCTGTGGAGACGACGACAGGCGCCGGCGAAACGGCCGTCCGGCTCGCCAGGCAAGAATCAAACTCTGACCCCCGTCCCACTTCAGTTGCGAGCCCCAGGTGCTGTGGGGGATCACGAACACCGCCAGGGTGATCGCCGCCGCGGCAAGGACGTCCCACCGCGCGGGTCGATCGCCGCGCGCGCGCCACACCGCCCACGCCCACGCGAGCCCCAAGATCAGCGTCTTGTTGTCGGTCAGGTCGTATCCGAAGGGAATGCCGGTCCACAGCGCCCCGAACGCCGCCTTCTGGACGAGAGGTCCGAGGATCAGGCCTCCGACCCCGATGCAGGCAAGCGTGACCTGGGCCAGCCGTCGGGGTCGCCCCCCCGGAACGACCGCCTCGAGGCCCGCGCGGGTCGAGAGGAGCATCCCGACGAACATGAGCGCGATGTGGGGCGCCAGGATCCCGACCGGGACGTGCCCCTTGAACCGGGTGACCGCGGGGCGGGGCGGGAAGACCCGGCGCTCGGCGCCCCGCGTGAGCCGCACCTGGTACTCGAGCTTCCCCGCGGGAGGCTGGTGCGGCAGGGACGCCGCGAGCCATTCCCTCTCCCGGATCATCGGAATGACCGACCACGGCTCCGACGTGGGGAACCTGCGCCACGCCAGCTCGGCGGTGACCTCGGCGTCCTCGACGCGGATCCGGACGGGCTGGTCGCCCTCGCCACCGTGGGAGCGCTCGAGTTGGAGCGCCACCCGGCGTTCTCCGAGCGAAACCTCGCCGTCCACGGGGTAGGTCGGTCCGGTCCTCCGCTGCCACGCCGCGGACGTCAGCGTGATCGCGACCGCGACGGTCCAGAGAACGACGCTCCTCCTCTTCATTCCGAGCCCCTCCCTCGAATGCGTGCGGGGAGTGTAGAGGGAGGGCCGTGTTAAGGCAACGCGGCGGGCGAGCCCATCTCCACTCCGTTGAAACTCCCCGCGCGGCTCGCGCGTACCATTAGACCGCACCCCGTGCGGCGTTGGCGGGGGGGGTGTCACCCACCGCGCGAGATCGCATTTGCACGTCTCGACCTGTCTTTCGGAGGAGTCATGAGGAGATCCGGTTGGCTGGCAGTGTGTCTGATCGTCGGAACCGGGCTGCTGGCGGTGGCGGGTGCGTCCGCAGCGGCCGCGAGCCCGGCTTACTTCCGCTATCCCGACGTCCACGGCGATCGCGTCGTGTTCTCGGCGGAGGCCGACCTGTGGGTCGCTCCGGCGACCGGCGGCATGGCCCGCCGGCTGACGACGCACCCGGGAACCGAGTACTTTCCGAAGTTCTCTCCGGACGGGTCGCGCATCGCGTTCACCGGGGAGTACGACGGGAACCGCGACGTCTACGTGATCCCGGCGGACGGGGGGGAGCCCAGGCGCCTCACGTGGCGTCCTGGGCCGGACGAGGTGATCGGCTGGACGCCCGACGGGAAGCGGATCCTCTTCCGGAGCGCATCGGAATCCCCGCTGGGGGAGTGGGAGCTCTATTCGATGCCGGCGGACGGCGGAGATCCGGAGAAGCTCCCTCTTGGCTGGGCGGCGCGGATCGCGATCGACCCGGGGACCGGCGCCTGGGCGTTCAACAGGAAGTCGTGGGAATACGCGACCTGGAAGCGCTATCGCGGCGGGACGGCGCCGGACATCTGGGTCGGCAGTCCCGACCGTCGCGACTTCCGGGCGGTCACGACCTTCGAGGGGATCAACGCGTTCCCGATGTGGCACGGCGGCAGGATTTACTTCCTGAGCGACCAGGGCGGGACCATGAACATCTGGTCCATGCGCCCGGACGGCTCGGATCGGAAGCGGCACACCGACTTCAAGGACTGGGACGCCCGCTGGCCCTCGATGAGCCCGGACGGCCGAATCGCGTTCACCCTCGGCGCCGACATCCACGTGTTCGACGCCCCCTCGGGCGGCGAGCGCAGGATCGACGTGGACCTGCCGAGCGATCTTTCGCTGACCCGCGTCCGGTACCCCGATGCCGACCGGACGCTGACCTCGTTCGACCTTTCCCCCGACGGATCGCGGCTCGCGATCGTGACCCGGGGCGAGATCTTCTCCGTGCCCGCGAAGCAGGGCGTGACCCTTCCGGTGACGCACGGCAGCGGCGCGAGGGAGAGCTGGGCGACGTTCGATCCGGACGGCAAGAAGCTCGCGTACGTCACCGACGCTCCCGGCGAGGAGGAGATCCGCGTGATCGACGCCTGGGGGCGCGACGAGCCGAAGACGGTCGTCCCCGCGGGCGAGAGCGGCTGGCATTTCCCGCCGGTGTTCTCCCCCGACGGGAAGTGGATCGCCTACGCCGATGAGACCCAGACGCTCTATCTCGTGCCCGCCGAGGGCGGGACGCCGAAGGCGGTGGACCGGAGCACGCAGCGGGAGATCCGCGAGTACGCCTTCAGCCCGGACGGGCGGTGGCTGGCCTACGCCAAGACACGCCCGACCGACTTCGGCTCGATCTACATCTACGACACGAAGGAGAGGAAGGTCCACGAGGTGACCGGATCCACGACCAACGACCGGACCCCTTCGTGGGACCCGGACGGCCGCTACCTTTACTTCCTGAGCGACCGCGTCGCCAACCCGATCCTCGGCGACCGCGACTGGGACAACGTCGAGGCCAAGAACACGAAAATCTACGCGGTCCTGCTCCGCAAGGACGTGAAGCATCCGTTCATGGCCCTCGAGGGGCTCCCGCCGACGGACGAGAAGAAGGACGCCGGCAAGGAAGGGGACAAGGACAAGGCGAAGGACGCCAAGGACGAGAAAGGAAAGGACGACAAGGGGAAGGGGGACGAGAAGGCCGGCGAGAAGAAGCCGCCGAAGCCCGTCGAGATCGATCTCGATGGGCTTCCCGCGCGCGTCGTCGAGTTCCCTGTCCCCGTGGGACGGTACGGCGGTCTCGGCGCGACGTCGAAGCAGGTGTTCTTCCTGTCGGCCCCGCTCAAGGGAATGGCGGAGCAGCCCGGGTTGTTCGAGGAGCCGCCTCCGGAGGCGAGCCTCATGGCCTTCGACCTCGAGAAGAAGGAGGTCAAGCCGTTCATGGAGGGGGTCTCGACCTTCGCGGTCGCGTCCAAGGCCGACAAGATCGCCGTGATGAAGAAGCGCGGCGAGATCTACGTGGTCGACGCCGCGGCCCCCCCCGGTCCCGACATGGCGAAGTCCAAGGTGTCGCTCGACGGGATCGTGATCGAGCTCGATCCGCGGGAGGAATGGGCGCAGATGTACCGCGAGGGGTGGCGTCACGAGCGGGACTTCTTCTGGGATCCCGGCATGGGCGGCGTGGACTGGAAAGCGGTGCGGGACCGCTACGCCACGCTGCTCCCCAGGCTCGCCAACCGCTCCGACCTCCGCGACCTGATGGGCGAGGTGATCGGCGAGCTCAACAACTCCCACACGTACACGTGGGGCGGCGATCCCGGCGTGCAGGTGCCGCAGGTCGCGACGGGCGCCCTCGGGGCGGATCTCGTCCGCGAGGGAGACGCCTACAGGGTGGCGAAGATCTATCGCGCCGATCCCGCCGACGGCGTCCGCTCGCCGCTGGACGAGCCGGGATCGTTCGTGTCGGTGGGGGAGTACATCCTCGCGGTCAACCACCGCCCGTTCCCGAAGGGGCTCCCCTTCGAGGCGTCGATGGAGAACCTGGCCGGCAAGGGGGTGGTCCTCACCGTGAACGCCAAGCCGGTCAAGGAAGGATCGCGGGACGTCGTGATCACGGCCCTTCCGTCGGACGAAGAGCTGCGCTACGTCGACTGGGTCCGGGCCAACCGCGAGTACGTTGCCCAGAAGAGCGGCGGGAAGATCGGCTACCTCCACCTGCCCGACATGTGGCAGCACGGCCTGATCCAGTTCAACCGGTGGTTCTACCCGCAGCTCGACAGGGAAGGGATGGTCGTGGACGCTCGCTTCAACCATGGCGGCGCGGTCTCCCAGATGATCGTCGAGCGGTTACGGCGCCGGATCGTGAGCCTCGACCGGGCCCGCGGCGGGGGGATCAGCCGGTGGCCCGCCTCGGTCCTGAACGGCCCTTTCGTCGTGCTCACGAACGAGTTCGCGGGCTCGGACGGCGACATCTTCCCGGCCGCGATCCAGCTGGAAAAGCTCGCGCCCGTGATCGGCATGCGCTCCTGGGGGGGGGTCGTCGGGATCCGAGGCGACAAGCTCCTGGTGGACGGCGGCATGCTCACCCAGCCCGAGTTCGCATGGTGGGAGCCCAAGAGGGGATGGGCCATCGAGAACCACGGTGTGGATCCCGACATCGTGATCCAGAACATGCCCCAGGACCTCGCGAGAGGAGTGGATGCGCAGCTCGACCGCGCCCTCGAGGAGGTGCTCAAGCTGCGCAAGGAGCACCCGCCGATCGAGCCGGCATTCGGGCCGGCGCGGGATCGCAGCCGGGAGGGGTTCCGCCAGGAGATGAAGAAGTAGCGCTCGGCCGGACGCTCTACCGGGGGGCGGGGCTCCCGCCCCGCTCCCCGGATAGACGCCGAAGGAAGACCGCCGGTGGCTTGATCCCGAGACGCATCGCGGTCTCGACCTCCGTCCGAGCCTCCGCGTCCCGCCCCACGGCGTGGTACGCCACCGCGAGGTTGAAGTGGGCCTCCGCGAAGTCCGGGCGGAGCCGCACGGCCTCGGCGTAGTGTCGCGCCGCCTCGTCGATCCTGCCCTGCTTGGCCAGCAGGATCCCCAGGTTGTTATGTGCCGCGGCATAGCCGGGGTCGAGGGCGAGCGCTCTGACGTAGTGCTCCGTCGCTTCGGCGTCGCGGTCGCGCGCCGCGAGGGCGGCTCCGAGATCGTACTGGGCCATCGCGTTGTCGGGCTTGATCCGGACCGCCTCCTTGTAGTGAGCGAGCGCCTCGTCCGACCGCCCCTCCCGCGACAGCGCCGCGCCGAGGTCGAGGTGGGCCAGGTGGTTCCCGCGCGTGACCCTTAGCGCGTGCTCGAACAGGGTCACCGAGTTCTTCCAGGTCGCCGCTTGGGCCCGGGTCAAGAAGGCCAGCGCCAGGAGGACCGCGACGGCCGCGGCGGGGAGCGCCCACCGCAGGGCCCGCTCCCGAGGGGCGCTCTTGCTCGGATCCCGACGGGTCGCGGCGAGCACCGCTCGCACGGCGTCGGGAATCCCCCACGCGACGGCGACGAAGGGGCCGATCAGCGGGACGTAAGTGTACCGATCCGCCATGGCCTGCTCGCCCACCTGCACGAGGCCGATCACGGGCAGAAGCGTCACGAGGTACCAGAGCCAGCCCGCGAGGAGGTACGGGCGCGACCGGCGGAGCGCCACCACGAGCGCGGTGACGGCCGCGAGGAGGAGCGCGGCGCCCACGGGTTTCCAGAGTGGCAGGGACGATCCGGGGTGCGGATAGAAGACCGCGAGGCCGGCCGGCCAGACCGCCTTTCCGAGGTAACCGGCGCAGGAGACCAGCGCGTTGCCGACCCTGACCCCGAGGGGAAACTCCTGCATCGAGCCGACCGCCGGGCTCGCCGCCTGGACCGCTACGGTGACGGCGGCCGACGCCGCGGAGAGCGCCAGCAGCGGGACCTTCTCCGCGAGGAGCCGCGCGGCCCGGCCCGCCCCGGTCCCCCAGCGCCCGAGCGGCCAGAAGTCCAGGATCAGGAGGGTGAGGGGGAGCGTGACCAGCATCGGCTTCGCGGTGAGACCGAGGGCGAGAAGCGCCGCGACGAGGAGGTACCGCGCGATCCCTATTCTCCTCGTCCACCCGACGTAGGCCCACGCCGTCAGGATCCAGATCAGCGTGCTGAGCACGTCCTTTCGCTCGGCCACCCAGGCGACCGACTCCACGTGGAGCGGGTGGAGCGCGAAGAGGGCAGCGGCGAACGCGCTCCGCCCCGGAGCACCGGTCATCCTGTCGAGCAGCAGGAACAACGCGACCGCGCTCGCCATGTGGAGGAGGAGGCTCGTGAGGTGGTGTCCGGCCGGGGAGGGTCCGTACAGACGCCAGTCGAGCATGTGCGACATCCACGTCAGGGGGTGCCAGTTCGAGGCGTAGCCGGCCGACAAGGCCCAGCGCAGGGCGCCCGCGGTGAATCCCTCCTGGACGTGGGGATTTCTCAGGACGTAGCGCTCGTCGTCGTAGATCACGAACTCCGCCGACAGCACCGGGGCGAAGGCCGCAAGCGTCGCCCCCGCGAGCAGCAGGGCGGCGAGGGCGCGGGCGGAAACCGCGGTGTCGGGGACTCGTAAGGAGCGCGTCACGGGGGCATTCTAGCGAGTGCGGGAGCCGCGCCGCACCATGAATCGCGGGACCCTCGAGGAGCGCCTCAAGGACCCGTACTTCGCCGAACTCGGCTTCAGCCCGATGTAGAGCCCGGCGCTCAGGCGAACGACGACGCTGCGAGCCCGGCGGCAATCACCGCGTTGGTCAGGAGGTTCCAGGCCACGTTCGCGGCCAGCGCGCCGACCGGTACGGAGCGCTTCGGATCGGTGAACGCCCAGCGGAGCGGCAGGAACAGGAGCAGCGACGGGACCAGGGCGGCGAGGCAGAGCTTCGGGAGGGCCCCCGCCGAGACGGCGATCACGATGGACGCAGGCGTCAGGAGGGCCGCGGTCGCGTAGACCCAGGCGGCACCGCGGCGACCAAAAAGAATCACGAGGTGCTTCCTGCCGCCCTCGCGGTCGGCCTCTTCATCCGGGAACTCGTTCAGCAGGAGCAGGTTGAACGTCATGAAAAACGCGGGCACTCCCGCGGCGACCGCTTCGACCGGCAGCGTTCCGTTCTGGACGAGCGCGGTCCCCATCACCGGGAGCGCGCCGAGCCCGAGACCGGCGGCGATCTCCCCGGCCGCCCGCCGGGTGAGGAAGTCGGCGTAGGAGAGCACAGAGACTGCGCCGACCACGAGGACCGGGAGGAGAATCGGTCCCACCTCGAGCAGCAGGACGATCCCGATCGCGAGTCCCACCCCCGCCGCGCCGAGCCCGAACAGGAAGGTGGCCCGCGGCGAGAGCGCTCCCGCCGGCAGCATGCCGCTCCCGCCCGAGAACGGCGTCCGGCGGGTCCTGAGATCGATTCCCGCCCTGAAGTCGCTCGCCTCGTTTAGGGCGTTGACCGACGCGTGGAGCGCCACGAGGCCCACCAGGGCGAGGAGCGTCCGGTGCCAGTCCACCGAGTACGCATAGGCGCCGGCCGCCGCTCCCGACGCCACGAGTGTCACGGGCAGCAGAAGAAACGGCGCGCGGGCCACTCCGAGCCACGCTTTCAAGGCCATCACGGCGTCCTCGTCCCCCTGACCGCGACCATTCTATCCTCGAACACGGAAACCGGCGGGCGTGGACGGTAAGGCGGCGGTGAAGCGCGTGCCCGTCTCCCCCGTCCGTTGCATAATAAGCGACCCGCGCGCCGCCGCTTCCGGCGACGCCCGTTTACGATCGAGGAGATTCAGGATGAATCGCAAGAAGAGCATCGACCTTCTGAACCGGGCGGCCGCGGACGAGCTCCACGCGGTGCACCAGTACATGTACTTCCACTTCCACCTCGACGATCAGGGGTACGGTCCCCTCGCCGTGCTCTTCAAGCGGACCGCGATCGAGGAGATGATGCACATCGAGATCCTCGCCGAGCGGATCCTGTTCCTCAAGGGGGAGGTGGAGCTCGTCGCGGCGGCGGGGGTCGAGAAGATCGACGATCCTCAGAAGATGCTGCTCAAGGCGGCCCAGATGGAGCAGGGGAGCGCCGCGTTCTACAACAAGGCGGCGTCAGAGTGCGGCGCGATCCAGGACTCGGCCTCGAAGCAGATCTTCGAGCGCCTGGTTGGCGACGAGGAGCGGCACTTCGACCAGTACGACAAGCAGCTCGAGCACATCAAGCAGTTCGGCGAGAAGTACCTCGCGCTCCAGTCGTTCGCCGGCCCGAGCGAGGGTGGCGGTCCGCCGGCCCGGACCGGCGCGGCCTGATCCGGCCTCGACTCGCGGGCCGGAGGCGAGTGAGGACACCGAAAGGACCGCGCTCGTGCTCGACATCTACGTGGACGGCGACGGCTGTCCGGTCAAGAACGAGGTCTACAAGGTCGCGGAGCGCCACGGGCTCAGGGTGCTCGTGGTCTCCCACGTCGCGCTCCGGGTGCCGTCCCTGAGCCGCGTGGAGTGGGTCCGGGTCAAGCAGGGGTTCGGAGCCGCCGACGACTGGATCGCCGAGCACGTCCAGGAAAACGACATCACGGTCACCGCCGACATCCCGCTCGCCGATCGCTGCCTGAAGCGCGGCGCGCGCGTCGTCGCGCCCCACGGCCACGTCTTCACCGAGGCGTCCATCGGGGACGCCATGGCGAGCCGCGAGCTGATGGAGCACCTTCGCCAGATGGGGGAGGTCACGGGCGGGCCGGCTCCCTTCGTTCCCGCCGACCGGTCGCGGTTCCTCTCGAGCCTCGACGAGGTCATCGTCGCGGTCAAGCTCGGAAAGACGGGACGGCGCTGAGGGCTCTAGGCGCGGGAGCCCCGTTTCCGGAAACGCGATGCTCAGCGCCCTGCCACATCGATGTGGCTCCAGATTCGCTCTTGACACCCAAGAGTGCCGAAGTATTAACTAGGCGGGTTTCAACCCGCGCGGGACCGGAAGGGGGGGTCGCGCCCAAAGCAGAGCCTAGAGCCACCTCCAGACCGCGCGCGGCACGGCGTTGGGTCCTCTTGATCGACATCGATCGCCCGGCATATGCGCGGGCGAGGGCACATACCTCGCGCTGAAAACGTGCCTTCGCGGTGAGCATGCCGGGTTCCGTCGAGGGGACACGCCATGCGAAACGCCACGAAGAGCCTCGCCGTCTCCATCGCTCTCCTTCTGCTCTCGCTGTGCGCCGGCGTGCTTCCGCCAGCGCTCGCGGCAGGAATTCCCGAGATTCAGCACCTCAAGTTCGCCAGCAAGACGACCATGGGGTGGGACTCTGCCCCGACGGTCGAAACCTACAACATCTACAGGGGAGATCTGGCGGCTCTCCGATCGTCCAAAGACTACGGGAACTGCTTCAGTCCGGGACTGACCTTGCCCCAGGGCACCGACCCGGCCAACCCACCCCCGGGATCCGGCTACGTGTACCTGATCGACGCGGCGATCGGCGCGCACGAAGGCACGCTGGGCAAAGACTCCAAGGGGTTCCAGCGGACCAGCCTCTTCCCGTGCCTCACGCTGCCGTCGCCGCTCCGGACCATCATCGATCCCGACGTGCCGGACTTCGATGGCGTCCGCCGAGGGGTCGAGGCGGCGAGGAACCCCGCGGTCGCGAACGATCTGACCCGGCTCGCCGGAGGCGGGGTCTACCTGCACACCGGCGAATTCTTCATCCAGGCGACGGACCTCGAGATACCCGGCCGCGGCCTCAGCTGGCGACACGTGCGGAGCTACCGCAGCCAGATCAACCACGACGGCCAGCAGGGGCGCAACTGGACCTTCAACTACGATCGCAGGGTCGTCTCGACCATGTTCGGTATCGCGTACCTGGATGGGACCGGCAGGCAGGATGATTACCTCCCCACGGGGCCGCTTTACGAGCCGGTCGATCCCGGCATCTACACCAAGATCCGGCAGAACGAGGACGGCACGTTCACGCTTCGCGAGCGGGACGGGACCCTTTACCACCACCGCCCGCTGGACGGAAGCAGCACCGCGGGCTCGCTGTACAAGATCGAGGACCGTCTCGGGAACTACCTCAGCTTCCTCTATTACCCCAACGGCCTCCTCAAGTGCGCGGTGGACACCCTGGGCAGGGAGATCGACTACTACTGGAATACCCAGGCACGGCT
Source organism: Acidobacteriota bacterium (assembly GCA_041494445.1). Taxonomy (GTDB): domain Bacteria; phylum Acidobacteriota; class Polarisedimenticolia; order Polarisedimenticolales; family JAIQFR01; genus JAIQFR01. The sequence goes on along the minus strand of JBGQAU010000031.1, from coordinate 3,628 downwards.
CGACGAGATCGTCGACTTCGCGGGCCGCTACGTCCGCTTCGGCTACGACCTCCACGGGAACCTCACGTCCGCGACGTCGCCGCCCGTCACGGGTACGTCCACGGGGAACGATTTCCCCTCCGGGAAAACGACCGCCTACACGTACCTCGTCGGGACGGGCGACCTTTACCTGGACCACAACCTGCTGACCGTGACCGCGCCGGGCGATCCGGTTCCGGTCATCCAGAACACTTTCAACACCAACGACGAGATCCAGACCCAGTACTACGGCGGCAGCAACGCCAGCGGCGTCCCCGCGGGTGGCCTGTACCAGTACACGATCTCCAAGCCCGGCACGGGGTTCCGGGAGATCGCGGTCCACGATCGCAACGGGATCCTGCACGCTTTCACGACCGATCTCGAGGGGCACGCGACACGAGAAGAGGTCCACACCATCGGCCTGAGACCGTCGGATCCGCCGTCCTTCGTCACGACCAGCGCCTACAACTCGGCCGGGGAGCTTACCCAGACCACGTATCCGCTCGGGAATCAGGTCCTCTTCACCTTCGACGACGTCAATCCGGATCGCTTCCAGCGGGGCAATCTCACCTCGGTGCGGCGGGTCGCGGATGCCAGGGGGAACGGGTTCGGCGCGTCGCTCCCCGACATCGAAGTCGAGTACGAGTGCGAGCCCCTCTACACGCAGCAGCGGCTCATCACGGACCCGCTGGGCCACGAGAGCACGTACACCTTCGATTACCAGGAAGGGGACCCGATCCTGAACGGCGTCGCCGACCTCGCCATGCGCTGGAACATCGACGTGAGCGGGATCCCATTGAGCCGGGGGGACGTGAACGGCGATGGCACGGTCGATCAGGCGAAGGGCAACCCGGTCGCTCTCGCCCAGCCGACGGTGAGCCTGGCCCCCGGCAGCCGGCAGGCATCGATCGAAGGAGGGTCCACGCAGTCGATCCGGACCCTCTGGCGTTACAACGACCTCGCGCAGCTGATCGTGCAGGTCGATCCGGAGTACAACGTCACGCTCCACTCCTTCTATCCCGAGAACGATCCGGACGGAGACGGCCTGCCGACTCCGGCCCCGCCGGACGGGAGGACGCTGCGTGCGGATACCGGCGGCTACCTGGCCTCGACGACCCTGGACGCCGATCCGGTGCCGTACCTCACGCCCGCCGAGGTGGCGATGCGGGACAACCACACCAACCCGCCGGCGACCGAGATCCTGAACGAGCACGGGTACAACGCGGTCGGAGACCTCACGTGGTTCATCGACGGCAACGGGGTCAAGACCGTCTTCGAGATCAACGCCCTGGACCAGAACGTCGCGGTTTGGAGGGGGGCGACCTCGTACCGCTCGGTGAACGTCGATCCCGATCCGCCGACGAGCGGCGTGGTCTCACAGCGCTACTACAACGAGTCCGACCAGATGATCAGGCAGAGCGTCCAGGACCTGGGGGACCTGTCCGGGACCGGCGGCTTCGCGGACACCGAGTTCGTGTACGACATCCTGGGGCATCAGGTCTCGATGACCCAGGAGGTGGGCAACGGCATCTACTCCACCACGCAGTATCGCTGGAGCCCCCAGGGCGAGCGGACCGCCGTCATCTTCCCCGAGGGGAACCAGTTCACGATGCAGCTCGACGAGCGCGGCCTGCTCTACCGTCTCGTCCGCGGCGACGACGACTACGACGCGTCGAACGGAGGACCGGTGGGGTCGTCGCTGCAGAGCGTCAACTACGACGCGAACGGCAACCCCACCGAGTTCGTCGACGGACGAGGCACCTCGTGGACCATGGGGTACGACGGTGACGACCGGCGGGTCACCGCGGCGAGCTACCCGGCCGACTCCTTCTTCGACGTCTTCTTCAACGCCGACGAGTCCATCGCCGGGACCCGCGTCCGCAACGCTCTCGCGACGACGACCTACTACGACTCCCTCCACCTGTACGACGAGCTGGGCCGGGAGAAGGAGACCCGGGAGGCGATTCGCAACTCAGGTGGAGTCCTGCTCACCGAGGACTACGACCACGACGGCTACGTCAGCGTCCTGACCGAATTCGACCGGAACAGCCGTCGCTCCAGAGTGTGGACTGACAACCGCCAGATCCAGGACTTCGACTCGGACGGCGCCGGCCGGGTGATCCACAAGCTGGACGCCCTCGGCAACGACGCCCGGCTCCAGTACGACGACGGCAACAACGTCGTCTCGACCACGGAGACCGAGGTCGGGCCCGCCGGCGTCGAGACCTTCGTCACGACCAACGCGTACGACCGGCTGAACCGCCTCACGTCCACCACCGACGGGATGGGGCGGACGAAGTCGTTTATGTACGACAGCCGGGACAACTTCATCAAGCTCACCGACGCGCTGGGCAACACGATCTCCTACTACAACAACGGGCTGAACCGGCGGACGAAGATCGTCCGCGACCTCCGGGCCGGGGGTGGGGCCCCGGGACCCGTGACCGACCAGATCACGTACGAATATCGCTACGACCTGAACTCGAGGCTCGAGCGCGCGATCGACCCCAAGGGGTACGCGACCCAGTCCCAGTACGACACGCTCGACCGCAAGGTCCGCGACGTGTACGACGACGGGACCACGTCGGAGTACGGGTACGACGGCAACGACAACGTCGTCCGGGTCGTGGACGCGAACGGCTCCGTCATCACGATCACCCTCGACACCGCGGACCGGCCGACCCAGAGGACGGTCAGCCCGGCGGCAGGGGTGCACGCGAACACCCAGACGTTCACCTACGACAAGATGAACCGTCTGATCCGGGCGGTCGATCAGAACGACGTCGGATCCGCGGAGAGAACCGACGTCCAGTTCACGTACGACTCGCTGAATCGTGTCCGCACCGAGAACTCCCGGTTCGGCACCCACACGACCGTCGGGCTCAGCTTCACGAACGACGGGAACGGCAACCGGACGTCCGCCACCTTCCCCGGCAACACGCTGAGCTACTCGTACGATCCGCTCAACCGGCTCATCGGGTCCTCGGACACCCTGGCCGGGTTCAGCGCGCAGTACAGCCACCTCGGTCCCGAGCGGCTGGCCGAGCGCCGGCATGGCAACGGCACCCGGAAGTCGTACCTCGACGCCTCGGGAACGGCCGACATCGGCTACGACGGCGTCAAGAGGGTCAAAGCCGTCCGGCACTACGACCCCACGAACGTCGTGCTCGCGGGGTTCGACTACACCCGCGACCCCGAAGGGAACGTCACCTCGGAGTCCCGCACGCACCACCTCGGTCGCGGGGACGTGTGGGTCTACGACAGCGCGTACCGCCTGGTGGACTTCAAGCGGGACGTGGACAACCCGGTCGCCGAGCAGCAGGTGCCCGGGTCGGGCGGCCTGATCCGGCACCGCGTCCAGTACACGCTCGACCGGGTCGGCAACTGGCTGCAGCGGATCGTGGACGGCACGACGACTCTCGGCAACACGCCCAACAACCTCAACGAGTACGACGACCCGCAGTCGGGTGGAACCCGGGTGGACGACGGGATTCCGGACGACGTCGACGACAACCTCGGCACTCCGACTCCCGACGGCACCAACCTCGCCCACGACAAGAACGGGGATCTCGTCAAGGAAGGGACCCGGACCTACGAGTACGACGCCTTC
>JBGQAU010000048.1:0-23120 GCA_041494445.1 Acidobacteriota bacterium | reverse complement strand
GTGGTCGGCCAGCCAGTGCCGGTGCGGGATCGCATCGCCGTCGAGAAAGACCAGCGATTCCCCGCGCGACCGTCGGACCGCCTCGTTGGCGATCCGGCACTTCCGCCGGCCCAGGTCTTCCTGCCAGACGTGGTGCAGCGGGAAAGGCAGGCGGGTCGCCCAGCCGGCGACGACGAGGCGCGTCTCGTCCGTCGACCCGTCGTCGGCGACGAGCACCTCGGCCGGTGGCGCGGACTGACGGGAGATCCCCTCGATCACCAGGGTGAGGTCGCGTGGCGCGTTGTACGTCGTGACGACTACGGAGGCCGTCATGGCCCGCTTCCCACCTTGAGACCTCCGGTGCGAGGCGGCGGCTAGTTGTCGTAGTACAGGTGGAACTCGAACGGGTGCGGCCGGAGCCTTATCGGGTCCACCTCGTTCCTGCGCTTGTACTCCACAAAGGTGTGCACGAGGTCGTCGGTGAACACGTCGCCGCGGAGGAGGAATTCGTGGTCCGCCTCCAGAGCGCGGAGCGCCTCGTCGAGGGAGCCCGGCGTCTTGGGGGTCCCCTTGAGCTCCTCGACGGTCATCTCGTAGATGTCCCGGTCGAGCGGCGTGCCCGGATCCACGCGCCCCTCGATCCCGTCGATCATCGCCATCAGGACCGCGGACCAGGCGACGTAGCCGTTGCAGCTGGGGTCGGGGCAGCGGAACTCGAGCCGCTTCGCCTTCGGGCTCCGGGAGTACATCGGGATCCGCACCGCGGCCGACCGGTTCCGCGCGGAGTACGCCAGGTTCACCGGCGCCTCGAAGCCGGGCACCAGCCGGCGGTACGAGTTGGTCGTGGGCGCGGCGAACGCGAGGATCGCCGGCGCGTGCTTCAGGATCCCGCCGATGGCGTGCAGGGCGACCTCGGAGAGACCCGCGTACCGGTCGCCGGCGAACAGGGGCTTTCCGTCCTTCCAGAGCGAGGCGTGGGTATGCATGCCGCTGCCGTTGTCCTCGAAGATCGGCTTCGGCATGAACGTGACGGTCTTCCCGTGCCGCTTCGCCACGTTCTTGATGATGTACTTGAACCACATGAACTGGTCGGCCATCTTGAGCAGAGGCTCGAACCGGATGTCGATCTCGCTCTGGCCGGCCGTCGCCACCTCGTGGTGGTGGGCCTCGACGACGATCCCGATCCGGCGCATCTCGCGGACCATCTCGCCCCGGAGGTCGTGGTACGTGTCCGTGGGGCTCACCGGGAAATAGCCGCCCTTGAAGCTCGGCTTGTACCCGAGGTTCGGCTCCTCGATCCGGGCGGTGTTCCAGGCCCCCTCCACCGAGTCGATCTCGTAGTATCCCTTGTGCTGGTTCTGCTCGTACCGGACCTCGTCGAACACGAAGAATTCGGGCTCGGGCCCGATGTAGCAGACGTCGGCGATCCCGGTCAGCCTCAGGTACGCCTCGGCCTTCCTCGCCACGTGGCGCGGGTCCCGCGTGTAGTCCTGCAGCGTGATCGGGTCGACGATGTTCGCGATCACGCTGACGGTGGGCTCCTTGAAGAACGGGTCCAGGCAGAACGTGGCAGGGTCCGGGATCGCGAGCATGTCCGACATGTGGATCCCCTGCCACCCGCGGATGGACGAGCCGTCGAACCCCAGCCCCTCCTTGAAGGTCTTCTCGTCCCAGGTGTCGATGGGGAACGAGCAGTGCTGCCAGCTGCCCAGCAGATCGGTGAACTTCAAGTCCACCATCTCCGCGTTGTGCTTCTTGGCGAATGCGAAGAAGGCCTCCGGTGTCATGCGTCCTCCCAAGCCCCCCCCGACGTTCAACCTGTTTCTCGGTCCGATCTCTCTTCCGGAAACCGCCGGAGAGCGGCGGGCGCGGGGCCGGCCGCCCGAGCGGTGCGGAGGATCATGGCCTCAAACATTGCACGCGTCAACCGACGCGTCTGCGTGTTCTGCCCGCTGGGGTGGTAACAGCCCAGGAGGAGCATCGGAGGCCCGCCGGGGCGGAGCGCGAGGGGTACCTCGGCGCCGTGGCCGAACGCCGGCGCCGGGCGCGGAACCGCGGCCACGCCGGCCCGCCGCGCCCGCCGGATCACGGCGTCCCACGCGATCCGGCCGAGGGCGAGGACGACGCGCACCTCCGAGAGAAGATCGATCTCACGGTCGAGGAACGGGGCGCACGCCGCGAGCTCCGCGGGGGACGGCCGGTTGTGAGGCGGCGCGCAACGGCACGCGGCGGTGACGAAGGCGCCCCGGAGTTCGAGGCCGTCGTCGCTCGAGACCGAATCGGCGCGGTTCGCGAGGCCGGCGCCATGGAGGGCGCGGTAGAGCCAGGCACCGGATGAGTCGCCCGTGAACATTCTCCCGGTACGGTTCGCGCCGTGGGCGGCGGGCGCCAAGCCGACGATCAGCGCCGGAGACCGCCGGTCCCCGAACCCCGGAACGGGGAGACCCCAGTAAGACTGCTCGCGGTAGGCTCGGCGCCGCGTGCGGGCCACCTCGAGACAGTGGGCCCTGAGGCGCGGGCATCGCACGCAGGCGGCGATCTCGCGATTCAGCGCGTTCCAGGCGCGGTCCTTCATCGTCGCGCGCTAAGGAGGGCCACCGACCGGCCCGCGGCCACCACCAGTTCCTCTCTCCCGTCCCCGTCGAGGTCCCCCGGGACGAGAGCCGCGATCCCCGCCCAGCGGGCCCGCCACACGGCCTCGCCCTTCACCGGTTCCACGAGCAGCGCGGCGCCGTTCGTGGCGACGGCGACCAGCGCGGCGCCGGAGGACAGGAAGCGGCCCGACACAGCGGCGACCACCGTTGCCGGCGCGGTACCGTATCCCGCGTTCTCGTCCTCACCGACCACGAGCGTCGCGTCCCCCGGGCGCGCCGCGGCGGCGCGAACGATCCGGCCATCGAGATCGACCCAGTTGACGGTCCCGTCCGCGCCCAACGCAACGAGCCGGGTGGACGCTCCCCTGCCTGTCCTCCGCACCGCGACGGTTTCCCCCGTCCCCTCGACGCGGCGGACCCGCTTCACCTCGCGATCGGAGAGGTAGAGGCCTTCGACGGTGGCCAGGGCCAGGGTGCCCAGCGGCCGCCCGGGAGGCTCGGCATCGACGGCGGCGAGGTCGAGCAGGAAGGCCGGCGCGGCGTAGGTCCGGCTCGCGCCGCTCGAAAGGTCGAGCACCACGATGTCCTTTCCCCCCGGACGGAACCCCACGACTTCCGCCTTCCCGGTCCCGGTGAGACTCGCCGCGACCAGCCGGCCGGCGGCGGGCGGCGCCCTGAGCCTAGAGACGATCCGTCCGTCCGGCTCGATCGCCACCAGCTCCCGCCCGGCCGCGACCGCGATCCTCGGCCGAGCACCCGGGAGCGGGACGACCGCGATTCCGGTCACCGCGGCCCCGAGATCGCGCACCCACTCCACGTCGAGCGAGCCCGCTCCCGCGAGGACGTCCCCGAGCGCTCGCCGGGGCCCCGCGGGATCCTCGGCGAGGAGCTGCCGCGCCCGGTCGGCGATGCTCTTCTCGATCCCCTCCCGCCAGCCTTCCCAGCGCTCGCGGACCCTCCCGCGCCGGTCGGCGATCACGACCGTCGGCAGCTCGCGCGCGTGGAATGCATCGTCAACGCCGCGATTCAAGATCCCGACCGGTACCGTGAGCTCGAGCGCTGCCGCGGTACGCCGCGCCGTGGCGCGCGGATCCCCGGCGTTGATCGCGAGCGCGGCGAGGCCGCGGGGCGCCTCGGCCGCGTAGAGATTTTGAAGGCGCGGCAGCTCTAGGAGGCAGGGTGCGCACCACGACGCCCAGAAGTCCAGCAGGAGAACCTTGCCGCGCGCGGACGACAGCGGGAACGAGTCGCCGTCGAGGAGCGGGACCGAGACCTCGGGAAGCGGCTCGAACCAGGCCGGCGCCTCGAGCGGGGCGATTGGGATCGCCTCGGCCCGGCCTTCACCTGGGTCGACGACGACACTCCACGCTTTCCCGCCGCCGACGGGAGTCCACGAAAGGCTCGGCCCCCCGCCGGCCGGCACGACGGCGGCGAGCGAGAGCAGGACCGAAAGCCATCCGCTCACGAGGATCATGTCGGTGACGAGTCTAACGAGGAGTGCCGTTTCGCGCACCCGGGACGGGCGCGCTCGGTCCGGCGACGCGGCGAGGACGGGGACGAGATGCGGAAGGGAGCGCCGTCGTCCGGTCTAAGCTCTCGCTTCGCTCGAGCGCCAGTGCGAGTAGATCTCGAACGCCTTGGAGGTCTCGATTTCGACGAAGCTCCGGTAGACCTTCTGCCGCTGTGGGTCGATCTGGTAGGTCCTGTCGCCGAAGTCGAAGTTCACGACGCCGCCCTGACCCTCTGATTTGCGACGAGTGCTCTTTCGCGTCACCGGTGCCGACCTCCTTCTGCCCTTTTCGCCCGGGCCTGGTCGGGTACCTTACAAGTCCCATACCATGTGTGGGCGACACGACTCGAGGCGGCGCGATCCTCGGGAGCGTCAACACCGGCGGGCTCGGGCGAGGCGGGGGCCGCGTCGGCCGCGAATTTCGTCCGGCCTCGGCGACGTGACAAATCCGCCACCCTGGCGGGTCAAACCCGAACAACCACGCCATTGTGGCCGGATGGGTTCCTTTATATAATGCTCCCATGCCGGAAACCCCTCCGGGCAGCAAGACGATTCTCGTCGTCGTCGAAGACGCGGATCTCCGCGACCGCGCTACAACGATCCTCGCGCGATCCGGCTACCAGCCGACCCCCGTGCTCCGCGGGGAGGAGGCGTTGCCCGTTTTCGACGCGCGCCATCACGACGCCGTGCTCCTCGATCTGGAGATCGGGAGCATGGACGCCTCCGAAGTGCTGAAGCAGTTCCGCCGTCTGAGCCCGGGAACGCCGGTGCTGGTGCTCGCCGACCCGGCGAGGCTCCAGGCGGCCGTCCAGGCGCTCCGGCAGGGGGCCGAGGACTATCTCCTGCGGCCGCCGGATCCCTTCGAGCTCCGCACGCGCCTCGGGCGCATCCTCGAGCGTCACGACCTCGATTCCAGGATCGCGCTGCTCCAGGGGGAGCTGTCGAAGAACCAGGGGCTCAAGAGCCTGGTCAACTGGTCGCCCGCCATGCAGTCGGTGCTGGACCGCGTGCTCCGGATCGCGCCGCTCAGGGCGACCGTGCTGGTCCACGGCGAGAGCGGTGTGGGAAAGGAGCTGGTGGCTCGATCGATCCACTTCAACTCGCCGAGGCGCGACTACCCTTTCATCGCCCTGAACTGCGCCGCCATGCCGCAGAGCCTGATCGAGTCCGAGCTGTTCGGCCACGAGAAGGGCTCGTTCACCGGCGCCCACGCCCGCGCCCGGGGGAAGTTCGAGATCGCTCACCGCGGCACGCTCTTCCTGGACGAGATCGGCGAGATGGACCACGCGACGCAGGCCAAGCTGCTCCGCGTCCTCGAAGAGAAGGAGTTCATGCGCGTCGGCGGCGATCAGAGCATCCGAGTGGACGTCCGGGTGATCGCGGCGACCAACGCGGATCTCGAGAACATGGTGGAGCGCTCGCTCTTCCGCCGGGACCTCTACTACCGTCTCAAGGTCCTGACCGTCCACGTGCCGCCTCTCAGGGAGCGACGCCAGGACATTCCGGCGCTGGTCGAGACCTTCCTCGACGAGCTGTCCCGGGCGAACGCGGTCCGGCGGAAGGCGATCGTGCCGGAGGCGCTGGCCGCGCTCGAGGCGTACCACTGGCCCGGGAACGTGCGCGAGCTGAAGAACATCCTTGAGAGCGTGCTGGTCTCGAGCCCCGGGGACGAGATCCGGCTCGCGGACCTGCCCCCTTCGGTCCGCCGGGAGAACGTGACGTTCGAGCGTCCGGAGAGCGCGGTGGGCATGACCCTCGAGGACATGGAGCGGGAGCTGATCCGGAGGACGCTGGAGCACACCGGCGGCAACCGGACGCACAGCGCTGCGCTCCTGGGCATCGGCGTGAGGACGCTGCAGCGGAAGATCCGAGGGTTCCGGTTGGAGATCCCCTCGAAGCGCCGACGGCCGAGGCGACGCGCCGTCGCTGGTCAGGGACCGTGAAGGCGCGCTCTCTCGAGAGCGCGCGCTCCCCGCGACCTCGCTTTTTGGTCTTGACACCCGGCGGCACGTCTTTATATTCGACGGTGATGCATCGACGAACGGCCGCAGACGGCGGCCGCGGAGAGGAGGTGAGATCGAGCATGGCGACGAAGAAGAAGGCAGCGAAGAAGACCGCGAAGAAGAAGGTCGCGAAGAAGAAAACCATGAAGAAGTGCTGAGGGGCTCTCAGCCCTAACTTGGATACCCAAGAGATCTCAGGGGACGCCGCCGGCGGCGTCCCCGTTTTTTTCGGGGTTCCCGCCGGCCCGACCGCGCCTCGTTGCTAGCGCGGCTCGGCACGCGGGCCGAACACTTCCGCCTTCGGCGTGAAGGGCACGGGCTCGGGAAGCGGGGCGGGGTTCCCGACCTTTAGGACACGGATCTTCCTCACCGTCACGGGCTCGATCGGCATCCCGTTCGCGAAGGTCTCGACCGCGGCGGCGCGCTCGACCGCGGCGAGACCCGATACGACGACGCCGAAGCAGGGATGCAGGCGGTTCAGGTACGGCAACGTCCCGGCCGTGACGAAGAACTTGACGCCGCTGATCCGGTTCATCACCGAGCGGATCATCCCGAGACGCCCCGGCGCGGAGTAGTCCACGGGGCCTTCCCCCTCCGGCGGCACGAAGAACGGCGGCGTGCTCCGGCCGGTGTCGGTCCGTCCGCCGATCTCGATGCGCTCCCCGGCGACAGCGCGCGTCACGCGCAGCCCGTCGTAGTACGGGTCCTTGCGCGTCTCCCCGGTGAGAGGGTCGGGCCAGGCGAGCCGGCCCTCGGCGAGCGCGGCGAAGTGCGCGACGGACTGCGGGGCCTGCTCGGGCAGGAGGCGGGCGACGATCGGGCCCATGCTGGTGTCGATCCAGGCGTACCACCCCTCCTTGAGGTCGGGCGGAAGCGGGACGGCGCCCTCCTCGGGCGCGGCGGAAGGCGAGGGGGAAGAGACGGCGGGAGGAGAACCGGTCGGCGGCAGTGGATCGGCGGCGATGCCGCGAGATGCGATCCCGGTCAGCGCCAGGATCGCGGCGGCCGCGGCGACGAACCTGCGGGCGTCCACCATCACCGTTCCTCTGTCCGACGCGGCAGCGCTACGGCCTGGCCTCGGGCTTTTTCTCGGCGGGTTTCGGCGCGGCCGCCTTCTTCGCCTCACCCTTCTGCGGGTATGCCTTCTTGATGTAGTCGAGCTTCGGGAAGCTCGCGTCGAGGTAAGTGTTCCCTTCTTTCTGGAGCCGCGACTGCTCCGGACCCCGACCGGACGGTGGTCCGTCTCCATAGCCGGGGTAGAGTTGGTCGACGACATTGAGCCCCTCGACCACCTTCCCGAACGGAGCGAAGTTGTCGGGGCGTCCGTCCAGCAAGGGCCCGTTATCCTTCAGGTTGATGAACACCTGGGTCGTACGCGCGTTCTTGCCGGAGGTCGCGTACGTGATCGTCCCTCGTTTGTTGCTCTCCGTGACGGGATCGTCGGGGAATGTCGCACCGCGCCAAACATCGTTGACGGCCGGCCTCCCCTGGATTCCGAATTGGACAACGAAGTTCGGGACGACCCGGAAGAACCTCACGCCGTCGTAGTAGCCGTTCTTGACCAGGTTGTAGAACCGGTCGGCCCCGTTCGGCGCCCAGGACCGAGTGACCTCCACCACGAAATCCCCCTTGCTCGTCTCGAACTTCACGCGGAAGGCGTCGGGCGCCTTCTCCGTCAGCATGGCGGGGTTCACCAGCTTCTCCTTGCCCGGGGCCGGCGTCGGCGCAACGGGAGCCGCCGTGGCGGCGAGTGCCAGCGCGAAGCAGAACACGACGATCGGAGTCGCTCTCATTCCGGTCCTCCTCAACGATATTCCCGGGGCTCGCGACCTCCCGCGAACGCCCCCGTGCGATCGCATCGTACCCCCGCCTCAGGACCGCCGCAACCGTCAGCACCCGCCTTGATCGCTCCTGGAACCGGACCTATATTCGCTTGCGCGGCCGAGTGAACCGACGTGTGGCCCGTCGCGGAGGATCCTTGTCCCAGCTCGATGCGATGCTCCACGCGCTCGCGGAACGGGGGGCGCGGGAGCTGCGTCTCACGGAGGGCGCGCAACCGATATTCATGTACGCGAACGGGGAGCGCGCGGTCTCGGCGTCCACGCTGGCGCGCAGCCAGATCGTCACCCTCGTTTCCGGGGTCGCCCCCCCCGACGACGCACGGCGCCTCTCCGCGGGCGAGTCCGTCCGCTTCGCCTACCGTCTGCCGGACGGTAAGTCGTTCGCCTTCTCCTCCGCCGTCTCGAACGGAACGCTCTCGGTGCGGGCGACGCTTGCGGCGACCGCGCCGGCGCCGGGCCCGGGCGCGCCCTCCCCGGCGGAGGTCGGGGAGCTCAAGCCCTTCGATCCCTCGGCGCTGCGTCCGGGGGCCCCGGCGATCGAGGCCCACCTCGCCTACCTGGTCGAGGTGGGCGGAAGCGACCTGCACCTCTCCGCCGACGAGCCCCCGACGGTCCGACTCCACGGAGAGATGGTCCGGGTGCCGGGGATGGCCGCTTGTTCGCCGGAGGAGACCGCGCGCCTCCTGTTCCAGCTGCTCCCGCCGCGCTACAAGAAGGAGTTCGAGTCCGCTTCGGACACCGACTTCGCCCACGAGATCCCGGGGATCGCCCGGTTCCGGTGCAATGTGTTCGCCGACCGCAAGGGAGTCTGCGGCGTGTTCCGCGTGATCCCGAGCCGGATCCCGACGGCGGAAGACCTCGGCCTGCCGAAGGCGGTCCTCGACCTTTGCCAGCTCCCGAAGGGGCTGGTGCTCGTGACGGGGCCGACCGGCTGCGGCAAGTCCACGACCCTGGCGACCATGATCGACCACATCAATCGGAATCGGAGCGATCACATCGTCACCATCGAGGACCCGATCGAGTTCGTCCACCCGAGCCGCAGGTGCCTCGTCAACCAGCGCGAGGTGAGGTCCCACACCGCGAGCTTCAAGACGGCGCTGCGCGCCGCCCTGCGCGAGGACCCGGACATCGTCCTCGTCGGGGAGATGCGCGATCTCGAGACCGTCGCGATCGCCATCGAGACCGCGGAGACCGGCCACCTGGTGTTCGGGACGCTGCACACGTCCACGGCGCCGTCCACCGTGGACCGGATCATCGACCAGTTTCCGGCGGACCGACAATCCCAGATCCGTGTGATGTTGTCGGAGTCGCTGAAGGGCGTGGTGTCGCAGATCCTTCTCCGGCGAAAGACCGGGGGTCGCGTCGCGGCCTTGGAGGTCCTCATCGGGACTCCGGCGATCTCCAACCTGATCCGCGAGGGGAAGACGTTCCAGATCCCCAGCATCATGCAGGCGGGGCGAAAGCACGGGATGGTGCTGATGGTCGACGCCCTCCTGGATCTCGTCAAGCGCGGCGTCGTCTCGGCCGAAGAAGCGTTTCTGAAGGCCGTGGACAAGATGGCGCTTCAAGCTCTCTTCAAAAGCGCGGGAATCGATCTTCCCCAAAACTAGGTCCCCTGCTCTGCGCCCTCGTCGGGGTCCTGGGCCTCAAAAAACTCTTGACAAGCGTACGGAGCCCTATATATTGGGCGTCGATCTGGAGATGGTCCCAGATCTTGAGCCCCATGCCCCGGGGTAGGGCTCGACGGAAGACCCGGGAAAGGAGACCGATCGATGGCCACAAAGAAGAAGGCCGCGAAGAAGACGGCGAAGAAGAAGGTCGCGAAGAAGAAGGTCGCGAAGAAGTAGCTCTCGCCGCCAAGACATCTCAGTACCGAACGGAAAGGGCCGGCGCTCGTCGCCGGCTCTTTTCGTTTTCGGAGGCGCCTGGGTCAGTCGTCGCGAACCGCGTCGCTCAGGTCGACGAGGCGAATTCCCAGCCTCCCCGCGACCTCGATGCTCCGCGCGTCGCGGTAGAACTCGCCGTAGTAGATGGAGCGGATCCCGGCGTTCGCGATCAGCTTGAAGCAATTCCAGCACGGAGACGCGGTCGTGTACAGCTCCGCGTCCTCGATGCGGACCCCGTTCTTCGCCGCCTGTATGATGGCGTTGGCCTCGGCATGCACCGTGGCCACGCAGTGGTCGTTCTCCATGAGATGGCCGACGTCGTCGCAATGGGGCATCCCGCGGATCGAGCCGTTGTATCCGGTGGAGAGGATGGTCTTGTCACGAACGATGACCGCGCCGACGTGCTTGCGGTCGCAGGTCGAGCGGGTCCCGGCCTGTCGGGCGATGTTCATGAAGTACGTGTGCCAGTCCACGCGCTGGGACATCGACGGCCTCCCCGCCGGCCCGCCGGCGCCACATAGTCTATCCGCAACCGCCGCGGTCGGCGCACCGCGCGGAATCCGTCGGTTCGAGTCGCTCCCCTTGACGGCGGGGGGAAATGAACCTACATGGAACGGCGACGTAGCCCGGAGTGCTCGGGGGGCGGCCCACCCGAGGGAGTGTGGGGGACTGCAGGCGGCATGACGGACTCGCGAGACGGACGCCGGCGAGCCTCCGGGTACCGCGGAGCGCTCCAGAGCTACCTCCTGGCCATCCGGCGGTACGAGTTCCTTTCCACCAGCGGCGAGTTCCGTCTCGCCACTCGCAGCCACGAGAAGGACGACGCTGCCCGGAAGGAGCTCATCGAGTCCAACCTGCGCTTCGTGGTCAGGATCGCCCGTGAGTACCGGAACTCGGGTTCGCCGATCGAGGACCTGATCAGCGAGGGAAATCTCGGCCTGATGGAGGCCGCCCGGCGTTTCGACCCGGCCCGAGGCGTGCGCTTCAGCAGCTACGCGGCGTGGTGGATCCGCAAGTTCATGGTCGCGGCGCTGAACCGCACCCTCTCGCAGGTCTCCTCGCCGTCGCCGGACCCCCCCAAGGCCGCCGCCGTCGAACGCGCCGCGGGATCGCCCGGCGCTGCCCCGTGGGAGCCTCGGTCCGGCCGTCCCGCGCGGCAGAGGCTCGTCTCCCTGGAGGCGTTCACGCGGGGCGACGGCGACCGCGGCATCCTCGAGAAGCTCGCCGCAGAGGGCGAGGATCCCGACGTCCCGATCCTCCAGCGGGAGCTCGCCGACGCGATACGCGCGATCCTCCCGTTCCTTCCGAAGCAGGAGCGGCTGATTCTCACCACGCACTACGGGCTGGACGGCGAGCCGCCGCTGACGCTCCATGCGATCGGTAGGACCCTGGGCTGCACCCGCGAGCGCGTCCGCCAGCTCAAGGTGAAGGCTCTCACGCGGGCGCGGCGGCTCCTTCTCGCGCGGAGGATCGATCCGCGCTAGGCGCCCGGCTTCTCGCCCGCGAGGTCCACTCGGGTCTTCAGCGCGCCGGGGGGCGGCTCCGGGGCATCGGGGCGCGAGCGGATGAGGCGGTCCCACAGCAGCTGCGAGGAAAGCACACCGACAAAGGCCATGTTGTCCGCGTTCGAGAACTGCCCCTCGCCGGCCTTCGCGCGGCACTTCGCCAGGAGACCGGCAACCGCCTCCGGGCGGAAGAGCGAGGCCGCCCGCACCGCGGCCGGCGAGAGTAGGTCGTCGACGTAGCCCGGGGTATCCGGCCCGACGAAGCTCAGGGCGTCCGGCGCGCGATACGGCTGCTTCGGACGCTCGAGGATCGCCTGGGGCACGAGCCCGCGGGCCGCCCGCTTCAGGATGTGTTTCTCGTCGAGCACGTGGAGCTTGTAGGACGCCGGGAGGGCGTTGGCGAACTCGACCACGTCCGGGTCGAGGAACGGGAACCGCCCTTCGACCGAGTGCGCCATCAGCATCCGGTCGCCCTGGGACGACAGGAGGTAGCCGGAGAGGAGCGTTCTCACCTCGAGGTACTGGGCCCGCGACAGGGGCTCCCACGTCGCGAACTCGGGTGGCAGGTCGGCCATGAGCCGCTCGACGGCGCCGATTCCGCGGGTCGCCTCGGCCAGCGGCGCCGAGAAGAAGCGCTTCAGCGCGGCCGCGGCGGTCCACCGCGGCAGGTGGGAGAACGCGGGGTCGTCGATCCGATCGAGTCCCTGTGCGAAGAATTTCCTGGCCATGGCGCGGGCGGAGGACGGCGAGCGGGCGAGGTACGGGTACAGTTTCTCGAGCAGGAGCGGGCGGCTAGCGGATGCCGGTTGCCGTGCCCAGAAGGCGCGGACCTTCGCCTCCCGGAAGACGTCGTAGCCCCCGAGCATCTCGTCGCTTCCCTCGCCGGTGAGGACGACCTTGAACCCGGCGTCGCGGACGAGACGCGAGAGGAGGTACAGGGGCGCCGGCGCGGTGCGGAGGACCGGGCGCTCGGCGTGCAGGACCACGTCGGGGAACACCTCCGCGATGTCCGTCTTCGTGCAGCGGACGTCGGTGTGCTCCGAGCCGAGGTGCTCGACCATGATCCGCTGATAGATCGTCTCATCGAACTCCGCGTCCTCGAACCTCAGGGAGAAGGTCCGGAAGACCCCTTCCTTCGCGCGCCGCCCGAGGGCCGCGATGATCGACGAATCGATGCCTCCGGAGAGGTACGAGCCGACCGGCACGTCCGACCGGAGCATGCGGAGGCGGGTGGCGCGATCGAGCTGGGCCTCGAGCGCGTCGGCGGCTTCCGGAAGCGACAGGTCGTACGGCTCCCCCCGCGCGGGAAACCGGGGCTGCCAGTAGCCGCGCTCGCGCATCGCCGGGCTCCCGGGTGCCCCGAAGTCGACGGTGAGCGTGTGCCCGGGCGTAAGCTCGCGGATCCCGCGGAACACGGTGACCGGCGCCACGGTCGTCCAGAACGTGAAAACCTGGTCGAGCCCTTCCGGATCGATCTCCCGCGGAAACGCCGGGTCGGCGAAGAGCGACTTGACCTCCGAGGCGAACGCGAACCGTCCGCCGGAAGCGGAGTGGTAAAGCGGCCGCACGCCGAGCCGGTCCCGGGCCAGGAAGAGGCGCAGCGCGCGCCGATCCCAGAGGGCCAGCGCGAACTGCCCGTTGAACCTCTCGACCGAGCGCTCTCCCCACTCCTCGTACGCGTGGACGAGCACCTCGGTGTCCGAGCGGGTGCGGAATCGGTGTCCGCGACGCTCGAGATCTTCCCTAAGCTCGAGGTAGTTGTAGACCTCGCCGTTGAAGACGATCCAGAGGCTCCCGTCCTCGTTGGACAGCGGCTGCTGGCCGGTGGAGAGGTCGATGATCGACAGGCGCGCGTGCGCGAGGCCCGCCCGCGCGTCCCGGTAGATCCCGAACTCGTCCGGCCCACGATGGCGGACCGCCCCCGCCATCCGGCGCAGGAGGCCCGGGTCCGGCGGGGGGAGATCCTTCAGGTTCACGAGGCCGGCGATGCCGCACATGGTTCCGAAAACACCGTCCGGGGCCGGGAGGTCCTCCGCCCCGCGAAGAGGCGGTACTCCCTACGAAAGACGCCCCGTCTTTCGTAGGACGAAGCGGGCCAGATTCGAGACGCTGTCCAGGTTCTCCGGGACGAGATCCTCGTCCGCCACCTTGATGTCGTAGTTCGCCTCGAGATGCTGGATCAGCTCCAGCACGCCGGTGGAGTCCACGACGCCGCGCTCCATGAGGGAGTCGCCGTTGCCCAGCGAGGGTTCGTCCCGGCCGAACAGGAAGTTGCCGACGACATAGCTCCGCAGGTCCCTCTCGACCTCTTCCATACGCGTCCTTCCTCGGATGATCGCGCCGGCCTCCGGCTCATGGGGTGGCGCCGGTATGGCGCCGGATCTCCGGCACCTCCTCGACGAGCACGGGCGGCAGGTGCAGGTAGCGCGTCGTCCTTCGCTTCGATTCGATGTCCTCGTACACGCTTCGCACTTGCGTTTCGGTGATCCCGATCACCGGTGCCGCCTCGGCCGCCGGCACGCCGTGATTGTGCGCCCAGAGGCAGAGGTCCATCTGGTCGTACGGCAGCGCGAAGTAGAACTCCTCCTGGGTCTGCGGCATCGAGTAGGTGTCCGTCGTCGGAGGCCGGCGCCGGATCTCCTCGGGCACGTCGAGCTGAGCCGCCAGCGCGTAGACCTGGGTCTTGTACAGGTGGGCGATCGGCTTGAAGTCCGCGAGGCCGTCGCCTCCCTTCACGAAGAACCCCTGGTCGTACTCCAGCCGGTTCGGGGTCCCCGCCACCGCGTAATGGTGCCGCTCGGCATGGAAGTACTCGGTCAGCGTCCGCATCCGCTGCTTCATGTTGGAGGCGGCGACGACCTCGAGGTACGCCTCGAGCGGGAGGCGCGCGCGCCGGACTTCCCCGGACGGCGACTGCGCCACCACCTGGAAGACGTTGAGCCGCGTGCCGGAGGTGATGGGCGGGAGCACGATCTTCGACTTCCAGCCCGGTCCGAACTCCGGGATCACGGACCGGACGGCGCCGTCGCGGTACCGGTAGCATCCCATCGCCTCGAGGGCCGGCTCGAGGTTCACGGTCTCCGTCGGTATGCCCAGGCGCGCGGCGGCGAGCGTCGCGAGCTCGAGACTCTCGTGGGAGGAGTCGCGGTCGGGCATGAACAGACCGACCACTCGCTCGGGCCCGAGCGCCAGCGCGCACAGCGCCGCCACGACGGAGCTGTCGACCCCGCCCGACATCCCCACCACCGCCCCGCGACGCTTCAGATCCGAGACGACGATCCTGCGGACCGACTCCGCCAGCGACGCCACGACCCCGTCGCCCTCGAGGACCAGGACTCGCTTCGAGAACATGACCCCTCCCGGAAGAGGCGCCGGCACCGAACGTGCTCGGCCGCCGCGGAACCCGGCGATTCTAGGTGCGGCACCCGGGGGAGTCAAATCGGCCACGCCGGAGACGCTCGAGGTCAGCTCACGAGCTTGTTCTTGCTCCAGCGAGGGCTTTTGATCTCGTACTTGGCGACCTTGTAGTTCATCACGCGAGACGAGATCCCGAGGAACTTCGCGGCGTCCTTCTGCACCCAGTTGTTGATCCGGAGCGCCTCGAGGATCGCCTGCTTCTCCAGGTCGTCGAGGTCGATCCCGTTGGGCGGGAGGCGCAGGTTGAGCGACGCCACGTTGTCTGCCGCGGCGGGGCCGGTGCCGGCCGGGAACAGGTTCAGGTCCTCGTCGCCGAGGAAGTGCCCCTCGCACATCAGGACCGCGCGCTCGATGCAGTTCTCCAGCTCGCGGATGTTCCCCGGCCACGTGTGCCGCTTCAAGCTCTTGACCGCGTTCGGCTCCAGCCCTCGGACGTCCTTCTTCAGCTCGGCGGCGAAGCGCTGGATGAAGTGGCTGGCCAGCGGAATGATGTCTTCCTTCCGTTCGCGCAGGGCTGGCACCTTGACGCTCACGACGTTGAGGCGGTAGTACAGGTCCTCGCGGAACTCGCCGCGCCGGACCGCTTCCTCGAGGTCCTTGTTGGTGGCGGCCACCAGGCGCACGTCCACCTTGATGGTCCTGGAGCCGCCGAGCCGCTCGAACTCCCGCTCCTGGAGGACCCTCAGGACCTTCGCCTTGGTGGACGGGCTCATGTTGCCGATCTCGTCCAGGAACAGCGTCCCCTCGTTGGCCAGCTCGAACCGCCCGGTTCGCTGCCGTTCGGCACCGGTGAACGCCCCGCGCTCGTGCCCGAACAGCTCGGACTCCAGCAGGTTCTCGTGGAGGGCCGCGCAGTTCATCTTCACGAACGGGCGGTCCCCGCGGCTCGAGTTCCGGTGAAGCGCTTCGGCCACCAGCTCCTTTCCGACGCCGGTCTCGCCCAGGATGATCACGGTGGCGTTGGACCTCGCGACCTTCTGGATCGTGCGGAAGACTTCTTTCATCTGCGGGCTCTCGCCCACGATGTTCTCGAACTTCGGGATGATCGTCTCGCGGTCGTACGCCTGGAGCCGGGCGAGCAGGCGGCGGTGATCGAGAGCCCGCTCCACCTTCAGCTCCAGCTCCTCGAGGTCGAACGGCTTCAGCGCGTAGTCGAAGGCCCCGGCCTTCATCGCCTCGACGGCGGATTCGACGGTCCCGTAGGCGGTCATCACCACCGCGACCGTACCCTCGTTCAGCATCTTGCAGCGCTTCAGGACCACCAAGCCGCTCTTGTCGGGCATCTTGTAGTCGGTCAGGAGGACGTCGAACACCTCCTCCTCCAAACGCGCGATCGCCTGCGAGGCGTCCGCCGCCTCCGAGACCTGCCAGTCGCGGTCGCGGAACGCCGCCGCGATCCCCTCGCGGAGCGTCGGCTCGTCCTCGGCGACCAGGATCTTCTTCATGCGGTCACTCCGCTGCCGCTTCCACCATGGGGATGCGGACGGTGAACACGGCGCCGGCCCCCGATCGACCGGCAACGTCGATCAGGCCGCGGTGGCTGTCCACGATCTTCTTGGCCATGGAGAGCCCGACCCCGGAGCCCTGTTTCTTGGTGGTGAAGAACGGATAGAACAGCTTGTCCCGGTGTTCCTCGGCGATGCCCGGGCCGGTGTCCGACACCGTGACCGTCAGGTATCTGTCGAACGTCTGCCACGGGTCGCCGGGGGCTCGCCCCACAGGACGGTACGGAATGCTCGTCGCTGCCGGCGCCTGGGTCAGCGACGTCCGCACCGTGAGCACCCCTTCCTCGCCCATCGCCTCCATGGCGTTGAGGAAGACGTTCTCGAACACCTGACGGATCTGGCCCCGGTCCATGAGGCAGGCCGGAATCCCGTCGTCGAACTGGCGCTCGACCTCGATCCCGGGACGCCCCCGACGGCCGCAGGCGACGTTCAACGCCTCATCCAGCACGGGCTCGATTCTGGCGGGAGCGAGGGAGAGCGACACCGGCCGCACGAATTCGAGGCTCGACGTGATCGTCCGGTTGAGGCGCAGGACCTCCGCGATGATCTTGTCGAGGAGGTCTCGCCCGGCCGTCTCCGCCGAGAGCCGCCGCTTCAGGAGCGAGCAGCTGACCTCGATGGCGGCCAGCGGGTTGCGAATCTCGTGGGCGAGATTCGCCGCCATCTGCCCGAGGGCCGCGAGCCGGTCGCGGAGCCGCTCCTGTTCTTCTTTGTGCTCCACGTGGGTGAGGTCCTTGAAGAAGACCGCGGCGCCCATCGGCTCCCCGTCCGCTCCGAGGACCAGCGAGAGGGTGAAACCGATGGTCTTTCCTTTCTCGGATCGGGACCGGAGGTCGATCTCGGCCCGATTCGGGAGGCTCGACATGGTGAACGACTCGCGGAGGATATGCGCCAGCTGCGGGTGCTCGCCGAGCGCCGTCTCGACCGGGGTACCGCGGACGGGAACGTCCGGCAGCTCGAGGATCTGGCGCGCCGGCTCGTTCATCAGGACGAGTCGACCCTCGCGGTCGATCGTGAGGACGCCGCACCGCATCCCGTTCACGAGGCCCCGGTAGAATCGACCCTCGTGAACGGGCGCGGCCGACACGCCGCACACCCCGTCCATCGGACTCGCGGCCTCCTTGCGGCGGAGCCACTCGCCGCCGACCGATCGATTGTGCTCGGACCCGTTACAAGGTTGGAATCTAGGTTCCGGTCCCGCGGGACGCAAGGCGGCGGCGATTCCCGGCTCGATCTCCCCCCCCATCCGTCCCCCCTCGACCGGCCGGCTCAGCTCCCCAGGAGGGAGCCTCCGTACCAAGAGATGTTCGGGAGGGGCTGAGAGGGGATCTGCGCGTCGTCGAGAGCCTTGGTGCCCGCGAACGCGAGCGGGAACGACCCCGTCGAGAGGACCCTGAAGGTCAAGTTGATGAGCGTCATCGTCCCGATGACATCGATCGCGGGCTCGCTCCCCCAGCGTGTAGCGGTCACTTTGACGATGCCGCGGGAGGGGTCGTCCGCCACGAGGTAGTTGACTGTGTTGCCTCCGGTCTCGAGGAGCCCTCCCGGCGACCAACCGACGTAGGTGACGTTACTCGCGTTGTAAGTGACGTTGAAGCCCGCCCCGAACAATCCGCTCGTCTCGGACACCTGCACGTTGACCGTCACCGTGTCGCCGGACTTGGCCCCCTGGGCCATGGTGACCAGGTTGTTGCCCGGCGTGAATGTCGCCGGCACGAAGCTGGCGGTCAGCGGGCCGGGGCTGGTCCCCGGGCCGGGGTCCGGGCTACGGCCGGGATCGATGACGTTGCCGGTGCTCGATCCGCCCCCGCAGGCCAGTTCCAGAACCGCCAGCGTCAGGAGCAACCCCTTCAGAGCGACTTTCATGATTCGGAGCCCCCCACGTCTCGCATCCTCGTGCCGTCTCACCGTGACGGACATGCGCTGACACTCCAGCGCGTTCCGTCCCAGCAGGTTTCCAGGAGATCGGTCACTCCAGACGAATAGATGTAGGCGATGTCGTCGCCGTCGATCATGCCGTTGCCGTCCAGATCCAAGACCTCGAGGTAGCGAGGATCCCGGCCGCACGTGTTCGGGTTGACGAGGAAGCTCGCGTTCGAGCTGAGCAGCCATTGCGTGTCGGCGGTGGTCAACCTCTTCACGCCATCGGTTCCTTCATCGCTCGTGTTCACGTCGTAGCGAATCGGATCGATCAGGACCTCGAACGCGCGCGGCCTCGTCCCGAAGACGCGCTTACCCTGGGGATCCGCGGGATCCAGCACCACCGCATCCCACGAACCCAACTCGGCGACCTGCTCGCCTGCGATCGAGCCGGCCACCGAGACCAGGGCTTGGAGGCGGCCGCAGTCTCCCGCGATCAGGGAAACGGCAGTGGCCCGAACGTTTTCCAGGCTGGGATTGGGCAACGTCTGTGCCGGGACGCCGTTCCGTCCGCCGCAGACGACGCTGTCGCCGGACGGAGGTATGAACTCCACCGACGAGCCCGACTGGAAATTGGCCCCCCGCAACTCCATAGACACTTGTGTTCCCTGCCGCGCGGACACCGCGGTCAGGCTGTCGATCCGTGGCGCCGGCCAGCCGGAAACCTCGTTGGAGAAGGCGGGAGACAGCCGGCCAGCGCCGTCGTAAGCCTTGACGGCGAGGTACCATGTGGTGCAGTCGGTGAGGTTGGGCACGGTTGCCTGGCAGGAGATGTTCCCCGCGTCATCCGGCTGGCAGACGTTCCCCGCGTCCATCGGATCTCCGTACTGCCGGTTTGAGGTCCCGTAATAGACCTGATAGCCGGCGGCACCGCTGACGGGATCCCAGGCGAGGGAGATCGTTCCGGCCAACGCGGGAGCCGGGATCAGGAGGGCCACTGCCACGAGCCAGAGCCGGTGCCTGAGGCTGACGTCGAGCATCCCCACCTCCCCGAGGAGATCCGCGATCCCGTGGGGTAGTTGGCAAGGGTAATGCCATGCCGCGGGTCAAGTCCTTGCGAACTGAGAACTTTGTTATCTCACATCTTATCAAGGAGTTAATCGACATCGATCATCACCGTTTCCACCGAAATGGGTGCCGCCGACCGAAAAAGTGTTACGAATCGGTAATTTCTTCGTTCCTCGTGTAATTATGCTCCTTCCAGATTTGCCGGGTCGAACCGAAGCGCCGGCGGAATGCCGTGCCCGCGCCGTTTCCAGGGCGAGTTTCCCTCCAGCTTGGCGCATCGGCGAATCCTGGGCTAGATTCCTCGCCGCGGAGCCCTGACATGCTGGACCCGCTCGTTCACGACCTGCTCGCGCGCGCCGCTCAAGCGCGGCCCGACGCTGCTCTCGTCCTCGACGGACGGGAGCGCGCCAGCTACGGGGACGTGGAGCGAGCCTCCAACCGGGTGGCGCGGGCACTTGTCGCGGATGGGATCCGACGCGGGGACCGCGTCGGGCTGATCGCGGACAACTCCCGCTGGTACATCGAGGCGTACTACGGAATTCTGAAGTCCGGCGGCGTCGTCGTCTCGCTCAGCACGGCCGGTGACTCGAGAACCCACCGGGAGCTGCTCACCGATTGCGGCGCTCGCGGGGTGATCTGTGGCCCGAAGCAGGCCCGCGTGGTGGCCGCTCTCGTCGACGCCGAGGGGATCGAGTTCGTGCTCGGGCCCCTGCCACCGGGGCCGGGCGAGCCCACCGGCGGCCGCGCGTGCCGGATCGTGGAGCCCACCGTCGTCCTTCCCGCGATGAGTGACGAGCCGCCGCCCGTGCGGGGAATCGACCTCGATCGCGCGGCGATCGTGTACACGTCGGGGAGCACCGGGAGGCCACGCGGCGCGGTGCTCCGGCATCTCAACATCGTCGCCAACACGCGCTCGATCGTGGAGTACCTCGGGCTGACCCCCGCGGAC
This sequence comes from Acidobacteriota bacterium, assembly GCA_041494445.1. Taxonomy (GTDB): domain Bacteria; phylum Acidobacteriota; class Polarisedimenticolia; order Polarisedimenticolales; family JAIQFR01; genus JAIQFR01. Next base: position 3,003 of record JBGQAU010000048.1, on the reverse strand, counting down.
CGCGTGATGGTCGTCCTGCCGTTTCACTACGTTTACGGCAAGTCGCTGCTCAACACGCACGTGGCGGCCGGCGGGAGCGTGGTCATCGAGAACCGGTTCATGTACCCGCAGCAGGCTCTGGACACCCTGGAGCAGGCGGAGGCGACCGGCTTTTCCGGTGTCCCCTCCACGTTCGCCATCCTCCTGAACAAGTCGAATCTCGCGTCCCGCCGTCTCCCGAACCTCCGCTACGTCACGCAGGCGGGCGGCGCCATGGCCCCGGAGCTGACTCGGCGCCTCATCGAGGCCCTGCCGGGCAAGAAGATCTTCATCATGTACGGCGCGACGGAGGCCTCCGCGCGCCTCTCGTACCTCGAGCCGTCCGAACTCGCCCGCAAGATCGGGAGCATCGGCAGGGCGATCCCGAACGTCGAGCTGCGCGTGCTGCGGGAAGACGGCGCCGAGGTGGATGTCGGCGAGGTCGGGGAGATCGTCGCCCGCGGTTCCAACATCATGGAAGGGTACTGGAACGCACCCGAGGAGACCGCGGCCGTCCTGGACGACCAGGGCTACCACACGGGCGATTTGGGAAGGCGGGACGAAGAGGGGTTCCTCTACGTGGCGGGGCGCAAGCGGGAGATGATCAAGTCCGGCGCGCACCGGATCTCGCCGAAGGAAATCGAGGAGGCTCTCGTGGAGCACCCGGCGGTCCACGAGGCCGCGGTGGTGGGCATGCCCGACGACATCCTCGGCGAGGCGATCGTGGCGTTCGTGACCCTGCGACCGGGACAGCAGCAGGACGGGGTGTCCATCCAGGAGTGGTGCCAGGGGCGCCTTCCCTCCTACAAAGTGCCCGGGACGGTACGAACGCTACCGGAATTCCCGCGGAACGCGTCGGGGAAGATTGACAAGGTCACTCTGCGCCGCGACGTCGCTTCTAAGGACGCGCTTCCGCCCCCCTCGCGATCCTGAACCCCGTGGAACCTGCCCCACGGGACGCGATCCAGACCGCCCGCGGAGCTGCGCCGCAGGCGCTCACTGAACGGCTGCGGCGTGCCCTCGGGGGAACAGCCGTCGCTCGTCTATGGGCACGGAGCAGCCGAGTCGAGCGCGTCCCGAAGGTCGGGAGACACGCCCGAGTCCCCGAACGTCCCTTCGCCGCAGGAGTTCCTGGCGCGCACCAGGTAGTAGAAGCCGTCGTCCGGGGGCGGTGCCAGTCGGGTGTCGTCGTACTCGGCGCTCGTCCCGCGTGACGCGAGGCAGGTCCCTCGCGCGAATCCTCCGTCCGTCCAGAGCTCGGAAAGCAGTCCCGTCACGACGTCGTAAGACGTGCCGGCGCCGGCGGTGAGGGCCTGGCCGGTCCAGGTCAAGCGCGTCGCTCCCGGACCTCGCGCGGGGGTCAGCCCGGCGACCTCGACGGGCGCGTGGAAGGCCCCGGGATCCGCGTCGTTGCAGTCGTCGCCGGCCGCCGAGTACCCCGCTGAACATGTCGAAACGCTCGCCGAGGGATCTCCATGGCCGTCCCCGTCGACGTCCTGATACCACATCCCGCCGTCACTGTTGTCTGGGGTCCCGTCGCAGTTGTTGTCAATGCCGTCGCAGACCTCAGGCGTCGGCGTCCCCGGCACGCAGCTGTCGTGCATCACGCCGCCCACGCAGGACGTCGTCCCCGTCCTCGCGCAGGCACCCACGCCGCAGCTCGTCGCCTGCGGAACGTATCCCTCGTCCACCTGCCCGTTGCAGTTGTCGTCGATCCCGTCGCAGGTCGTATCGCTGGCCGCCGGGGTGCCGGGGGTACAGCTGTCCTGTACCTTCCCGCCCACGCAGGATGTCGTCCCCGTGGCCGCGCACGCCCCGACGCCGCAGTTCGTCGCCACCGGAACGTATCCCTCGTCCGCCACCCCGGAGCAGTTCTCGTCGATCCCGTTGCAGTTTGCGTCCGAGGCCCCAGGGTGGATCGCGGGATTCGTGTCGTTGCAGTCCTCGCCGACGCAGTAGCCGTCGCCGTCCGCGTCGGTGCAGCAGCCGAGGCGATTGAAGTAGATTTCCGCGTTTCCGTCGCGGTCGTCGCGCCAGGCCACCGCGAACGCCGTGCCCGTCCAGGTCAAGGAGGGAGTGTACGACCCGGCCACGTTGTCCGTCATCCGCACGTTGCGGCCGACCGTGGCTCCCGAGGCGCTTATCTGCGCGAGGTAGATCTCCTCTCTCGCGTCCCGGTTGTCCTGCCACGACACGGCGTACTCGCCGCCGTTCCACGACAGGGACGGCGCCAGCGCCACCGAGGCGTTGCTCGTCACCCGGACGTCGCCGCCCACCTTGGCGCCCGACGCGTCGAGCCGCGCGAAGTAGATCCCGGCGTTCCCGTCCCGCCCGTCCTTCCACGCCACGCCGTACCCGGCGCCCGACCGGACGAGCGATGGGTCCTCGGAGGTCGCGAAGTTCGAAGTCACCCGGACGTCCCCGTCGATCTTGTTCCCCGCTGCGCTCAACCTCGCGAAATAGATCTCCGAGTTCGCGTCCCGATACTCCTCCCACGCGACGCCGTATTCGCTTCCGTTCCATACGAGGCTCGGCAAGTACGAGGCCGCGGCATCGTCCGTCACCCGTACGTCGGTGCCGATCTTGTTTCCCGCGGCGTCGAGCCGCGCGAAGTAGATCTCCCAGTTTCCCGCCCGCAAATCCATCCACGCCACGCCGAACTCGTTGCCGGTCCAGACCAGCGATGGCCAAGTCGAATTCGAGGAGTCGGCGGTCACGCGAACGTCGGATCCAATCTTGTTCCCAGACAGATCCAGCCGAGCGAAGTAGATCTCGTAGTTGCCATCCCGTAGGTCGTACCAGGCGATTCCGTACTCCGTCCCTGTCCACACGAGAACGGGGCTACGGGACTCGGAGGCGTCGCTGGTCACGCGAACGTCGGCGCCGATCTTGGCCCCCGAGGCGTCCAGCCGCGCAAAGTAGATCTCCATGTTCCCGTCGCGCGTGTCGCGCCAGGCGACGCCGTGCTCCGTGCCGGTCCATACG
>JBGQAU010000030.1:0-35293 GCA_041494445.1 Acidobacteriota bacterium | reverse complement strand
TCGGTTGGTTCCGCATCGGACGCGGCGCCAAGGCCAAACGGGCGGCGATCAGGGCCGGAAAATCGAGTCCCGGCTCGAGCGGCACGACCGGATCCTCGCCCGGGCCCGCCCGGGCGCCGCTCGGGACGAGGCCGTCCGCCAGCGCGACCTCGCGCGGAGGGTGCTGGCGGCGCTCGGTGACCGATCAGCGCCTGTGCAAGCGTGGTGACGCGCCCCCCTGTCTCATGCCTGGCCGGATGATCTCGTGCGACCGCGCCGACCCGGGCGCGGTAGGAGAACGCCGAATGAGATGACACGGACGTCGGGGCCGTGCGTGTCGAGGCGCGGCTCGTGCTAAAATCCCGCCAGAACGAGCGGAGCGGCGTTCCGGAAACCCGTCCGGCGCAGCGCAAAGGTGAGGGATGACTTCACCGGTCCCGCCTGAAGATGATCTTAGCTCTCCCCAGCCGGGGAGCCTGGTCGGCCATTACCGGATCCTCGGGGAGATCGGGCGCGGCGGAATGGGCGTCGTCTACCGGGCGCTCGACGTGAACCTCGAGCGCGAGGTCGCCCTGAAGTGCCCCCGGCCCGACCTCGCCGGGGACGCCAAGCTCCTGCGGCGGTTCCTCCACGAGGCGAGGACGGTCTCGAGGCTGTCCCACCCGAACATCATCCCGGTGTACGAAGTGTTCGAGGAGGGCGGGCACCCCTGGCTCGCGAGCGAGCTGGTGGATGGAGAGGACCTCCGCGCAGCGCTGCAGCGCCGGGGCCTCCTCCCCGTCGAGGAGGTGCTCGTTCACGCGGAGGGGCTGACGGACGCCCTGAACGCCGCCCACTCGAAGGGGATCCTCCACCGTGACATCAAGCCCGGCAACGTCCTGATCGGGAAAGACGGGCGGGCGAGGCTCGCGGACTTCGGTCTCGCCGGCGTGTTCGCGTCCGGCACCACGGACGCGACGACCCGGAGCGCCTCCCTCACCGGGGAGGGACACGTCGTCGGCACGCCGGGGTACATGTCACCGGAGCAGGTCCTGGGCAAACCCCTCGACGCCAGGAGCGACATCTTCTCCCTGGGAGTCGTGCTCTACGAGATGTGCACGGGGCACCCGGCGTTCGCCGGTTCCGGACAGGGCGACTGGATGGACGCGCTGCTCCACCGCGAGCCCTCGGCCATTTCCCGGTACAACTACGACGTCCCGGAGGAGCTGGAGCGGATCGTCCGCAAGTCGCTGGCGAAACGCCCCGACGAGCGGTACCAGCACGCGAGCGAGATGCACGCGGACTTGCGGGCTCTGAGGCGGAAGGTCGAGTCGGGGGACGATCTGTCCGCCGATCGTCGCAAGGTCCGGCGCTTGCGACCGCGGGGGATCATCGCGGGCGCCGCGACGGGCATCGCCGTGGCGGTCGTCCTCGCCGGGTGGTTCTGGATCCATGGAAGCGGGCCGCGTCCCCTGCCAAAGGGGCAGCCCCGCCAGTTGACGAGCAGCCCCGGGACGAAGGGTGAGCCTGCGCTCTCGCCCGACGATGGGTTCGTCGCGTACTCGTCGGACGAGACCGGGAACCCCGAGATCTGGCTCATGGACCTGAAGAGCGGCGCGCCGTTGCGTCTCACCGATCATCCCGGCGCCGACACGTCTCCCGCGTGGCTCCCGGACGGCAGTGCCCTCCTGTTCGTGTCGGACCGCGGGGGCTCGCCTTCGATCTACAAGATCCCGCGGCTGGGAGGGACACCGCTACTCGTGGTCCCCGGCTCGAAGGATCCCGCGGTTTCGCCGGACGGCACCCGGGTCGCGTTTGCGAGACCAGATGCCTCCGGGGACACGCGGATCGGGGTGGCGCCCCTCCGAGATCCGGGCCGGGCGACGATCCTGACGGACAAGTCCGACGGCGTCTGGAGCCACTGTCATCCCGCATGGTCACCCGACGGGACAAAGCTCTGCTTCGAGGATTTCAGGGACCTCTGGATCGTTCCGGCGAACGGGGGCAAGGTCACGCCTCTCACCACGGATCACCAATGGAACCTCGAGCCGGAATGGTCCCCGGACGGGCGCTTCGTCTACTACTCCTCGTACCGCGAAGGCACCCACGCGCTCTGGCGTGTCCCGGCGTCGGGCGGCACGCCCGAGCGCGTCACGCTCGGCACGGGGCCCGAGGGACACCCGAGCATCGCGCGCTCCGGAACGCGGCTGGCCTATTCGACCTACGTCTCCGAGGACACGATCTCGCTTCTCGACCTCCGCTCGGGCCGGAGGACGAGGCTTCCCAGCTTGAGGAGGGCGAACGAGCCCGCCATCTCGCGCGACCGAAGCCGGCTGGTCTTCCTGTCCGACCGCCTCGGCCGCTCCGACCTCTGGTCCCAGTCTCTGCGGGACGGACTTCCCCAGGGCGAGCCGGTCCGCGTGGCGGAGCAACCGGGCCACGTCGGGACCTTCTCCCTGTCCCCCGACGGACGGTGGATCGCGTACCACGGCCACATCGAGGGGCGGCGCGACATCTGGATCCTGCCTTCCGAGGGAGGGCCCGCGACGAAGGTCACCGACAGCGGCACGGTCAACGTCCAACCTGCGTGGTCGCCGGACGGCAAGCGGCTCGCGTACGTCTCCAACGCGGAAGGGAACGACCAGATCTGGATCGCGCCCGTCGAGAACGGCAGGCTCGCCGGCCGCGCGGTCCGGCTCAGCTCCGACGACTGGAAACACTCGTTCCCCTGCTGGTCTCCCGACGGCTCGTGGATCGCCTTCCTCGGACTGTCCGCGTCGTCTTCGGAAGTCTGGATCGTGCGGAGCGACGGCCCGGGCCCGTCCCGACGCGTGACGTCGGGGGCCGAAGCGAAACAGGTTCGGTGGGACCGGTCGACCGGGGACCTCCTGGTCTCGGGCGCATGGGGAACGGAGCACACTGAGATTCGACGGGTGAGCCCGGCTGACGGCGCGTCGTCTCCCTTGAAGCCGCCGGTGGTGTTCGGCGACGCGGCGGCGGCCGGGTCTTTCGGAGTCTCCTGGGACGGCTCTCTCATCGCATACGACCAGGAAGCGGTCCGTGGAGAGATCTGGGTACTGGAGGTCACCCGCGGCTCCTACTGACGATCTCGGCAGGGGCGGCGGCCGGTGCTAAGTCGTTCGGCTCCTTGGGTCCGAACAAAGGAGGATGCGAATCATGGCGACCCGAAAGGCCCCCGTACGGAAGAAGGCTGCGAAGTCAGCGAAGATCAAGACGATCACGATGCAACAGATCTTTGAGGCGCTGTTCCACATCGAGATGTCGGTCCACTACGTGTCGGAAGTCCTCGCGAACCTCGACGCGAGGATGAGGATCCCCGCCAAGCGGAGTTCTTACGAGGCCGAGGCGTTCGCGATGCTGATGGGGGGCGCGTCCTCGTGCCTGATCGACCCTCCCCCCGGTAGGAAGATCGGCTGCCCGCCCCGACGGCGTTGCAACCGCGACGTCCCGGCGCTGCCGCGGATCGGCTGTCTCGAGAGCATCCGGAACCTCGTGCACCTGCGCAACGTCTGCCCGCCTCCCACGGTGGTGAGCGGCCGTCGTAGACCCCCGATTCCGGAAGGGGACCGCCGCGCGAGGACCTAGGACGTTGTCGCGAGGGACGCCCCGGCTTCCCCTCAAGTCCCTCGACGCCGTCCTGACGGCGGCGTGCAACTTGAAGTGCGGCTACTGCTACCAGAATGCCAAGAACCGGAGCCGGATGGACTGGGCGACCCTTCGCGCCTGCGTCGACCTGCTCCTGTCGTCCCGCCGTAGGGATGTCCTGCTCACGTTTTACGGCGGGGAGCCGCTCCTGGAGTTTCCGATGGTGAGGCGTGCCGTCGCGTACGCCGAGGCCAGGAAGCCGAAGCAGAAGCGCGTGCGGTACGGGATCGTCACGAACGGCACCCTGTTCGGGCCGGACGTCGCGGCGTTTCTCGACCGGCACCGATTCGAGACCCGGCTGAGCTTCGACGGGAACGCCGCCGCGCAGGACCTCCGCGCGAAGGGGACCTTCCGGGTCCTCGACCGGTTGCTGGATTTCCTCCGGACGGACCGCCCTCGGTTCTTCCGGGACGATCTCAGCGTCAACGTCACGCTCCATTCCGGCAATCTCCGGCACCTCGCGGACTCGATCGACTACTTCTTGGGGAAAGGGGTTCACGCGATCATCCTCGGCCCCCTCGTGACCCACGACGAGGAGTGGCGCCGGGACACCATCGAGGATCTCGAGATCCAGATGGCGAGGGCGTATCGGTCCTGCGTCCGACATTACTGGCGGACGGGGCGGATTCCGCTCACGGTGCTTCGCGGGAACGAAGCGGAGGCTCGACGCGATCCCTTCGGTCTCTCCCTCTGCGGCGTCGGCAGCGGCGAGACCCTTTCCGTGAACCCCGACGGCCGCGTGTGCGGTTGCGTCATGTTCGCCGACGCGTACCAGACCTTCCCGTCCCCCGACCTGCGGCGCCGCTTCGGCCGCATGGAGATGGGCGACCTGAGGGACCCGCGGTTTCCCGAGCGCTACGCGCGCTATCCCGCGGCGACGCGGGCCGTGCGGATCTTCGACGACCGGCATCTCAAGCGCTCTTCCTACGGTCGCTGCGACCGCTGCGACCATGTCTCTTCGTGCGTGGTGTGCCCGGTCTCGATCGGCCACTTCCCGGGGAGCCCGGACCCCCACCGGATCCCGGATTCCGTCTGCGCGATCAATCTGGTGGCGTCGAAGTACCGGAAGCGGTTCTCTTCTTCCGCCGGTGCGTACGAATTCCTCGTCGGGAAGGCGGCGCTTTCCGTCGAGACGCGGGAGCTGCGGTCGTTCGCCCTCTCGCGATCGGCCGTCGCGCCAAGGAGGCCACCACCATGAGAGCACGCATCGTCCCGACCCTGACCCTCCTCGTTCTCACGAGCGCCGTTGGCGCGGCCGCGGACGGCTCGGAGAAGGTCCCGCCCCCTTCGGCCGGAGTCGCGGCGGCGAAGGTCCCGAGCCAAAGGGCCGCTCCGCCCTGGGCGAAGGTCGGCGGCGTCAGCCTCATCGTTCGTTTCGACGAGAAGACGGCCACGATCCTGTCGGCCCAGACCGCCAGCCATCCACCGAGGAAGGGAGCATCGCACAAACCGCAGCTCACTGCGGAGACCGCCGATCGGTATCCCGTCGGAACGAAGGAGCTGGTGATCGCCGCGTACCGACGCGACGGAACGCTGCTCCAGGCGATCGGGAGACCGTCGCGTGCGCTGCTCTTCCACGACGAGCACGACCGCGACCGGAGGGAGCGGCTGAGAGGCCGGCCCTACGCTCCCCGAGTGGACCAGCGCTTCTTGGACATCCCGCTCGCGGACGACGCTTCCTTCCTCGCGTTCTTCCGGACGGAGGTCGTGCCGCTCGGCGATCGAGCCGGAGCGTTCTACGCGGACCATCCGGCCATCAAAGTGCGATCTGAGCCTGCGCTCCTCCTGCCCGGGGATGCGGGACGCGTACGACACGCGATCCGGGTCTCCTTTCTTTCGATGTACTCGCTGTACCCGTTCCCCGACGAGAACCGCACGGGGCCGCCGCCCTCCCTACGCAAGCCTCGCCTGCCGCGCCTCTTCGGGCCGCCGATCGAGCATCTCGCCCGATTCCGGATGTCGTTGGAGCACATGTTGATGATCGAGATCCACAGGATGTTGTGCCCGTCGCCCCTGGTGACCCTCGCGGCGCTGCGATTGCTGGCCCAGAGCTCGGTTGATGACGGGGTCCTGGATGTCGCGATCCTCGGTGACGGGTTCACCGACTCGGAGCAGGGTGCGTTCAACGATGGAGCCAAGAAGGTGCAGGATGCGCTGCTGAGCGCCGAGCCGTTCCTGTCGCTGAAGAGCTTCATCCGGTTCCACACGATCTGGACCCCCTCCCAGGCGACGGGGATCAAGCGCTGCAGCCGGACCGATCCGGCCGCTCCCACCTATTTCGGCGTCGAGGGCAGGTGGACGGATCCGTACGGCGAGGAGGAAGGAGCTTGCTACTTCGGCACACCGCTCCCTTGCTTCATCGATCGGATCGTCGGGACCGTGATCCCGCGCGACCAGGTCGAGCTCGTCATCGTCCTCGCGAACTGCAAGTGTCCGCCGGAGTACGGCGGCGAGTCCGGCGACGCGGACATGGAGAACGGGATCGTGTACTTCAGCATGCCCGTTTCGGATCCGGGCCTGATCCTCCACGAGTCGGCCCACGTGATCGCGATGCTGGGCGAGGAGTACGTGAGCTGCGTTCCTCCTGGTACGCCGAATTCATGGAACCTCTACGCGTTCCCGAACGTCGCCTCGCAGGACGACGTGGACCACAACAAGGTCCTCTGGAAACCGCTGGCCCGGTCGGACGAGCTCACCGACGAGCCCAATTACGAAGACAAGAAGTTCCGCGCCGTGCAGGAGTGCGGCCATGCGTACGCCGGCACGGCCTGCGTTCCCGATAAGGTTCCCGCCTCGCTCCGCGGCAGCCTCGGGCTCTTCTGGGGCGCCATGTACGCGGACAAAGATGCGTCCCATTTCGACGAGTGCCTGTTTCCCAGGGACTACTGCGATCAGTACTGTTCTTCCAACTGCAACGCCTCTTGCTACTACCGTCCCATGAACGAATGCAGAATGGTGGATACGAGCAAGGGGTATTGCACGGTCTGCGATTGCGCCCTGAGGAAGGCGATCTGGCGGGCGGCGCCAGGTTCGTCGAGCATCGATCCGAACCTAGGGTTGTGCAAGAAGCTCCCGGATCTCCCTTGAGCGCCCGCGGGGCGCGACGGGAGTAGACGCCTACTTCGGCGCCCGCTTCGAGAACTCCCAGGTCCGGGTGTCGATCAGGATCTTCTCGCCGACCTCGACGAACAGCGGGACCTTGACGGTCCTCCCGTTGGTCAGCTCGGCGTCCTTGAGGTTCTTCCCCGACTGGGTGTCGCCGCGGGAGCCTCCGCCCACCATCGCGACCTCGGCCTCGACGAACTGCGGGAGGTTCACCCCGACCGGTTTCCCGTTGAAGATGACGGACGAGAGCGTGAGCCCCTCGGTGAGCCAGCCCGCGGCCTCGCCGACCTGCTCCCGCGGCAGCGAGAACTGGTCGTAGCTCTGCACGTCCATGAAGTGACACGCCTCGCCGTCGTCGTAGAGGAACTGGGTCTGGCGGAACTGCACGTCGGGCTCGTCGAACTTCTCCCCCGACTTGAACGTCCGGTCGACTAGGGCCCCCGTGATGATGCTCCGCATCCGGGTCCTGACCAGCGTGGCTGCCCCCCGGGCCGACGGCGTCTGGACGGTGTAGTCCTCGATCACGTAGGGCTCGCCGTCCATCAGCACCCTGAGTCCCCTCTTGAAGTCCGACGTGGTGCGCATCGCGCCTCCGCCCTCCCCTCACCGCCTCGCGGCGGGCGCGACCGGCAGATCGCCCCGAAGGGCGCCCTCCACGATTCGCCTTGCGTCCGCGGGGAAGTCCTGCTTGAGCATCCACTCGAGGTAGTCCCGATGCTCCCGAGCGACGTCCATGAGCGACCGGCCCTGATGCTTCCCGAACGCGAGCACGACCTCGCCGTTCCGCCAGAGGAACTTTCCCGAGATGTCGGCCGCATCCGCGGGAACCGAGGGTCGGCACCACGCGTCCAGCTCGGCGACCGAGCGCGGAAGGTCGGCGTAGCGCCCGAGTTGCGCGTCGAGCACCAGGAGCGCCGCCGCCACGTCCGCCTCCGCGCCGTGGGCCCCGACGTGCTCGCGCCCGAGGTAGAACGCCATGGCCGCCGCCAGGTTCCTCGGCTCCTTCCGGTGGAAGATCGCCATCGCATCGATCACGCGTCGGCGCGGGAGCAGGAGGTCGAGCCCCGAGTCCCGGAACTCCCGGTCCAGGAGCGGGACGTCGAATTTCAGTACGTTGAATCCGGCGAGGTCCGACTCTCCGAGAAAGTCCAGGAGGCTCCGCGCGATCCGGCGGAACTCCGGCTCGTCGCGAACGTCCTCGTCGCGGATCCCGTGGATCGCCGTCGCCTCGGGGGGGATCGGCCGGCCAGGATTCACGCGCCGCGTGCGCCCCTCCCGGCCGCCGTCGGGGTCCACCCGCTGGACCGAGATCTCGACGATCCGGTCCACGGCGGGATCGGTCCCCGTCGTTTCGAGGTCGAGGAAGGCCAGGGGTCGATCGAGGCGCAGGTTCTTCATCGGATCCCACCGGGCACGTCGCCGGACCGCTTAACTTAGCCGCTCCGCGCGTCCCTTCGCAAGCGCCCGCCCCCGCGCGGGCGCCGGACGGGCGCTCCGGCGGGGACTATAATCCCGCTCTCGCGAGCCAACAGGAGGAAGCGGCGAATGCGAACCCGCATGCCCGAGATCCGGACGGTTCCGGTGGCGGACATCGAAATCCCGATGGAGCTGTCGCGGCTCTACGACCTGGTCTATAACCTTTGGTGGACCTGGTCTTCGCGCGCCCATCTCCTTTTCAGCTCCATCGACCCCGTCCGATGGATCCGCTACCGCAATCCCGTCGAGCTGCTGATCAACGTCGAGCCGCACCGATGGGAGCCGCTCCTCCTCGACGAGAACTTCATGTCGTCGTACGAGGCGGTCGTGGAGGCGTTCGACGACTACCTGGCCGGAGGCGAGACGTCCTGGTTCCGCAGGACCTTCCCGGACTACAACGCCGGCCCCTTCGCATACTTCTCGACGGAGTTCGGCTGGCACGAGAGCCTGGGGATCTACTCGGGCGGCCTGGGCATCCTGTCCGGCGATCACTGCAAGTCGGCCAGCGACCTCGGCCTCCCGTTCGTCGGAGTCGGCCTCCTGTACCGCCGCGGGTATTTCCTCCAAACCGTGGACGCCGACGGCGAGCAACAACACTTCTACCCGGACTTCGACGTCCGGAGGCTCCCGGTGCTCCCGATCGTCGGCCCCGGCGGCAAGGAAGTCCGGGTGTCGGTGGACCTGCTCGAGCGGAAGGTGCACTTGAGGCTCTGGAAGGCCACCATCGGGCGCGTCCCGGTCATCCTCCTGGACTCGGACGTCCGCGAAAACGGGCCAGCGGACCGGCAGATCACCTCCATACTTTACGTGCGCGGCCGCGAGATGCGGCTCTGCCAGGAGATCATCCTGGGGATCGGCGGCGTTCACGCGCTGCGCGCCCTCGGGATCGAGCCGGCGGTCTGGCACCTCAACGAGGGGCACTCGGCGTTCGCTTCGCTGGAGCGCCTGCGCGAGAAGGTCCTGAAGGAGCAGCTCCCTTTTCCCGAGGCGCTCCGCCGGGTCGCCGACAACGCGGTGTTCACCACCCACACGCCGGTCCCCGCCGGGAACGAGATGTTCGAAACGTCGCTGGTTCAGGAGTACTTCCAGGACTGCGCGAAGCGTTGCGGCGTCCCGGTGGGCGATCTGCTCGCGCTCGGACGCGCCACGCCGGATCGGGACGACGGCCAGTTCAACCTCACCGCGCTCGCGATCCGCACCACGCGCCAGACCAACGGCGTGAGCGAGCTGCACGGGCGGGTCGCGGACACCCTGTGGCGGCACCTCTGGCCCCGCAAGGAAGACGCTCCGGAGGACGAGCAGCGGATCACGCACATCACGAACGGCGTCCACGTGCCGACCTGGATCGGCCCGGAGATGGGCGACCTCTTGAGGCGTCGGCTCGGGAGCGGGTTCCTGTCCCGTCTCCTCGATCCCGGCTTTGCCGAGGAGGTCATGGCGATCCCGGACGACGAGTTCTTCGAGGCGCACCAGGCCCAGAAGAAGCGCCTGGTCGGCTTCGCGCGCGAGCGGCTGATCGGCCAGTTCGCCCGTCACGGGCGGTCTCCCAAGGAGTTGCGCCAGATCGAGAGCCTCATGGACCCCGCGGCCCTGACCTTCGGCTTCGCCAGGCGATTCGCGACGTACAAGCGCGCCGACCTGATCTTTGAGGACCCCGGAAGGCTCCGCTCGATCCTGACCGCCCCCGGCAAGCCGGTGCAGTTCCTGTTCGCGGGGAAGGCGCACCCGGCCGACCGCCCGGGACAGGACCTGATCCGGCGGATCTTCGAGGCCTCGCTCACCCCCGCGCTCGAGGGACGGATCGTTTTCCTCGAGAACTACGACATGCGGGTCGCCCGGAGGCTCGTCCAGGGCGTGGACGTGTGGCTCAACACGCCGAGCCGCCCGCACGAGGCCAGCGGAACCAGCGGCATGAAGGTGGCCGTCAACGGCGGGCTCAACTTCAGCGTGCTCGACGGCTGGTGGTGCGAGGGGTACGACCGCTCGCACGGCTGGGTCATCGGCAGCGGGCAGGACAATCCCGACCCTTCCGCGCAGAACCGCGAGGATGCCGAGTCGTTCTACAAGGTCCTGTCCGGGGAGATCGTGCCATGCTTCTACCGTCAGGATCCGGCGTCGGGCCTCCCGGTGGAATGGATCGCGCGGATGAAGCGCGCGCTGGCCAAGCTCACTCCCCGCTTCAGCACCGAGCGAATGCTCCGCGACTACACGCGGAAGGCTTACTTGCCCGCCGCGCTGGGCGAGGAGCCGGGGGCGGCCATCCAAGAGTCGCAGTTCTGGCAGCCCTGACGGAGGCGTCGGCGGAGCGGAGGGGGTCGAGATGAAGCGAAGCGACACCGAGACGGAGCACGCCGACCGGAACCAGGCGGGCCTCTGCGAGGAAGCGCAGGCCGACGGCGTCCCTTGCTACGAGTTGGGCCGGCAATGCGAGACGTGCGAGCGCGCCCGGCCCGAGCCCGCCAGGCTTTCCGCGCCGCCGCAGCCCAAGCCCCGGACCAAGAAGCGCTGAGGGGGAATCGCGGCTGGCGGGTGAAAAGCGCCTCCCGGCGCGTCCCACCTCCGGGGGGATAGGAGGGGACGCGCCGGGAGGGTTCTGAGCGTCAGGGTCTCGTGTCCGCTCGCCTCGCGTTGGTCACGACCGCCGGCGGGACGTTGTCGAGGGGCGTTCCCTGGGCGTGCGACGCGGCTCCGACGTTCCCGCTGGCGTCCACCGCGAAGGCGCTGTAGCTGTAGACCGTGCCGTTGGTCAAGCCCGTGTGGACGTAGCTGTCGGCGGTTCCCGGCGCGGCCGTTTCCTCGGTGACCGCGAGGCCGTCCACGGGGCTCGTCGGGTACCTGCCGTCGGTCCGGTAGCGAACGACCGTCTTGACGAAATCGGCATCCGACGGGTCGGTCCAGTTCAGGGTGTTCTGGAGGTTGGACGACGTCGCGGCGAACCCGGACGGCGCGGCAGGCGGAGTCTGATCGTCCACGGGCTGCGCGGTCGGCCGGAAGGCGGCGTCGTTGGTCAGGAGCACCTGGTCCGCCCTGGCCTGGGCCTCGTACCCGCCCAACTCGACGGAGTGGAGCCCCTGCGTCAGGGTGTAGGACCGTCCGGCGACCCAGGTCCACGCGCCGGTCTTCGAGGCGGTCACCGCTTGCCGCGCTGCGCCGTCCACCGATTCGAACCAAGCGTCGGACGACGTGCTCGGGCCGTAGATTCGGACCCACAGGTACCAGGTCCCCGCACTCGGGACGTTGACGCCGAGCGTCGCGGTGCCGGACGGGTTCGAGGCGGTCCCGGTCGCGGTGCCCGACGGCGTGTCGATCCAGCCGCCGCCGAAGCTGCCGGAGCCCGACCGCGTTCGCACCGGCGAGACGAGCGCACCGGCCTCGGCCTCGGACCTTAGGTAGCTCGAGGTGCTTGCGCCAGTGTTGAAGGTCTGGTCGGGCGACGAGGTCGAAGCGTTGCCGGCCGCGTCCGCGCTGCGGACGTGGTACTGGTAGGTGGCGGACGGGTCCAGACCCTGGAGCGTGACCGTGTGACTCGTCACCTGGGTCGCGTCCACGTCGGTCTGCTGGTAGCCGGTCTGGCCGGACTTCCGGTAGAAGACCTGGCTGTCGGCCGCCTCATCGGTGCTCCAGGTGATCTGCGCGCTGGTGGAAGCGACGCTCCCGGATTGCACCGAGGAGATTACCGGGGCCGTCGTGTCGGCCGCCGTCGTGAAGCCGGTGGACTGGTTGTACGTGGAAGCCATCGCGTGGTTCGCGAGATCGAGCACGCCCGATGCTCCGCTCACGACCTGGATCTTGTAGGTCGCGCCCGTGTTGAGATTCGCCGCCGGCGTGATCGTCGCGGTCAGCCCGTCGCCCGAAAGCGCCGGGGAACCGGCCGCCTGCGCGACCGCGGTCCCCTGGCCGTCGAGCAGGC
The DNA here is from genome assembly GCA_041494445.1 of Acidobacteriota bacterium. GTDB lineage: Bacteria > Acidobacteriota > Polarisedimenticolia > Polarisedimenticolales > JAIQFR01 > JAIQFR01. The sequence goes on along the minus strand of JBGQAU010000030.1, from coordinate 23,178 downwards.
GCACGGTCGAGCTCGTGATGGACGACGCGAGCATCGCCTCGCTGAAGGTGACGGCCGGGTGGACGGAAAGCGTCACGCCGGTCGCGCCGTTGGCCGGCGACGTGGACGACACCGTCGGGTTCGTGGCGGCCTGCACCGTGAAGAGGCTCGCGCCGGAGCCGAACACCTGGTCCGAGTTCGTGACGTCCACGTTGGTCGCTCCGGCCGTGGCCGATCCGCCCACCGTGACGCTCGCGGTGATCTGGTTGCACGAATTGACCGTGACGGAGTTCACCGTGATGCCGGTGTTGCCGAACTGCACAGTGGCCCCGGACATGAAGTTCGCTCCCGTGATGGTGAGGGAGAGCGTCCGGCCCTGCTCGGCGTTCGATGGCGTCGCCGTGGTGACCGTCGGCCGCGGCCAACCCGAAACCTCGTTCGAGTAACTGACGCTGAGGTTCCCCGCCGTGTCATAGGCCTTGACCGCCAGATACCAAGGCGTGCAATCGGTGAGCCCGCTGATCGTCGCGGTGACCACTTTGCCGACGTCCTGGCTGTTGGGATAGGTCCCCGGGGAAGTGCCCCAGTAGACGCGGTACCCGGCCAGGTCCGAATCCGCGACCTGGTCCCACGTCAGCGAGACCGTGCCGGCGGAAACCGTCAAGGTCCCGAGTGCGGCGACGAGGGCGATCATCGCGATGCGGCGGGAGGTGGCGTTCATTTCCGGTCTCTCCTGGCAGTCGGCGTTTGGACTGCGGATACCGTCTCATTGCCACGCCCGTGCCATGTCCGACACAACCCGCCCAATGTTCGTAAGTCACAGAATGAAAGCCGGTTGAGGGAACGTATCGTTCGTAGTCCGAAAGGACCCATATTCGTCCGACGTTACTTCTTTGTAGGAAGGACAAGACGCATACGCACGTAATCGAACCTCGATTCGCGGACGAGAAGCGTCCGATACCGAGGCGGAGCATGCGTGTGGAGCCGCCGCGCTGGCGGCGCGATGCACGACGGCTATGGGGAGAACGGCGGGGGAAACGCGGGCGTCACTCCCAGAACTTCCAGAGCGGCTTCCGGTGCTCCTCGCCGGATTCCAGGACGACGTCGTGCACGGGGAGCTGCGGCAGGGCGCCCGCAACGAGCTCGCGGAAGTGCGCCGGCTCGGCGTCGGGGCCGGCGTGGTTCGCCGGATTCGTCGCCACGGCCACGAGCCTCATCGGCCGAACGACCTGGAACCGGCCCTTCGCCTTGAGCCACGCTTTGAAGTAGATCGGCGCCAAGTTGATCCGCGTCGCGTCGCGCACCACCAGGCTGCACCGGAAGGTCGAGCGTACCAGAGGGATCATGAACTCGTCGTTGAGCCCGTGCGGGAGGACGACGGTCGAGGCGGGCGTCTCACCCGGCATCTCGAGCGCGCGCGTCGGGTCCTCGAGCCCGGGCGGGAGGACGCCGATGGCCCGACCCCGCGCGTCGAGAAGCGCGGCGGCGCCGGTCGAAGCGGTCTCCTCCCACGCCACCCGCGCCGGCTCCTCGCACGGCGGGACCGTGAGGGTCTCCACCACGTAACGCGTCGCCGCTGCGGACCGCTCGGGCGACGCGGAATAGCTGGAACCGACCACCAGGATCGTTCCGTCCACGGTCCCGGGCGCGGCGAAGGCGCGCCGCTCCCACCCGCCGTCCACGAGCACGAGGCCGCCCGACACCGCCCCGAGTCGCGAAAGCACCTCCGCCATACCGTTGCTCTCGGAGGGGCCGTGGAGATCGACCTCGCCTCCTCGGAACACGCGGTAGAGGCCGATGGGGCCTAGAGCCGTCTGCCACGAGGTCGCCTCGATCAACTCTAGGCCGCCCTCGGCAGACCGCACGGTGTCCGCGGCCGTCGCCACGCAGGCTCCCTCCGGGAGCGCGAGACGCGTCACCGGCTGCGCCGCGGGGCCTTGCTCGAACTCGATCTCGAGCGGGAGGCGGGGCGCCGAGGTGACGGCGATCGGCCACGAGCGGGCATGGATGCGGCGAACGAGGAAAGAGAGGACGGTGCGCGTCCCGGCGCGGGAGTGGAGCCCGAGGATGGCTACACGCTGGCACCCCGCGGCGACGACGCGGTCCAAGAGGTCGGGGCCCTCGGGCGGCTTCGGCTTGCGCTCGAACATCTCTCCGCCGATGCGGCACCGGGCGGAGGAGTAGCCGCCGTCCGGACCGCACCGGGGGATTCTAGCAAGCCGCGGTCAGATGTGGGATGCCCCCACCGGCGTGATCACCGGACGCAGGATGTAGGGGTGCTGGCCGTTCGTCGTGTTGACCTGCACCGACATCGCCGCGTCGAAGTCCAGGGTCACGGCCGTCGGCTCACCAGCCGTCACCGTAAAGCTCACCGGGACATCGACCTTGCCCGACGGGACGAAGATCGGGTCCACCAGGTCCGGGTCTGAGGGCGTGGCCCCGGCCCGCACCAGCTCGGCCGCATCGATCTCCATCCGGAGCTTCGAGTACGATCCCGGCGGAACGTCCGCGGTCGCGATCACCACGGTGTTCCCGTTCCGGTAGTCGAGGAGGTTCACCGTCAGGCCGGCGCCGGCGACGACGTTCTTCATCTCCATTGGGGTCCCGGCGGAGTCGCCGGATGTCCCGGCCGCCTCCACGGGATAGAGGATCACGTCCTTGAGCGTGACGTTGACGGCCTTGACCCCGGTCAGATCGAGCGGCGCATCGGTCAGAAGAACGGCGACGTTCCCACGCGACGGGGTCGTGGTGCTGTCGGACGAGCACGCCGCCATCGCGGCGGCAGTGACAACCAGGATGAAGATCATGACGAACCTTCGCATCGCGAGCCTCCTTCGGGGCACGAAACCCCGGGATCGTCGGGTCGGCGGCCTCGGGCCGGCAGGCCACTCCGATCGATACGCCTGCAAACCGCGAGCCTGTCCCACTCATACCTTCGCGAGACCCCGGCCGGAGCAGCCCGGGCCCGTCCCGAGGACGCGAAATACCGGAAAACCCGAACTTCGACCCCTATCTGACCGGGTTGCGGGATTGGAATCCGCGCCTCGCGGCCCGGCCGGCATCCGGATCGCGGGGCGCTTCCCGGGACTCCGGCCCGGGTCAGCCTGCCGCTCCGACCTCTTGAGGTGACGGATAGGTAGCATCGGCTCCGTTGAACAACCGGCGCAGTGTAAAGATGATCCGAGGGGAAGCCGCCGGAGATCGAAGGTCCATGGAGATCCTGGAGGCGGCGACCGGATTTGAACCGGTGAATGACGGTTTTGCAGACCGTTGCCTTACCACTTGGCTACGCCGCCGAATGAATGAACGACCCAATATAAATCGGGCGGGGTGGCTGGTCAATGCGACCCGGGCTCGCGCTCGCCCGCATCCCGTCACCAGAGCCTCGACGCGGACGCGAGGTGGCAAAGCGCTCCCGCACGCTTGACGTGCCCCGCCCGCCGGCGTACGGTGGTGCCGGTTCCGTTAGGGGTGCCGGGAGAGATCCCGGCTGAGAAAAAACCCTCGAACCTGAACTGGATTATACCAGCGTAGGGAAACGGGACGTGCCCGCAGGAATCCTCGACCAGGCTCCTTCGGACCGTTCGCCCTCGCGCTCGAGGCCGCCAGGACGGTCCCGCCCGGAACCAGGGGCCGCGCCTCCCGGCCGGGAGGTCGCGATGGAATTCCGTGATGTCGCCCTTCGGGCGAGCGGCGCGTTATCGTGCCTACTCACCGCGGCCCTCCTGCTTGCGCCGTTCGCGGCACGTGCCGAGGAGGAGACGCCCGCTCCCCCCACATCGCCGCCCGCCGAGAAGAAGCCGAAAGGTCTTCCCCCTCTCGTCGAGAGCGTCGTGGTCACCGCCACGACCGCCGAAGACGGGAAGGACGCGGCGACCTTCACCAACCTCTCCCGCGAGGAGATCCAGTCGCTCGACCGCGGGCAGGACCTCGCGATGATCCTCGCCGACACCCCCAACGCCTACGCGTACAGCGACGCCGGGAACGGGATCGGCTACAGCTACCTCAGCATCCGCGGCTTCCGGCAGGAGAGGATCGCGACCACGATCGACGGGATCCCGCTGAACGTCCCCGAGGATCACGCGCTCTACTTCATCGACCTCGCCGATCTCGCCGGGGGCCTCGGCGGACTGCAGGTACAGCGAGGGACGGGCACCGCGATGTACGGCTCCCCCGCGGTCGGCGGTGCGGTGCAGCTCGAGACCGGGCACCTCGACCCGGTGGAGGGCGGACAACTCTCGATCGGCGCCGGATCGTTCGGCACGCGGCGGCTCGATTTTCGTTACGGCGGGCCGATCGCCGGGGGGAGGTGGGCCTGGATGGCGCGCGCCGCGCGCGTCGAGAGCGACGGCTATCGCATCCCCGCCTGGACGCGCCACACGCTTTTCCAATTCGGGCTCGAGCGATTCGGCGACGACCAGGTGCTCCGCATTCAGCTCTTCGGCGGCCCCGAGCACACGCAGCTCTCGTATTACGGCGCCCCGATCGAGTACCTGCGCGGCGAGATCACGGGGAACGCCGACCACGACCGCCGGATCAACCCGATGGCCCCCGGCGAGACCGACAACTTCATCCAGCCGCACCTCCACGTGCTGCACGACTGGAAGGTCGCGGACGGTCTCTTCCTCCACAACGCCGCCTACGTCATCGTCAACGACGGCTACTTCATGCAGCACGACGACCTGTTCGACGGCTACGTCACTTCGTACAACCCCGACGGGACGCCCGCGGTCGTTCACCCGGTCGAGAACGCGTGGCGCCGGCGCTGGATCGGCGGACGGGAGCTCGGGTGGGTCCCTCGCCTCGTCTGGGATCATCCCGGCGGCACGCTGACCGCCGGCCTCTTCGTGCAGGACCACGCGCTGCGCCACCAGGGATCTCTCCGGGCAGGGACCGTCTGCGCGCCGGGGGACCCGGCCGGACCGTGCGTCGACCCCGAGCCGCTCGGCGAAGCGAAGACGCTGTACGACTACACGAACTCGAAGGCGACGATGTCGATCTTCGTCCGCGAGACGTGGCGGCCCCTTACCAGGCTCGCGCTGCACTTCGAGGCGCAGGTGACGCGTCACCGGTTCTCGATGTCGGACGACAAGTTCCGGGACTTCTCGTGGAGCGCCACCTACTCGTTCTTCACGCCGAGGATCGGTGTCAACTGGAACCCGACCGATCGTCTCGGCTTCTACGCGACGGCGTCCAACGCGGCGAGCGAGCCGGCGTTCGCGAACGTGTGGGACCCCGAGGATCCGTACTCCCTACCCACGAGCGCCTTTAGGAGCGGCAACCTCTCGATCCGGGGGTTCGCGGATCCCTACGCCCGTCCCGAGAAGCTGCGCGACTACGAGGCGGGAGCCATGTGGATCTCCGGGGCGACGAAGCTGAAGGCCTCCGTCTACGAGATGCAGTTCCGCGACGAGTTCGTCCCGCAGGGGGGGCTCGACCAGGACGGCCTGCCGATCACGGTCAACGCGGGGCGCTCGCTCCACCGCGGGATCGAGCTTGAGGCCTCCTTGAGGCTGCCCGGAGCGGTGGAGGTGTCGGCTTACCTCACAGCGAGCCGCGACGTGCTCGAGAGGTTCACGCTCTACGGCACAGATACCCAAGGCGCGCCGATCCTCATCGACTTCTCCGGGAATCGGATCGCGGGCTTCCCGGAGAGCACGGCGCGCCTCCGCGTGTCGCGGACGTTCGGACCGACGCGCGTCACGCTGGGCGCGCGGCGAATCGGCACCATCTTCCTCGACAACAGCGAGGACGAGCGGAAGAACTCCTCGATCCGCCTCGAGTCCGGGTACGTGCCCAAGCGGATCGACACGTTCACCGTGTTCGACGCCCGAGCGAGCCTGGACCTGACCCGGCTCGTCCGGCGGCACGGAGCGACGCTCCGCCTCGACCTCTGGGTGGACAACCTCCTCGACCGGCGCTACGTGGCCATGGGGTACTCGTACCCGAGCGCCGACTTCTCGTCGTTCTACTCGGAGTTCTTCCCTGGAGCGACGCGCAACTTCCTCTCGGCCTGACCTACGGGTTCTGATGGGGCCGCTCGACCTCGGCGTCGTTGCGGCGTACCTGGCCGCGACGGTCTGGCTCGGCGTGCGCGCGGCCCGCCGCCCGGCGGACCCGACCGAGGACTACCTCCTGGCGGGGCGCACGCTGACGCTCCCGGCGTTCGTCGTGACGCTGGTCGCCACCTGGTACGGCGGCGTCCTGGGCGTCGGCGAGTACAGCTACCTCCACGGCCTCTCGAACTGGCTGGTGCTCGGGGTGCCGTACTACGTCGGCGCCCTACTGTTCGCGGCGCTGTTCGCGCGCAAGGCGCGAGTGGCGGCGGGGTACACGGTCCCGGACCTCCTGTTCGACACGTACGGCCGCGGGGCGGGAACGGTGGGGACCGTGATGGTGCTCGTGCTGTCGCTACCCGCAGCCTACCTCCTGATGCTCGGCGTGCTCCTGCGGAGGATCACCGGCTGGGACCAGCGCGTCGCGGTGGTGGTGTGCGCGCTGTTCTGCCTGGCGTACATCGCCGCGCGCGGTTTCCGGTCGGTGGTGCGGACCAAGGGGCTTCAGTTCGCGCTCATGTACGGTGGGTTCCTGCTGCTCCTGCCGGTGGCGGTATGGGGCGCGGGGGGATGGGGGTTCCTGCGGCGGACCCTCCCGGCGGAGCACTTCACGTGGGACGGCGGGCAGGGGGCAGGCTACGTCGCCGCGTGGTACTTCATCGCACTCCAGACGCTCGTGGAGCCCACGTTCTACCAGCGCTGCTTCGCCGCGAGGTCGCCGAGAACCGCGCGGAACGGCATCCTGGTCTCGATCCTGTTCTTCGCGCTGTTCGATGGCCTCACGACCTTCACCGGGATGTACGCCCGCGCACTGGTGCCCGGTCTCCCGTCCGGGGTGGACGCGTTTCCGGCGCTCGGGGAAAGACTCCTGCCGGCCCTCCTCCTCGGGGTTTTCTACGCGGGCATGCTGGCGACGATCATGTCCACCGTGGATTCGTTCCTGTTCGTCGGGGGTGTCACGCTCGGGCGCGATCTCGTCTGGCGCTTGAGCGGAGGGAAGGCCGACCAGCTCTTCTGGACCCGCGCGGGCCTCGTCGTCGCCACCCTCGCGGCGGCGGGGATCGCGCTCGCCTCGCACTCGGTGGTCGCGCTCTGGTATGGTTTCGGGAGCGTCGGGACCGCGACGCTGCTGCCGCCGCTGCTCGGGACGTTCTACCCCACACTTCGGCCTGCGCCGCGCTTCGCCGCCTGGGGCATGGCGATCTCAGGCGGGCTCACTCTCGCTTGGGTCCTCGGCGGGCAGGCGGCCGGCACGCCGTGGCTCGGGGTCGAGCCGATCTATGCCGGTCTCGCGGTCGCCGCCGGCACCCACGCCGCAGGGATCCTCGCCGCGCGCCGATCCGTCGTAAACTGACGCCGGCCCGCCGACGACCGCCGGACCTCCTCCGGCGGAAGGAGGATGCGTGATGCCTACGTACGTGCTCATGACCACCCTGTCGCCCGAGGTGACCCGGAACATCAGGAACCGGGAGGAGATCGGGAAGCAATGGAAGCAGCGGATCGCGAACCAGATCCCCTCGGTGAAGTGGATCGCGCACTACGCGCTCCTCGGTCCGTACGATTGCCTCGACATCTACGAGGCGCCGGACGAGGAGGCCGCCGCGAAGGTCTCGATGATCTCGCTGGCGCTCGGGGCTCTTCGCGCCGAGTCCTGGACGGCGATTCCCTACTCGCGATTTCTCGAGCTGTCCAAGCAGGTCTAGCGGCGGATGCCCCCGTCCGGGCCCCGGGGTAGACTAGGTCCATGTTAGAAGACATCGCGCCGGGGTTCCTGATCGCGGTTCCGCAACTCCTGGACCCGAACTTCCGCCAGGGCGTCGTCCTGCTCCTGCGGCAGGACGACGAGGGAGCGCTCGGTATCGTCGTCAACCGCGAGACGTCACTCCTCCTGCGGGACCTGTGCCGCGACCACGAGATTCCCTATGCCGGGAACCCCGACAGGCACGTCCGGCTCGGCGGGCCGGTGCAGCCGGAGCAGGGGTTCGTCCTGTACGGGCCCGAGCACGGCGACCCGGAAGGGCGCGAGGTCCAGTCCGGCCTGCATTTCAGCACCTCCACGGGGACGCTCGCGCGGCTGTGCGCCCTCGCCTCCGGGCGGTTCCACTGCTACTCGGGGTACTCCGGGTGGGGCCCGGGACAACTCGAGCGCGAACTCGCGGAGGGAGCCTGGATCGTGTCCCCTTCCGACCCCGCGCTCATTCTCGATCACGACCCGTCGGAGATGTGGCGCGGCGCCTTGACCTCGATGGGCATCGATCCGGCCGCGATCGTTCCCGGCGGCGGCGAGTCCTGAGGCCCACCCGGGACCGAGGACTCGCTACGCCTTCGATTTGACCGCCCGAGCGGGCTTCGGGCGGTTCCGCGATGTTTCCCGCCGGCCGGACTCGATCCGACAGGTGCCGTTCTCGTCCCGCACCAGCAACTGTTTCGGGAGGCGCTCCGTCTGCTCGGCGCGGCTCGCGGGGTACGCGAAGCGCGCGACCTCTTCCCCATCGTGGTCGAACAGGAGCGCCACGTCGCCCCGGTTGTTCCAGACCGTCTCGTCGGTCCACGCAAGCACGGCGGGGGGCTTGTGCGCGACCCCCTGGCCGCTCGTCACCGTGACGCGGGCTCCGGGGCGCAACACCATGCCGTCCTCGAACCTGAAGACCTGCGCTCCATGGAGGCTCGCCAGCATCCAGCCCGTGAGCGGCTGGTCCATGTGGCCCTCGTTGGCGATGACGACCGCTTCGGACCTTCCCTCGTTCCTGACCTCCTTCACGCAGATTCGGGCACCCTCCACGAGCTTCATGGGGCTGTAGTTCGCGCGTCGATGGAGACCCATGCTCATCCCCCTCTTGCGTGGCGTGGGATCGTCGCGGGTCGAACCCCGGCCCGCCGGAAGCAGATTGCCACGAAACGGGTCCCGGAGCTACCGTCCGATCCCTGCCCCTTCTCCTCGCCCGAGCCGACTCGGGCGGCGGGATCAGGGCAGGAACCTCTCGGAGTGCTTCAGCTTGGCGGGCAGGTACTCCTCCAGGACGTAGTTGAGCCCCCACCGAGCCAGGGCCTGCTGCTCCGCGCGCACCCCCATCTTGATCAGCGACTCCAGCGCTTTCGCCCAGGGTTTGTGGATCTTGAAGAACGGATCGTTCTTGAGCGCGTCCTTGGCGCGCTTGATGTCCACGTCCTTGAGCGGGTGGGTGGGGAGCTTGTACTCCACGATGTCCTGCGGCGTGACCCCGAGGAACGACGCCTGGGGCACGCAGAAGAAGCGATTGATGTGTGCCGCGTTGCCGGAGCCCACCTTGAGCGTCCGGTAGATGTTCGAGATCCCGTAAGGGTCGCAATCCACGAAAGCGTAGACCGGGAGCTTGCACGAGTCCGACAGCCGACGCACGAACCGCCTCGTCGCGCGGGTCGGGACCCCCGCCATGGACACGAGGATGCAGTGGGCCTTTTTCCAGAACTTGTGGCTCTGCAGCCTCTGGAACATGCCGCCGGTCTCGATGCACAGGACGAAGCGGGCCTTGGTCTCGAAAGTCAAGTGCTCCACCAGGGACGGGATCGAGTACGCGCCCGAGCCGAAACGCGTGCAGTCGATCTTCTCCACCTTCCCGGTCTCGAGATCGGTGTCGTGGACGATCAGCTCGCCGGCGACCGCCCCGCCGTGCTCGTCCGGAATGTAGCGAAGCTGCTCGCGACTGACCCCGTGCACGGAGAACATCGCCTCGACGTCGTCCATGACCATGTCGGACTCGGCCTGTTCGTCGAAGCGGGCTTCCCCCCAGTTCTTCGACTGGTAATACGCATCCCTCTTGGTGGCGAAATCGTTGGTTTCCACCAGCTCCTTCGAGAGCGCCATCATTTTCAGCGTCTGGGCGAAGGTTTTGGCGGTGGTGACCGAAAGGGTCCGCACCGACTTCGCCCTGCCGATCTCGAAGTAACCCTTGCCGGGGTCGTACCGCACGTTGCCCAGCGAGCGGACCGGGAACGCGACCTCCGGCTTCTCGTGGCTCTCGACCCGTTTCTGGATGCCGGTGGCCACGTCGGAGATCGCCTCGACGGTGACCCGGTCGAGCCGGACCTTCTCCGCCTGCGGGGATTTCATGGCGCCTTTCCTCTCGGTTTCGTGGCGGGCGGACCGCCTCGCGCATGTTGCGGGCGCGAAAAGATATCACGCGAAGGCAAGTTCCGGCTTCCCCCGGAGCCGAGTTCTTGGTAAATACATAGGCAGCGGGAGGTCGACGGGAGTCGCGGCCGCGTCCGCATCGACACGGCGACGCCCGCCGCGTGAACGTGGGGGTTACTCAGAACGCCGCGCGCGGGGTCCGGAGCGCGAGGGGGCCGAGCGCTTGCAAGGGGGCATCACGTGATCCTGACGCATTCGACGCATCCGGGATGGCTCTCGAACGCCTATCTCGTCGCCGACGGCGAGCGCGGGGTCGCGATCGTGGTGGACACCGGCGCTCCGCTTGGCCCTCTCTTCGACGCGCTCGAGACCCACGGTCTCGAGCTGGCCGCGATCCTCACCACCCATCGACACGCGGACCACGTGGCGGGACATCCCGAGGTGGTACGCCGCACGGGAGCGACGGTCTACGCTCCGAGAGGCGAGGCGCAGCACGTGCGGGACGCGGTCCCGGTCGAGAACGGAGAAGCCCTCGAGTGGGGCGGGATCCGGGTGCAGGTGCTCGGCCTGCCCGGGCACACCGACCACCACGCAGGCTACCTCGTGGACGGCATCGGGCTGTTCTGCGGCGACTGCCTCTTCGCCGGCTCGATCGGCGGATGCGTGGGCCCGTCGGCCGGTTCCTTCGAGGACCTCCGCCGCTCGTTGGTGGAGTGCGTCCTCACGCTGCCCGACGACATGGCGGTCTATCCTGGGCACGCGGAGGCGACCCTGATCGGCCACGAGCGGACCACGAACCCCTTCCTCCGGGTCATGACGGGGCTCGACTCCGCCGGCACGGGCCCCTGCCTCGCACTCGGCCGCCCCGCTCGCCTCCTGGTCCTCGCTCGCGACTACGACGGGAGCACCAAGGCCTGGGTCCGGTTCCTGGACACGGGCTCCGACCTCATCTTGTCGGGCCGCCGCGTCGAGGTCCACGTCGGTTTCCCGAGGCCGCGGGAGAGACCCTACGCGCCCGGCCCGCTGACGAGTCCGAGACCTCCCGAGGCTTCGAAGGAGTAGCCGGACGCTGCGGGCGCTCGCGCGCGAAGGCGTCCGACGCCGCGAAGGCCGTCGGCCTCCCGCCGCATCAGGCTCGCCTGCGTGGCGAAGCCCCTCGCTCGGCCCCTGCCTTCTCGACGGAGCGCTTAAGCCACGCCGCGAACTCGTCCGGCGGCAAGAAGCCGGTCCGCCTCGAAACTTCGCGCCCCTCGGGGTCCAAAACCACCAGCGTCGGGTACGCCATCACGTTGAACCGTTCGGCGAGGTCGGCGCCTCGGTGGCCGGATCGACGTTCGGTCTCCTCGCTGTCCACCTTCACCGCGACGATCTCCGAAAGCCTGCGAGAGACCCCGGCGTCCCTGAAGGTCCTCCGCTCCATCATCTTGCAGGGCTCGCACCAGGTCGCGTAGAAGTCGATGAACAGCGGCTTGCCGGTCGCCCTCGCGCGCTCGATGCCGGCTCCGTAGTCGAGCCACTCCGGGCGGGCCGGAGCCGGCGCCGCCCGGACGGAGTCGTGGCGACGCTCCGCCTCGAGGGGGAGAACGGTGGCCGGTCGTCGCAGGATCGCCGGCACGCCTGCGGCCACGAGCAGCACGACGACGGCCAGGGTGAGCCACGCCAGGACGCGCCCCGCCCTCCGCCACGGGCGCGCCCCGGCGGGTAAGCCGCGCCTGGGATCGCCGGTCGGGGAAACGAGCAGAAGAACGACGGTCGTCACCGCGCCGAGGACCAGAACGTAGTCGACCGCTTCACCGCGACCGGTCACGAGGAGGGCGCCGGCGAACAAGAGGGACAGGGCGAAGGCGACGCCCGCCCACCGCGCCCACGACTGTCGCAGCACGAGGCCGGCGGCCAGAGCGGCCCCGACGCAACCGACGCCGAGGCCGGCGAAGGGGACCGGAGCGGACCATTCAGGCGGCAGACCCGGGGCCGCCCAGATCGCCAGCACCGCGAAGAACACCGCACCGAAGACGAGACCGAAGGGCACGCGAGAACTCCCCAAGGCGAAGATAGTTATCTACCGCACGGGGGCTTGCGGCGCAAGTCGCGGGGCGGACCGCGCGGCGCGCGAGGGGCCCGCCGGACTCGTTCTTCTCGGCTTCCGGGATCGCGACCTTGAGGTGCATCGTCTTCCGGTCGCGCACCAGCTCGAGATCCAACGTCTTGCCTTCCTTGTCGGACAGCGCCTCGATCAGATCGCTCGAATCCTCGACGGGCTCCCCGTCCACGGAAACGATCAGGTCACCCACGCGCACACCGGCCTTCTCCGCCGGTGTCCCGGCGAGAATCCGGCCGACCAGGACCCCGGCCTCGCGCCTGCCTCCGAGGAACGCGCGCAGGTCGGGAGTGGTCTCCACCATCTCGACGCCGAGGCGCGGTCGCTCGAATGCCCTCATGACGCTCCAGCCGGAGCGCCCGAGCGCGCGCGGCGCCACGTGCAACTCCTTCAGGTTCTTCTGGAGCTCCTCCATGTGCTCGCTCAGGTCGCGCTTCTCGAGGTCGAGCTTCTCGAGATCGGGCAGCAGGATGTCCTCTTCCTCGCCGCCCGGCATCTCCACCACCACGCGCCTTTCCCGGCGCTCCCCGATCTCGACGGTCACCGTCACCTTCTTCCCGTCGCGGAGCACGGTGACTAGCACCTTATCGCCCACGTTCGACTCGCGGATCCGCTTCGTGAGGCTCACGGGGCCGCGGATCACCGCGTCGCCGAAGCCGACGACGACGTCGCCTTCCCGGAGCCCACCCTTCTCGGCGGGAGAGTCCGCGATCACCTTGGCGACCCTCGCGCCACCCTCGGGGCTCCGAGTCTCCTCGCGGAGCATCAGGCCGAGGTAGGGCGTTCTCTCGCCCTTGCTCGATTCCGAGACGGCGATCCGAAGCGCGTGCTTCTCGGCCTTTTCGCCGTCCGGGTCCGCGGCGTTCGCCGGTGGAACGATGAGCGCGGCGAGCCCCAGGGCCGTCGCGAGCGTCACGTGCGTCAGGTTCCGGTTCATCGATTCTCCCTCCATTCCCATCGGGTTTCGAACGGTACTACGCGCGGACCCCGCCGCCGGACGAAACGGGCGCGGCGACCTCGCACCCGCTTCGAAGTCCCGCCCCCGCAACCCCGGTCGCGTCACGGCTTGCCGGCCGCGCCCCGAGGCGCCACATTGCGTCGCGGCCGCTCTCTCGTCGCGAGCCACGGGCCCCGGAAGGGCCCGAGGCCTCTCGAGGACGGCCGGAAACCGAACCGGTCCCCTCCCATCCGCCTTCCGGCTCGAGCGGGGTGCCGCGCGAAACAGGGTCGTCGCGGCCCGTGTCCGCGGACGGGCGCTCCGCCCAAGGAGACTGCAATGCGGAGACAGTGGTGGTCTCAACGGTGGTCGGTCCTGGGTCTCGCGCTCCTCTCAATCGTGCTAGCGGCCGGCGTGACCCGTGCCGAGCCGGCGCTCGAAACCCGACCGGAGGCGGCGATCGAGGTGCGGACGGAGAACGGCTGCCTCGGCTTCGTCGGAACGCTCAAGCGAAACGGCGAGCTGATCGCTTTCGAGAGCCGCGTCACGCCGGGCGGCGCGGAATCGCGGATCCTTTCCTCCTCCGGCGAGGTCCTCACCGAGGTCATCGTGGATGAGTCGGCGGGGATCTTCGAGTACCGGGCCGGAGGCGTCGCACTCTCGGAGGATGCGCCGGCCGAGGAAACGGAGCGGGCGATGCGGACGTTCGACGGTGCGGACGCCGCTCTGGCGGCGGAGCATCTCTGGCCCGCGCTCGTGAAGAGGGGGTACGACCCGGAGTCGCGCGCGATGGCCGCCCTGGCCGCAAACCTCGCCGGTTACGCGGTCGTGCCACGTCAGCGCTTGCAGAGCAACGGGAAGGAGTTCTGCCTCGGCTGCTGCGGACCGTCCTGCTGGGGGTGCACCGGGTGCTACACGAGCGCCTGCCTGGCACACGACGTTTGCGTCATGACGCTGGGGTACACCAACCCCCAGTGCAACCGACTGCTGGCCCTCGCGGCGCTCTCCGCCTGGTGCTGCCGCGGAGTCCACCTCGGATCCCTCTGCTGACGGAGAACGCGGACCGCCACCACGATCGAGGGTTGCGCATCGGCAACCGGAAGGAAGCACGGCTTCCTGGCGGCCGCTTCCGACGGCACGCGTTCTTGCCTATACTCCGCGAGGAGGTGGGGTCATGGAGGAGCGTCTCGGCGACCGTGTTCCGCTCGTGGCGGCCGCGTTTCTCGCCGCGATCCTGGGATTCGTGGAGCTCGACTTCTTCTTCACGGATTCGGCCGGCTCGGTCGCGCTCCGCGTCCTCGCGGCGGCGGTGCTCGGCGCGGGCTCCGGGGTCTTGCTCGGCCGTCTGAGGCCCGGGGCCTGGCTTCCGCTCTCCGTACTGGCCGCGTGGGGCGCGATCGTCGCGGGCTGCGCCTTCGGCCTGATGAGGACCGAGGGGTGGGTCGCGGTGCTCCTGATCCCGGCCGGTCTCGCGGCGCTCGGCGGCTGCGTCGGAGCAGCCTGGGCACGGCGGCGTTCCCGAAGTTCGGGGGCTTCCTCGATCACGGGATCGCCGCCGGATCCAGCCTCCTGAGGCGGTCGGCGATTCCCGTCCGCGTCAGAGGTCGAACGTGGCCTCGCCGCGGGCCAGCACCTTCCCGGTGTCCGAGAACGCCACGACTTTCCAGACGTAGCTCGCGCCCTTGGCGAGACGGTTCAGCTCCTCCGGGATCAGCGTGAGGCCGGGGTTCACGGGCGCGCGCTGGAGCAGCGCGGACTCCGCGCCCTTTCCGGACAGGGCGAAGGAGTAGTACTTCGTCCCCGAGATCGTCTCCCAGCGGAACTTCGTCGGCGTGTTTCCGAGCTTTCCCGCCCGCGGCTCCAGCATCTCGATCTGCATCGCGACCGGGCCGGTCGGCTTGACCTGTTGTTTCTCCGTCATGAAGAGAAACGTGATTCCCGCACCGACGATGACGACGAGCACGAGGACGGCGACGATCAACGTCGTGTTGTGGCGCCAGCTCGAAGCTTCCAGCGCCTCGATGTCGTGCTCGAAGCGGTCCTCCGACGTCTCGTTCTGCGGGGCTGCCGTGATCTTCTCCTCCGGCATGGATGCCTCCTTCCCTGGGCTCCGCCTCCCCTTCGCGATCGGCGTCCCCCCCGAAAGGAAGGCGGATCTCGTCCCTATCCTCGCGCTTTCCATGCGCCGTTACAAGCCCCCGATCCGGCGTAGGATGGGACGTCCCCATGAACCTCCGAGGGCCCGACGCATGGCAAGACTCATCGTGCTCCTGCTGGTCCTTCCCCTCCTCCCGGCCGGTCCCGAGGCCGCCGATCGCCCCGAGGGACGGATGTTCGCGACGCGCTCCGTCGTGTACGCGCGCCACGGCATGGTCGCGGCCGCGCACCCGCTCGCCGTCGAGATCGGCCTCGACGTCCTGAAGAGGGGCGGCTCGGCCGCCGACGCCGCGATCGCGGTCAACGCGGCGCTCGGATTCCTCGAGCCGGTATCGTGCGGCATCGGCGGCGACCTCTTCGCGATCGTCTGGGACGCGAAGACGAGGAAGCTCTATGGCCTGAACGCGTCCGGGCGGGCTCCGCGCGCGCTGACCGCGGACACCGTCCCGCCCGAACCCGACGGGACCGTTCCGCTTCACACGCCTTACGCCTGGACCGTTCCCGGGGCCGTGGACGGCTGGTTCGAGCTGCACGCGAGGTTCGGGCGCCTGCCGATGAAGGACCTCCTGGCCCCGACGATCCGCGCGGCGCGGGAGGGGGCGCCGGTCCCGCAGGGGATCGCCGCCGCGTGGGAGCGCGGCGGTCGGGCGTTCCGCGACAAGCCCGGATTCTCCGCGACGTTCCTTCCGGGGGGAAGGGCCCCGCGCGAGGGGGAGGTGTTCCGGAATACCGGCCTCGCGAGGGCTTACGAGGCGATCGCCGTCGGGGGCCGCGACGCGTTCTACCGGGGGCCGATCGCGGAGGCGATCGTCGCGTTCTCGCGCCGGGTGGGGGGCTTCTTCTCGGCGGAGGACCTCGCCTCACACCGGTCGGAGTGGGTCGAGCCGGTCTCGACATCCTACCGCGGCGTGACGCTCCACGAGCTCCCCCCGAACACCCAGGGAGTTGCGGCGCTGGAGATGCTCAATATCCTCGAGGGATTCGACCTCAAGGGAATGGGACGCGATTCCGCGACGTTCTGGCACACGATGGTGGAAGCGAAGAAGCTGGCGTTCGAGGACCGGGCGCGGTACCTCGCCGACCCGGTCTTCGCGAAGATGCCCCTGGACGGGCTCCTGTCGAAAGAGTACGCCCGGTCGCTCGCGAAGCGAATCGACCCGGCTCGGGCCGCGATGCGGATCGAGATGGGACATCCTCCGCTCGCCGCCGGCGACACCACCTATCTCGCCGTAGCCGACGCCGAGGGAAACATGGTCTCCCTCATCCAGAGCAACTACACGGGATTCGGCTCCGGGTACGTCGTCGAGGAATGGGGGTTCGGCCTCCAGGACCGCGGCGGCCTCTTCAGCCTGCAGCCCGGCTCGCCCAATCGGCTGGAGCCGGGCAAGCGCCCGTTCCACACCATCGTTCCGGCTTTCGTCACGCGGGACGGAAAGCCGTGGATCGCCTTCGGCGTGATGGGTGGCGACATGCAGCCCCAGGGGCACGTCCAGGTGCTCGTGAACCTGGTGGATTTCGGGATGAACCTCCAGGAGGCCGGCGACGCGCCCCGCTTCTACCACACCAGGTCCAGCGAGCCGACCGGGACGCTCATGACGACGGGAGGCGTCCTTCATCTCGAGAGCGGCGTCGCGGCAGAGGTGCGCCGCGACCTCGCCGTCAAGGGGCATCGCATCGTCGACGCCAACCCCGCGGTCTTCGGCGGCTACCAGGCGGTCGCGGTCGATCCCATCACCGGCGTCTACGCCGGTGCCAGCGAGTCCCGCAAGGACGGCTGCGCGATGGGGTACTGATCGACCCGGTCCCCCGCACGGGGGATGCGCGGCGGAACGGCTCTACGACGCGGATGCCGCGGGGTGGCGCTCCAGCCAGAGGTTGTAGAGCCACATGCTGGCCGCGGAGACGAAGCCGATCCCCATCAGGATCAGCCATCCGGCCGACGCCGATGCCGGGTCGAGGTCGAAGAGGCCGTCCGGGCGCCTGACGGCGCCGCGGCACATGACCGCGTTGAAGATCCACGCCCCCACGGGCCCGCCGACCAGGGACCCGATCGCCATCGGCAGGTTCGCGTAGCCCAGGAACAGCCCTTCCTGGCCCTTGGGCGCGAGCGCCCCGATCCACTCGTACGTGCGTGCGGAGGTAAACAGCTCGCCGAACGCGATCAGTACCACGGTCAGGATGATGAAGATGGACCCCAGCGGCAGCCAGTTGGCGGTGATGACGCGCACTCCGCCCGCTGCATAGACCGGGACCAGGTTGAGGATCATCGACACGCCGATGATGACCGTGCCGACCACGATGGAGCGGATCGGTTTCATCTTGCCGAAGAGTCTCGTGATCGCGAGCTGGAAGCAGACGATGGTGATCGGGTTGGCGGCGGTGTAGAGGTCCATCGCCGGATTGGTCTCCACCACCTTCTTCACGTAGAGCGGCAGCACGTTGTAGACCTGGTTGTAGAGGAACCAGAATCCCGACGATACGATCAGGAACAGCACGAAGCGCAGGTTGCCCAGCACCAGAAACATGTTCAGCAGCTTCCTCGAGACGTCCTTTAGCGTGTTCCGGGGCGTGTCCGGGCCGCGGTCCGGGTCCCGGTAGGTCGAGAGCACGACGAAGAACGCCACGACCGAGGCCAGCGTCGCGACGACGAAGATCAGGCTCAGGTTCTGGTACACGTTGCGTACGAAATACGCCACGACCCGGCCGACGATCGACCCGATGTTGATCACCATGTAGAAGATCGCGAACGCGAGCGTCGCGCGGCCCATGTGGCTCTTCTGCACGGTGCCGCTGATGCACGGCTTGACGACGGAGCCGCCGATGCCGATCAGCACGATCGCGGCCACCACCGGGATCAGCACCGCCGACCCGGCCGTCATCTCCCCGGAAGGAGCCGCGGCGAGCACCTGGCCCCCGAACCAGACCGGGTAGCCCATCAGGAAGTAGCCCGCGGCCAGCAGCACGAAGGCCACGAGCAGCGAGATCCGGAAGCCGACGATGTCGGCGATCGTCCCCGAGATGATGGGAAGGAAGTAGACCAGGAACCACAGAGCGCCGTTGAGATTGCTCGGCCAGTAGTCGCCGAGCCCGAGGCGTCCCAGATAGATGACCACGAAGCTGGCCATCGAGTAGTACGCGGCCCGCTCGAACAGCTCCGTGGTGTTCGCAGCCCAGAAGACGCGCGGGAACTTCTCCGGCGCGCCCGTCGCGGCGGAGGGGGGGCCCATGGACGTGCCGGACGGCGCGCTCACTCGAAGAGCTTCTCCGCCTTCTGGTACTGCGCGTGAACCGCCTCCACGGCCGCGGAGACGGCGTCCACGTCCGAGCCCCTGGCGACTTCGCGCAGTCGCTCGGTCGCCGCGCAGAGATCCTTCAGCTCCGCGCGGAGCTCCGCCTCCCGCGACGCGAGCCGCTTCGGCACCGGCGCTGCGGCCAGCGCCCCGCACCGCTTCACCATCTCCTCGGACGCGGCGCGCACCCCCTCGACGTCCTTCGCCGGCATCAGCTTGTGGTAGACGCGATAGAGCTCGACGTGGTAGGCGTCAAGCTCCTTCGTGGCCGGGCGAACGACGCGCACGAGACCCTCGAATCGGGAGTGGAGATCCTCGACGGCGTCGATGAGCGCCTTGTCGTCGCCCGAGGCGGCGGCCTTCGCATACCGCTCCGCGGTCTCGACCAGAGCCTTCACTCCACGGTCCCAGTCGCCCTTGCGGTCGCGCAGGATCCCGGGCAGCTCGGCTTCCCGGACCAGGCGGACGTGTTCCTGCACCTTGGGCAGGAGGTCCCGCATCATCCCGACGTTCTTCGCCGGCCAGGCCTCGTGCCAGAGGGGGAAGATCACCTCATGAAACGCGTTGAGGGCCGGGACCTCGGCACGGGTCTCCTGGTCCGGCGCGACTTCGGCCGCCCCGCCGGGCTGCTGCGAGAGCCGCACCACGCCACAGCCGATCCGGCCTCCGGCGTTCCCCGTCGGCTGCGTGACGAAATCGTCGGCGGAGGCATGGACCACCACCGATCGCCCGAGGACATCGGTCTCCGGCTTGCCGCCGACGGACCAAGAGGCCGCCAAGAGCGTCGTGCTCCCCTTGCCGTCCGGTCCGACCTCGATGTTCCCGATGTCGCCGCGGTGGAACGGGGAGTGCCCCCACTTGCCATGGGCCTGGCCGGTCGGATTCCAGTGCGGCCCGGCCGACATGGCGTCGGGCGCGCTGCAGTCGCCTTTCTCGTGGAGGTGGACCGCATGCGTTCCGGGAGGGGCGTTCTCCAACTTCATCTCCAGCGACACCGAATCCCCTCTCTGGACGAACACGGCCTCCCCGGTCAGCTGGCTGCCGCTCCGCCCCTCGATCACGGCCGCCGCACGCTTGCCCGCCTCCCCGGGTCCCGCCGGGGCTTGGATCGGCTTCACGCGCACCATTTCGGGGCGCGGCGCCGAAAACGCCGAACCGGCCGCGAAACCGACAGCGGCGAGAACGATCATCACCCTGTTTCGCACTGCGCGTCTCCTTTCGTCAATTCCGCGCGGCATCTCGCACCGCCTCGCGCACGAGGGCGTCATCCGCACGGTGAGGAAGCGTGACGGCCATGCGCGGCTCCGCGTCCATGGCGCGCCGCGCCGCACTCTCCGCTCCCGGGTTGCGCGCCCAGGCGCGGCGCGCGATGCCGTTGTTCACGTCCCAGTGGATCATCGTCCGGATCCGGCGGGCGGCGCTTTCGCTCCCGTCCGCGAGCATTCCGAACCCGCCGTTGATGACCTGTCCCCAGCCGACCCCTCCCCCGTTGTGGAGGCTCACCCAGGTCGCTCCGCGGAACCCGTCGCCGACGACGTTGTGGACCGCCATGTCGGCGCAAGAGCTGCTGCCGTCCCGGATGTCGGCGGTCTCTCGATAGGGCGAATCGGTTCCGGACACGTCGTGGTGGTCGCGGCCCAGGACGACCGGGGCCGAGATTCTCCCGTCGCGCACGGCGTCGTTGAACGCCAGCGCGATGCGGGTGCGCCCCTCGGCGTCAGCGTAGAGGATCCGCGCCGCGGAGCCCACCACGAGATCGTTTGCCTCGGCCTGCCGGATCCAGCGAAGGTTGTCCAGGAGCTGGCGGCGGATCTCCTCCGGCGACCCTGAGGCGATCGCCTCGATCACGTTGCCGGCGATCCGGTCGGTCGTCCGGAGGTCCTCGGCGCTCCCGCTGGTGCAGACCCAGCGGAACGGGCCGAACCCGTAGTCGAAGCACATCGGGCCCATGATGTCTTCGACGTACGACGGGTAGACGAAGCTGCCGTCGTCCCGCGTGACGGGGGCCCCTGCGGTCCTCGCCATCAGGAGAAACGCGTTCCCGTAGTCCCAGAAGTGCATCCCGCGGGCCACCATGCCGCCGATCGCCGCGACCTGCCGGCGGAGCGACTCGTGAACCCGCTCTCTGAACCCCCGGGGGTCGGCCCGCATCATCTCGTTGGCCGCGTCGAGGGAAACGCCCACCGGATAGTAGCCTCCCCCGTACGGGTTATGGAGCGACGTCTGATCGGAGCCGAGGTCCACGTGCTCGCCCGAGGTGACGAGTCGCTCCCAGAGATCCACCACGTTTCCCAGGTAGCCGATGGACCGTCCCAGCCTCGACTTCCTGGCGCGCTCGATCGTAGCGAGGAGCCGGTCGAGGTCGGTCTCGTACTCCTGCAGCCACCCCTGTTCGTGCCGTTTCAAGAGCGCCTTCGGGTTGATCTCCGCCACGACGCCGATCGCCCCCGCGATCACCGCCGCCTTGGCCTGGGCGCCGCTCATCCCGCCGAGTCCGGAGGTCACGAACACGCGTCCCGCGAGCCCCTCCTCCTCCGGGACCCGCAGGTATTTCCGGCCGGCGTTCAGGAGCGTGATCGCCGTCCCGTGGACGATTCCCTGGGGGCCGATGTACATGAAGCTGCCGGCCGTCATCTGCCCGTACGAGGTGACGCCGAGCGCGGCGAGCCGCTCGTAGTCCTCCGGAGTCGAGCGGCTCGGAATCACCATACCGCACGTCAGGACGACGCGCGGCGCGTCGGCATGCGACGGGAACAGCCCGAGCGGGTGGCCCGAGTACAGCACCAGCGTCTGGTCCTCGGTCATCTCCGACAGGTACTTCATGGTCAGCCGGTATTGGGCCCAATTCTGGAAGACGGTGCCGTTCCCGCCGTAGGTGACGAGCTCCTCCGGGTGCTGCGCGACCGCGGGATCGAGGTTGTTCTGGATCATCAGCATGATCGCCGCGGCCTGGCGGCTCCGAGCGGGGTACTCTCCGATCGGACGGGCCTTCATCTCGTACCCCGCCGGCCGGTACCGGCGCATGTAGATCCGGCCGTCGGTCGTAAGCTCCCGCGCGAATTCCGGCGCGAGCGCCGCGTGGTGGCACGACGGGAAGTAGCGGAGCGCGTTGGCGACCGCCAGCTCCTTCTCGGCCTGCGTGAGAACCTGCCTGCGGGCCGGCGCGTGGTTCGTGGAGGGATCAGAGGGAGGCATCGGGGGCAACTCGTCGGGGATCCCCTCCGCGACGAGAGCCTTGAAATCCTTTGCCGGTGTCATGGCCTTCATGGCGCGCGCGCCTCCGAGTCGGAGCGCATCATCTTACCGCATTCCCTCGATTGCCTTCCCCTCCGCCGGGGTTGTGATCAGGAAGTGAACTCGACACCCTCCGGCGGACGATCGAGCCGTCCCAGCTCGAAGCGCAGCGCCGCCTCGAGACCGGGATGCCGGAAGCGGAAGCCCGCATCGAGGAGTCTCCTCGGTCTCACCCTCTGGCCTTCCAGGAGCAACGACCGTCCCATCTCGCCGAACAGGAGATCGACGGCCGCCGACGGGAACGGCACGACCGCAGGCCGGTTCAGGACCCGGCCGAGCGTACGCGCCAGCTCGACGTTCGGCACCGGATCCGGCGCCGTGACGGCGACGGGCCCGGCAAGGTCCTCGCGGAACAGCAGGAACTCGACGGCCCCGACGACGTCGTCCAGCGAGATCCAGCTCACTTGCTGGCGGCCGCTGCCCACGCGGCCCCCCGCTCCGAGCCGGAAGGCCGGGAGCATTCGCGCCAAGGCTCCCCCCGCGGCGTTGAGGATCACGCCGAACCTGAGGTAAACGACCCGGATGCCGCGCTCCGCCGCAGGGGTCGCGGCCATCTCCCACTCCCGGCAAACTTCCGCCAGGAACCCTCGGCCCGGGCCGCTCGTGTCTTCGAGCCCCTCGTCGCCGCGGTCGCCGTACCAGCCCACCGCGGACGCGCACAGCAGCACGCGGGGCGGCGCGGCGAGCGCCGCAAGCGTCCGGGCGAGCAGGCGCGTGCCCGCGACCCGGCTGGCGAGGACCCGCTCCTTCCGCGCGGCGGTCCATCGCCCGCTCCCGATGTTCTCGCCGGCGAGGTGGATGACCGCATCGAGCCCTTCGAGCCTTGCCGCGTCGAGGCGGCCCGAGGCGGGGTCCCACGGGATGTCTTCCGGACCGGTGACGGGCCCGGGGCGAACGAGTCGGAACACCGCGTGCCCCCCGGTCGACAGGAACGCGCGTAGTGCCGAGCCGACCAGGCCGGTCGCTCCGGTCACGGCGATTCGAAGCGGCCCACGGCCCGCCGCCGATCGGTGCCGCGCGAGGTCGGCCGCGGTGATCTCGTGGCGCCACGCGAACATCCGCTCGAGGCGGGTCCGAGTCGCTCGAAGACCCACGAGGTCGCCCATGAGCCCGAGGGGGAGCGCAAACTCGATCCGGTCCTCGAGGAAGCACGCCGCCGCGCCGTCGGGCTCGAACCTGTGCTCGTGGACCCAGTGCGCGAACGGTCCCGCGACCTGCCGGTCGAAGAAGCGCTTGCCCTCCTCGTAGTCCGAATG
>JBGQAU010000074.1:0-16845 GCA_041494445.1 Acidobacteriota bacterium | reverse complement strand
CGCGTGGCACGAGAGGGGCGGGCGTGCCGAAGGCATGGACGCGCGATGGGATTCTGGATCTCGCACGGAGCTTCCAGCCGGCCTGCGTGCTGGCGGCGGCCGCGGATCTCGATCTGTTCCGCGTGCTCGCCGAAGGTCCACTGACCGCCGAGGCGCTGGCGCGCCGGCTGGACGGCGACGCTCGGGCGACGGCGATCCTGCTCGATGCCCTTGCCGCCCTCCGGCTCCTGGACAAGGGGGGCGGCAGGTATTCGCTTCCGGAGGCGGTCGCCGAGGCGCTGGGCCGGACGGGCCGCGGGAGCGTGCTCGCGATGGCGCAGCATCAGGCCAACTGCCTCCGGCGCTGGGCGCAGCTGGCGGTGACCGTGAAGAGCGGCCGTCCGTGCCCGCGCGCCCCGAGTGTCCGGGGCGAGACGGCGGATCAGGATGCGTTCCTTCTGGCGATGGACGACCTGGCGTCGTCGACCGCCGATTCGCTGATCCGTTTCATCGAGCCGCTCGCGTTCCGGTGCCTCCTGGACGTGGGGGGCGCCTCCGGGACGTGGACGGTGGCGTTCCTGCGGGCATGCGCCGCGGGACGCGCGGTTCTGTTCGATCTCCCCGCGGCGATCCCCCTGGCGCGGCGGCGGCTCGCCGATGAGGGGCTCTCCGATCGAGTCACGCTGGTGTCGGGGGATTTCTACGACGATCCGCTGCCGCCGGGCGCCGATCTGGCCTGGGTCAGCGCGATCGTCCACCAGAACTCGCGGGCGGAGAACCGCGAGCTGTTCCGCAAGGTGGCGGCCGCGCTGGTCGAGGGCGGGCGGGTCGCCATCCGCGACGTGCTGATGGAGCCGTCGCGCACGGAGCCTCCGGCCGGCGCGCTGTTCGCCGTGAACATGCTCGTGGGCAGCGAGGGCGGCGGCACGTACACCGTCGAGGAGCTGCGCGGAGACCTGGACGCCGCCGGGTTCGGCGAGGCGGAGGTCGCGCATCGCGAGCCGTCGATGAACTCGATCCTGATCGCTCGGAAGCGATGAGGGCTCGCCTCGCGCTCCGGAGGTGCTGCGTGGCTTGGATGCCCGGACGATCGAGACGGTCCTTCACGCGGATCCTGATCCCCTGCGTCATCGCTCTCCTCCCGGCCTGCGGGCCGTCGCCGAGTCCTCCCGCGAGTCGAGAGACCGCGACCGGGAAAGGCCCCGTCCTGCTCATCGGCCTCATCCCGGAGCAGAACATCTTCAGGCAGATGGAGCGGTACGAGCCGATCGCCTGGTACCTTTCGAAAGCGGCCGGCGTCGGGGTCCGGTTCACCGTCCTTCCGCGGTACGGCGACATGGTCGCGAACTTCGTCTCGGCCGGCCTGGACGGGGCGTTCTTCGGGAGCTTCACGTACGCCGTGGCGCGCGGGAAGCTCGGCGTCGAGGCCCTCGCGAGGCCGGTGGACCTGCGAGGGACGTCCACCTACCACGGCCTGATCTTCGTCCGGAAGGACAGCGGCATCAGGTCGGTCGAGGAGATGCGGGGCAAGCGGTTCGCTCTGGTGGACAAGGCGACGACCGCCGGGTACCTCCTGCCCCTCGAGTTCTTCAAGAAGCACGGGAAGGACTACCGGACGTATCTGGGCGAGTTCTATTACGCCGGCACGCACGAGGCGGCGATCAGCGACGTCCTGGACGGAAAGGCGGACGTCGGGGCCGCGAAGAGCACCGTCTTCGATCGGCTCGCCGCCGGCGACGACAGGATCCGCACCGACCTGGTGATTCTCGACCGCTCCAGGGAGGTCCCGGAGAACGCCCTGGCCGTGCGGAAGGGCCTGGACGCCGCCCTGAAGAGGAAGCTCAAGGACGCGCTCCTCGCCATGCACCTCGACCCCGGGGGACGGGAGATCCTCGGCGCGTTTGGGGCGCAGCGGTTCGTCGAGACGACCGACGAGGACTACCGGCCCGTCTACGACCTCGCGCGGGAGGTCGGGCTCGACCTCGCGACCTTCGCCGACACGAACGACCGGTGAAGAAGCGGATCATCGTCGGCTTGGCGGCCCTGTCCGCGATCCTGGTCGGGGTCGTCATCTACACCATCGCCGGCATCGAGCGCGCGACGACCAAGCTCGAGCGTCTCGTCGCCCTCCATCAAGTCGAGATCTTGAGAGAGCGTCTCCTCATCGAGCTGAACAGCGTGCAGTCGGATCTGTATCTCAAGAACACCCGCTACGCTCGGAGTATCGACACGGTCGTCGCCCATGTGCGCACCATGAACCGGGTCTCGGACGGCTGCCTCGGCTGCCACCACGTGGACTCGGTGCGGAGGAAGCTCGAGGGACTGAGGGACCGGGTCCACGAGTACGAGAACTCGCTCAGCAGGGTTCTCACCCTCCGGGGGAACCGCGCCAGGCTGGAGGCGGAGGAGGACGGGGCGTATCGGATCGGCAGCCGGCTCGCATCGGAGCTCGACGACATCACCACCATGACGAGCGCACGGCTCGGAGAGCAAACCCGGGCCGCCTACGGCGATATCGACCGCACGACGAAGCTGCTCTACGTCCTCCTGGGGATCACGCCGTTCTTCGCCACGGGGCTGGCGATCGTCCTCGTCCGCGGCGTCACGAGGCCGATCGCCACGCTGGTCTCGGCGACGCGACGCCTCGAGAGCGGCGATCTCGGCCACCGGATCGAGGGAATGCGCGGAGAGTACGGCAAGGTCGCAGCGTCCTTCAACGAGATGGCGAGATCGCTCGAGGAGAGCTGGCGAAAGATGCAGTGGGCCGAGCAGATCCTCGTGCTGGGCGAGCTGGCCGGAGGCCTGGCGCACGAGATCAACAATCCGCTCGCGGGGATCAAGGCCTCGATGGAGGCCCTGAGCGGCAGTCCGTCGTTGACGGGCGAGCCGAGGGAGATCATCGTCGAGGTGATCCGGCAGATCGAGCGAATCGAGTTGCTCGTCAAGGGACTCCTCGACTTCGCCAAACCGCCGGCGCCGAGGTTCCTGTCGGTGAACGTGAACGATGTGGTGGACGGTACCCTGTCGCTGGCGCGGAAGCACCCCCGCTTCGTGCCGCGGGATTCCAGCAGGATCGAGGTGGCGAAGGACTTCGCCGCCGACCTGCCGAGGATCATGGCCGACCCCCTTCAGCTGCAGCAGGTGTTGCTGAACCTGCTCCTGAACGCCGCCGACGCCATGCCGGAGGGGGGTACGATCACCGCGCGGACCTCCCGCGAGGACGGGACGCGGTACATCCGCGTGACCATCGCGGACACCGGCACCGGGGTAGCCGAGGCCGTGATGGGCAAGATCTTTCTTCCCTTCTTCACCACCAAGACGAAAGGGACGGGTCTCGGTCTCGCCACGACCAAGCGCCTCGTGGAGCAGCACGGGGGCAGAATCGGCGTCGCGAACCGGCCCACGGGAGGAGCCGAGTTTTCCGTCATCCTCCCCGTGAGCCCGGAGGGGACGCTGCTCGAGGCGGGTGCCGGCGCCGGCGAGCCCTGAGCGGTCTTGCGCGCCGTTTCAGCGGGATCCGCGAGCCGCGGCCAGTCCTTGGGCCGACGAAGAGGGGATCATCTCGATCTTGCGAGCGGCGTCGGTGAACACGTACGCCCGCTCGTTGTTGTCCCCCTCGTCGGCCGGGACGATGAAGAACCCCTTTCGGCCCGGCGTGTACGCGTTCGTCGTGCCCTCAAGAACCTCGCCGTCGAGGAAGGTCACCTTCAGCCAGTGGCCGCCGGCACGCCCCCCAAGCAGGGAGCCGGGCCCACGGTCCTTGTTCCCCGCGAACGTCTTGACGAAGAAGACCGCCTTGAGTTCCTTCGCGTAGATCGAGACCACCTTCCGCTCGTCCTCGGCGTCCACCAGGTGGAAGCTCTCCTTGTTGGGAAGGAAATCGAAGGTGAATCCCTTTAGCACCCGGCCGTCCAGACAGCGGACCACGACCCTGTTCTTGAAAGCCATCGTCGAACCCCCGCTCGCCGCGCGAACACCCCGATCGAGTCCCGGGTAAAACTTAGGGGCGCGGCGCCCAAAGGGCAAGTCCGGGGGCGCGACGGATGGGCCGCCCAGAGGCTCGAGTCGGAGCTCGTACAGCTCGACCCGGTGACCCGGGACGTTCCCGAGAAGGGGCGGCTCCGGTATCGCCGGTCCGCGGAGTGGAGATAGCGGGCCTTGCTCGCTGGGGAGAGCCGCGGCGCGGGGGCGCCTCTATAATGAACGACGTTCGTCTTCGCAACGCCCCGCCAGGGGCGCAGGAGAATACGTTATGGCGACGTTCTTTCCCGACGTGACCCGCTCCATCGGCCGCACCCCACTGGTGCGGCTCAACCGCGTCGTGCCCGGTGGCGGGCCGACGGTGCTGGCGAAGATTGAGGGGCGCAACCCCGCCTACTCCGTCAAGTGCCGGATCGGCGCCGCCATGGTCTGGGACGCCGAGGAGAGGGGGACGCTCAAGCCCGGCATGGAGATCGTGGAGCCCACCAGCGGCAACACCGGGATCGCGCTCGCCTACGTCGCCGCCGCCCGCGGGTACGCCCTGACGCTCACGATGCCGGAGACCATGAGCATCGAGCGCCGGAAGGTCCTCGCGGCCTTCGGCGCCGGGCTCGTGCTGACCGAGGGGGCGAAGGGGATGAAGGGGGCGATCGCGAGGGCCGAGGAGATCGCCGCGAGCGACCCGCGGCGGTATTTCATGCCCCAGCAGTTCAAGAACCCTGCGAACCCGGCCGTCCATGAGAGGACCACGGGCCCGGAGATCTGGGAGGACACCGGCGGGGGGATCGACGTTCTCGTCTCGGGCGTCGGCACCGGCGGGACCATCACCGGCGTGTCGCGCTTCATCAAGAAGACGAAGGGGAAGCCGATTCTCTCGGTCGCCGTCGAGCCCGACGCGAGCCCGGTCATCACGCAGAAGCTCGCGGGGAAGGAGTTGGTCCCCGGCCCGCACAAGATTCAGGGGCTCGGTGCCGGATTCATCCCCGACACGCTCGACCTCTCGCTGGTGGACCGCGTCGAGCGGGTGACGAACGAGGAATCGATCGAGTACGCCCGCCGCCTCGCGCGGGAGGAGGGGATCCTGTCCGGCATCTCCTGCGGCGCCGCGGTGGCGGTCGCGGCGCGCCTCGCCCGGGAGCCCGAATTCAAGGGAAAGATGATCGTGGTCGTCCTCCCGGACGCCGGAGAGCGCTACCTCTCCACCGTCCTCTTCGAGGGCCTGTTCGACGGCGCGGGGATCGCGGTCTAGCCCGCTCTCCATCCCGCGGCGATTCTCCCGACCGACGGGCGTACAATCGGGCCGCGGCGCGATGTCGCGACCCGCGGCCCGCCGCATCAGGGAGGATGCCAAGATGAAACGGGCCGTCCTTCGCCTCGTCGCATTCCTCGTCCCCGCCCTGGCCGGTTTCCCCGCCCTGGCCGCCGACGTCGCGGAGGCGCCTCCCTCGGAGGAGAGCTTCTACGCGAAGAGTCTCCACTACACGAACCGGGGGATCGAGAGCGTGTACTCGAAGGAGCAGGGGGGCCTCGAGCGGATCACGGGGATTTCCGCCGCGGACCTCGGCTGCCTCAAGTCCAAGTGCCACGTCAGGAATTGCGATACGTGCCACCGCAAGGACGTGGACGGCAAGGCCTTCTTCACCGTCGAGAAGGTCGTCCTCGAGGCCGCCTGCCAGAAATGTCATCCCGTGGAGAAGGACGACCCCGACGTGCACTTCAGGAGGGGGATGAAGTGCATGGACTGCCATAGCGCGCGCGAGATCCACGGCGACGGGACCGCCTACGACAGCTACCAGCAGCCGGGAGTGCTGGACACGCGGTGCGGGAAGTGCCACGGCAACCTCCCCCGCACCGCGAGCCACACGGTCCACGGGGGGAGGCTCGACTGCACGGCCTGTCACGTCCGGGACGTCCCGACCTGCTACAACTGCCACATCGACACGCGGCTCAAGGGAGGGAAGGACGCCTCGATCGAGCTCAGGAACCTGCTCTTCCTCGTCAACCACGACGGGAAGGTGACACCGGCCAACTTCCTGTCGTACGTGTACGGCAGCAAGACCATGATCACCCTAGCGCCCTCCTTCCCCCATTCGATCAAGAAGGAGGGGCGGAGGTGCGCGGAGTGCCACGACACCCCGATCGTCCGTGACATCAAGGCCGGCAGGCTCGTCCCCTTCCGCTGGGAGGACGGCCGGGTCAAGAACGTCGAGGGCGTGATCCCGGTGCTCGACGGGATGAAGTGGGACCTCGTGTTCCTGGGCCGCGAGGGGGACAAGTGGGTCCCGCTCCGCGATCCGGCAGCGCCGCTCTTGAACTACTCCGGCTACTGCAGCCCGCTGACGCGGGAGCAGTTCGCCGAGATCGAGAAGGCGCGCACGGGAACGTAGAGAGGCGGAGGACGGCGTTCCCGGGGAGTGCATCATGAGGGTGTTCGTTACCGGGGGCACGGGATTCATCGGGTCGCACGTCGTCGAGAAGCTCGCCGCCGGAGGGCACGAGATGCGCTGCCTGGCGCGGCGCGCCGCCGACACGACGCGCCTCGAGCGCGCGGGGGCGTCCGTGACAAGGGGCGACGTCGCCGACCGGCGCGCCCTGCTGGAAGGGATGACGGGTTGCGAGCAGGTCATCCACCTGGCCGCGGCCTACGCCTTCTGGCTTCCCGACCGGCGGGTCTACCGCAGCGTCAACGTGGACGGCACCCGGAACGTGATGGAGTGCGCCCTCGAAGCGGGCGCGACGAAGGTCGTCCATGTGAGCAGCGTCGTGGTGTACGGCAAGCCGGCGGCAAGGCCCTTTCGCGAAGGAACCCCTCCCGGCCCCGTCCGTTTCAGCGAGTACGCCCGGACGAAGCACGAGGGGGACCTGATCGCATGGGACATGTCCCGGG
This sequence comes from Acidobacteriota bacterium, assembly GCA_041494445.1. Lineage (GTDB taxonomy): Bacteria > Acidobacteriota > Polarisedimenticolia > Polarisedimenticolales > JAIQFR01 > JAIQFR01. The sequence continues at coordinate 9,998 of JBGQAU010000074.1, read as the reverse complement.
ATCGAGGCCTGCCGATCGTCGTCGTGTATCCGGGCGGCGTGCTCGGCCCGGGGGACCCGAAGGCGACCGGGGAGTACATCCTCAATCTGATACGGCGGCGTCTCCCGGCGACGGTGTTCGATGGCTCGGTCTTCCCATGGGTCCACGTCGCGGACGTCGCGGAGGCCATCGTCCTGGCGGCCGAGAAGGCCGGCAACGTCGGCGAGAGGTACATCGTCGCCAAACACAACCTCACCTTCGGGCAGATCAACCGCCTGGTCGCCGAGGTCGCGCGCGTTCCGCTCCCGAGATTCCGGCTGCCCGACTCCGTCGCGATGCTGAACGCCGCCTTCCTGACGGGTATCGCGAACGTGATCCGCCGGCCGCCGCTCTGGGGGTTGGCCCTGGACCAGGCGCGCACCATGAAGGCAGGGGCGGAGGCGGACGGGAGCAAGGCGGAGCGCGAGCTGGGGCTCGCCTACACGCCGATCCGCGTCGCCATCGAGGAGGAGGTGGCTTCGCTCGGAGGCTGACGCGGCCGTCTCGCCAGGACGGGAACGGCGTCTGAGGCGCCTCGCCGGCCGCTACCGGCGGATGGACATCACTACGTCGTGGGTCGAGCCGTCGTCCAGCGTCGTCCGGACCAGGTAGCTGTTCCCCGGCGCCAGTGATTTCGTGTCCAGGTTGTAGATGTACTGCTTCGCCGTCGGGTCGTACCGGTAGAGGTTGTCCGTGTTCGCGTTCCCGGACGAGCCGACGTCCTCCACGTCGCTGCCCACGACGCCCGAGGTGTAGAAGAACACCGAGATCCTCGGGCGCTCGGAGGCGACGAAGACCCCCGCGCAGGTCGTCAGCTGGAACTTGAACGGGATCGTCCTCTTCCACTTGAAGATGCTCGACCCGTCCTGGTTCACCGGCGGGAGGTACCCGCCGAAGACGTGGTTCTCGTCCGTCAGCCCATTGCAGTCGTTGTCCTTTCCGTCGCAGACCTCGATCACCGGGTCGACCGTCTGCTTGCAGACGACGTTGCCGAACTCACACGCCGTCCTGCCCTGGGCGCACGCTCCCATCTGGTCGGCGACGGTGCAGGTCTCGTCCACGGCGGGATCACCGGCGCCATCGTCGGTAATCGTGCCGTTGCAGTTGTTGTCCATGCTGTCGCACAGCTCCGGGGCGCCGGCATAAATCAGCGTCGCGCGCTCGTCGCCGTTGCAGTAATCACTCGAATGGCTGCACAGGCACTCGGGTCCGTCGAGGATGGCGCAGGTGACCTTGACCGGCGTCCACTGGACCTTTCCTCCGAGGCGCGTCGGGTCGGGATTGATCGTGCCGATCTTCCGGACGGACTCGGTGACGTCTCTGAACGGCGGGTAGACCCCGTCCGTCAATTCGGAGTAGAGAAGCCGCAGGTGCGAGTCGAAATCACCGTCCTTCTTGTAGACCATGTCGGTGGGCCCGGAGATCGGCGAGTCGATGGTCAGGACCCGGCATGGGAACGGGTCGTCTGGGGGCGACGGCTGGTACCCGGGAGGCAGCGTCGGTTCCGACGGGCCGTACAGGTTCGAGAGGCAGACCGCCGTGCCACCCGGGATGTACGGGTTGCTGACCTCGAACAGAATGCCGTCACCGGAGCAGAGCACCTGGTTCACGAGCGGGCCCTCCGGCAACTCGGTAACCTGGCCCGTTGGATTGACGGCGAAGCTGAGGTTGTCGATCCCGAACAGATCGGGCACCGTGGTCTGGAATTCACCGCTGGAATTGACGATGGAACCTGACTCGATCTTGATCTGGACGATCTTCGCGTCGGACGTGAGCCCGAAGAACTTCCTGTTCGTCTCCGACCCGGCGAGTATTCCCACCGAAAACGTCTGCGTGGTGTCGTCGTCGAACGTGACGGTCACCAGAGCCGAGTGGACCGTCGTGGTGAGTCCCGTGAGAAAGAAGCCCGCCGCCGAGACGGGAGTGTCGAAGCTCATGACGACGACCTGGGGCGTGACGGGGAAACCATCGGGATCTTCCACGTACCCTCCCTCGAGTTGGTTGGGGGAGGAGACGGCGTCCGTGGAAGCGACGGCCTGGATCCTCACGTAGCCCCCCGTGGTCGCGTTGGCACAGGAGGACCAGAAGCTCACCCCGCTGATCGTGGCGCACTCGTACGGCGGAGTGATCTCGCAGAAAGCGTCGCTCTGGTCGAGGCAGGGGAGGACCTCGCCGTCGAAACCGTCGAAGTTCTGGGTCGGAGACGTGACTCCGAGAACCGCGAGGAAGCTTGCCTCGTTGCCGTACTGCGTCACCGTCGCTCCACTCGCAGGAGATCCCGTCAAAGCAAGCAGGGCCAACAGGAAAACCCCCGACACGAAACCCGCGACGATTCGACGCATAACAACCCCCTCAACGGCGCGGTAGGGACACGCGCCCTCTCACCGGATCCCGGCACCACGTGCGTCTCGGGCGCCTCCCGCAGACCCCGTGTTACCCACGTATACACCTGTATGCACTGGTACGCCCATCCTCGAAGCGGGTCAAGCGGTTTTTCGACGAGCGAGCGGATGTCGGGTGACCGTCGCGCGGGTGGCTCCCGGCCGACTGGCGACGCTCAGGGCTGGAGAGTCGCACGCAGCCGGGCCGCTTCGCTCGAGCGGCCCGATTCCCCGAACAGCGATTCGGCGAGCTTTGCGTACGCGACGGTCTCCGGCCGCCGGAGGAACTGCTCCAACTGGGGGGCCCGCAGGTCCCGCCGCATCTGCTCGAGCGGCTCGAGGCCCGCAAGGCATTGCTCGGCGGCGCCGTCTCTCTTCCCTGCCTGGACGAGGCCTTCGGCGCCCAGACGCCGAGCCTGGAACAAGAGGTCCCGCTCGCGGAGCGCGCCGGCGGCGGCCACCGCCTTCTTGGTCTCCGCCAGCGCCTCGACGGGCCGGTGCGCGGCCAGCAGGGCGCGCGCCAGGGCGAGACGCGCCGCCACCACGACCGGCTTCAGCCCGGCGGACTCCGCTTCCCTGAGGACGGCCTCGAGGTGTCCGATCCGGCCGCTGGCCGCGCCCGCTTGCAACCTGGCGAGCAGCAGGAGCCTGACGTCCCTCGTGGCTCCCGCGGCGCCCACGGCGTCCCGGAGAACGGCTGCGGCGCGGTCCGCTCGCCCGCTCGCCAGCAGCAGCTCGCCCTGGTCCGTCAGGATCTCCGCCTCGAGCGCCGAGCTGCCGATCTTCCTCGCGATCTCGAGGGCTTCGTCGAGCGCCTCCGTCGCCCCCGACACGTCGCCCAGGTGGCAGCGCGTATCGCCGAGATACGCGAGCGTGGTCGCCACGAGGTTGTGGTCGCCGATCTCCCGGGCCGTCTTCAGGGCCTCGTCGAGGGATCTCAAGGCCGCGCCGTACTCTCCCTGATCCAACTCGATGTTCGAGAGGTTAGCCAGCAGGACGACGGTGGCCGCGCGGTCGCCGATCTGTCGCGAGAGCGGCAGCCCTTCGCTGTAGTACTTGAGGGCCTCGTCGTAGCGGCCCTGGACCTGTTCCACGAGCCCGATGTCGATGAGCGAGCGGAGGAGGTCCGAGGGCTCGCCCAGCCGGCGGCGCTTGTCCAGCGCGCTCTGCTGGAAGAAGAACGCTTCGTTGTAGTGTCCCAGGACGGCCTTGATGTAGCCCATGCTGGCGAAGGTGCCGGCGAGGCTGGTCTCGTCCCCGCTATCCCTCAGGATCTCCAGACTCTTCTGGTAGGCGTCGAGCGCTTCCTGCGCCCTGCCGGCTCCCTGGTAGATGTCGCCCAGGTTCCTGTAGGTCCCGGCGGTCCCCGCTCGGTCTCCCAGGACCTCCAGCGTGTCGAGCGATCGCTTGGCGGTCAGGATCGCGTCGTCGTACTTCCCCGAGTCGTAGAGGACCAGGGCGATGTTGTTGAGCGCGACGCTGACTCCGCGAAGATCCCCGACTCGCTCCTGGATCGCGAGCGCGTCGTGGTAGTACCGCACAGCCTCGTCGGGTTTCCCGAGGAAGCGGTACGTGTTGCCGAGGCCGTTCAGGACCTTCGCGCGTCCCTCCTCGTTGCCCGACTCCGCGTGGAGCGTGAGCGCGGCGTTGAACTCGTTGAGCGCTTCGGCGGCGTTTCCGAGCTTCGCTTGCACCCGGCCGAGGGCGTAGCGCGCGCTGGGGTTCTTGGGATCGAGGCGGACCGCCTTGCGGAGCGTGCCCAGGGCGGCGTCGAGGTCTCCTCTCTGTTCCTCGACGGAGGCGAGGTCCGAGAACGCATCGGCGTCGTAGGGAGCGATGCGGCAGAGGTTCTCGTAGGCCTTCCGCGCGGCCTCGGCGTCACCGGCCAGCCGCGCCTGGATCGCCCGGATCCGGGCCGCCTCGTACGGGGACGCGTGGCGGAGCCCCGCGACCGCCCGGTCGGCCTCGCGCTTCGCATCGCCCGACCGGCCGAGCCGGGCGTAGGTTTCCGCGAGCTGCGCACGGGCGACAGCGAAGTCCGGATCTTCCTTGAGAGCGGACTCGAGCCGGCGGGACGCCTCGAGGTCGCCTCCCTCCCGGACGAGGCTCATCCCCTCGCTGTAATCGCGCAGGGCGTTCACCGAGCGGGTCGTGATCTCGGTAGCCTCCTGCCGGCTCTCGCCCCACCGGCGGGTCACTCCCAGCTCCTCCTGGACCTTTCGGCTGAGGTCGTCCACCATGGAGAAGAAGGAATCCTCCCCCTTCCCGTCCACGCGGACCGGCGCGTCGCGAGAGATGGACGAAGAGCCGACCCGGTAGACCCGCGCGTCGAGCCGGAACTGACCCCCAGCCTTCAGGAGGCCGCCGCTCACCACGCTGTCGGCGCCGAGCAGCTTCGAGATCTTGAGGACCGTCGTCGGGTCGAACTCGCCCCCTTTGTCGAGCTTGAGACCGTCGAGGATCTCCTTGAGGCGGCCCTCGCCGATCAGGCGGATGGCGGCAGACTGCTGCAGATCCGAGCGGAGCAGGTCCGGCAGGCCCCCGCGGGTCCAGTCGTATCGCGCGTCCCCCGTGGAGTTCCGGAAGGGGAGGAGGACGAGAGAGGCCTGCGGCACCGTGACTTCGGGCGGACGCGACCGAATCCACCGGAGACCGCCCACGATGACGGCGGCTGCCAACAGGACGCCCGCCGCCCCCGCGAAGGTCCGGCGGACCAGCTTGCGACCCAGGGCGACCGACGCGCGCTCGCGGTCGAGGTCGCGGAGCAGGTCGGCGGCGCTCTGGTAGCGGTCGGCCTTGTCCCGGCGGAGGCAGCGCGCGACGATCCCGGCGAGCCACGCCGGTATGTCCGCCCGGGTCGTCCGGACGGACGGAACGTCTTCCTGCACCCGCTTCATGAGGGTCGACAGCGCGTTGTCGGACTTGAACGGCAGAAACCCGGTCAGCATCTCGTAGAGAATCAGCCCCAGGGAAAAGATGTCGCTGCGGTGGTCGGGAGTCTCGCCGCGCGCCTGCTCGGGGGACATGTAGGCGACCGTTCCGAGGAGGGCGCCGTCCTCGGTCATCGTGCCGCCGTGCTCGAGCGACCTCGAGATGCCGAAGTCGGCGATATAGGCGTTCCCCTCCGCGTCGAGGAGGATGTTCTGCGGCTTGAGGTCGCGATGGACCACGCCGGCTTCGTGGGCGGCCTCTAGGGCTCCGGCGATCTGGCGCAGCAGGCCCAGCGTCTTCTCCAGAGGGAGCGACCCCTCGCGATCGAGGAGGGATCGCAGGCTGCTGCCCTCGACGTAGTTCATCGAGATGAACTTCAGGTCGCCGGCCTCGCCGAGGTCGTGGATGCGAAGGACGTTCTTGTGGGTGATCCTGCTCGCCAACAGGATCTCGCGCTTGAAGCGCTCGATGATCCTGGGATGGGCGGCCATCTCCGGCCGGATGACCTTGAGCGCGACCACGCGGCCCAGCTCCAGGTCGTGGGCCTTGTAGACCGCTCCCATCCCCCCTTCGCCCAGGAGCGAGAGGATCTCGTAACGGTTCCCGAGCCGGGTCCCGGGGCGCAGACGGCTCTTCGGGGTGCCGGCGTCGAGCGGGGCGCCGGAGCCCGTGTCGACCTCGGTGGGGGCGGACGTCCGGGAAACGTCCGCCGATCCTCGTGGCGGGGCTCCGAAGGAGCCCGCTTCCGCCGCAGGGGGCGCCGAGGTGGGGTCGCCGCCGGCCGCGAGAGGTGACCCGCAGGCGGAGCAGACTTCGGCCGCCTCCGGAGCCGACTTCCCGCAGCGTGGACACACCATAAGGCCACCTCGCGTCGCTGGGGCGAAAGAGCGATTACCCTCCGGGAAGACCGACACCGAGCGTACGCCGAGCCGCGCGGCGAGGTCAAGGCACGGGACCGCGTCCGGGCAAGACCGGCGGTGGCCGACTGCGCGCGCCTTCGCGCCACGGTGACGAGGGCGTATCCTCTTCGCTCTCACCCGGGGGAGACCGTGACGAAGGCAACGGTCCACTTGTCCGTGATGCTCCTGCTGGTACCCTCCGCGGCCGCATCCGCCGCCGAAAGCGACCCGCACGCGCCGCGGTTCGTCGCGCTTCCGGCCATCGATGCCACGAAGAACGAGGGAACCGACTACGGCCTGCTCGGCGTCTTCCTCCCGCGCGACGCGTCGGGGACATTGAACACTCTCATCGCGGTGAATCTCAGCTACAGGAAGAACGTGGGGGTCAACGGGTTCGCCGACTACCGCAGCCGGCCCTCGCCGCATTCGTTCGTGGATCTGTACGGCTTCAAGGCGCAGCGAGTGGAGCAGAAGCTCGAAGCCCACTACGAGGACAGCGCGCTCCGGGACGGCGCCTTCCGGGTGTACGCGGAGCTGCACCAGCACCGAGTCGGCGCCGACCGCTTCTTCGGGCGCGGCGACGACACGAGCTCGAACGCGGAGAGCGCGCTCACGAGAGGGGAGTACTTAGCGGACTTGCGCGCCGGCCCCAATCTCAGGCCGGGTACGGCCGTCCTGGGCACGCTCCGCTTCCGCCGCTTCCGCCTCGGAAAGAGCGTCCTGGACCACCTCCCGGACGTCCGCGACGCCTATCCGCTCGAGCCCGGGATCCACGGCGGGAAGGTCGCGGCGGCGGGGGTCCGGGCGGTCGTGGACCGGCGCGAGCGGGAGGCGACCCCGGAGACGGGATCCTACGCGGAGGGCTACGCCGAGGTCGCCCGTTTCTCGGACGCCGGCGAGGACGGCTGGCTCCGGCGCTTCGGCCTCGAGGGGAGGAAGCTCTGGCCCGTCGGGAAGGGCCGCTGGCTGGTCACGGTGCTCCGCGGCAGGGCGCAGTTCGTGCTCGGCGACGCGGTCCCGTTCTGGGAGCTGTCCTCTCTCGGCGGCGAAGAGTCGCTCCGGGCCTACGGCGAGCACCGCTTCACGGACCGGCACTCGGTGCTCGGCGGCGTCGAGGCCCGGTTCCGCGTGGCCGAGCCGAGGATCCTCGGACAGCCCATCGCGCTCCAGGCCGCTCCCTTCCTCGAGGCCGGCAAAGTCTTCGACGACGTGCGCGAAGAGTTGCTCGGCCGCGGCCTGGTGCAGGCCGTCCACCGCAGTTGGGGACTCGGCTTGCGCGGCGTGGTCGAGCCCTACATCGTCGGCCGCCTCGACCTGGCGTGGGGCTCCGAGGGGCTCGCGATCACGACCGGCATCGGCTACACGTTCTGAGCGAGCGACCTCGGACCTTTCCTCCCGGGGACCCCACGCCGTGCTCGCAGGTGGCGGCCGGGCGCAGATGAGCGTACGCTTTTCCTATGCGAGCGATCGGCCTGCTGACGGCTCTCGTGGTCGGGGTCCTGGCGGCTCCGGGGTCGTTCCGCGCCGAGCAGCCGGTCACCGGGACGGCTCCCGACGAGCCGGTCCCGCTCTATACCAACGCCGACCTCGCGAAGTTCGGGCCTCCCGGCGGAACGGATCAGCCGGTCCGGGTGCAGGACGAAGGGAAGTGGGAGTTCGTGCAAGCGTTCCTCGATCGCGAGTACGCCCGGGTGGACGCGGAGCGGGAGCACGACCTCCGGCGTGCCGCCGCCGAGGGCCGCCTGCGGCAGGTCGCGCCCACGTGCGCGAGGTACGTGGCCCCCTTCCTCGGCGTGTACGGCTTCCCGGGCGTGATGCCGTTCCGGTACCCGCGGACGGGCGCGTGGCCACCGTACGCGGCCCTCGGGCAGCGCGGGGGGCGGCCTCCCGACCGCGGCCTGGGGGCGCGGTCTCGACCATCCGGCCAGCCCGGTCCCGCGCGGCACGACGCCGCCCCGCCTCGTCCATCGGGCTCCTGAGGGGTCACGCTCGACCCTCGCCTCGCCGCGTGAAGCAGGGGTGGATTCGGGAGCGCGCCCGACCTGCGGTGCCGTCGCCGGACGCTTTGCGCGCTCGGAGAGGGCGGGTATACTCACCCGTTCACGGCGTGCGTTCGTTCTCGTTTTTTCCGGCCGGAGGCCCGCCCACCGCGCGCGAAGGTGGCGCCGGGAATGATCAGCGAGGCGGGGCGCGAGTGGCACTCATCGACGCGACAGGCGCGGGACGAATACGGGCGCGGCGCGGGCGGGTGCTGCTGTGCGCGGCCGTGCTGCTGGCGGAAGCGCTCGGCACGCCCGCGACGGCCCAGGAGCAGGCTGCACCGGCGCAGGGGAGCACGCCTGTCTCGGAGAACCCGTTCCTCGGCGGCGTCCCCGACGGCGCGCCGACGCGGGGAAGGCTCTCGCTCACGCTGGCGGACGCGGTGCAGCGGGGCTTGAAACGGAACCTGGGCGCGATCCTCGGCGCGCAGTCCGTGCGCGCGGCGGAGGCGGGCCGCGACCTGGCGCGGAGCGGCCTCCTGCCGACCGTCCACGGGTCCCTGTCCGGCGCGCGCCAGGAGATCGACCTCGAGGCGTACGGGTTCCCAGTGGCACCGGGCGAGTCCCCCGTCGTGGGACCGTTCAACGTGGCCGACGCCAGGCTCCACGTGACGCAGCCGATCCTGGACCTTTCGGCGCTCGAGCGGGCGCGGGCGGGCGCTTCCGGGCTCGAGGCGGCGAAGCTGGGCTACCGCGACACCCGCGAAATGGTCGTGCTGACCTGCGCGTCGCTCTACCTCGAGGCCGCGCTCGGGGCGAGCCGGATCGAGGCCGCCCGCGCCCAGGAGGCCGTGGCCGCGGCGCTCCTCGATCGCGCCGAGCGCCTCAAGGAGTTGGGGGTCGTCGCCGGGATCGAGGTGCTTCGCGCCAGGGTCCAGCGGCAGACGCAGCGTCAGCGGGTGATCTTCTACGAGAACGAATTCGCCAGGCGGAAGCTGGCGCTGGCGCGGGCGATCGGCCTGCCGCTCGAGCAGGAATTCGACCTGGCGGAGAAGCTGGTCTACGCGCCGACGCCGCTTCCTTCCGCGGACGCCGCGATCGACGAGGCGCTCCGCTCGCGGTCCGACCTCGGGCGGGCCGAGGCGGCGCAGAGAGCCGCGGAGGCGACCCGCCGGGCGGATCGGTACGACGGTCTCCCGTCGATCAGGTTCGACGCGGACGTCGGCTGGATCGGCCCGAGCGCGCCTCGCTTGGAAAGGACGTTCACCCTCGGGGCGGCGGTGAAGATCCCGCTCTTCGAGGGGGGGCGCATCCGGGCGAGGGTTCTCCTGGACGATGCCGCGCTGGCGCAGGCCCGCGCGCGGCGGGACGATCTCCGCGGAAGGATCGAGTACGACGTCCGCGCGGCCCTCCTCGACGCCGACGCGGCCGGGGAGCGTGTGAAGGTGGCCCGCGAAGCGCTCGACCTGGCCGACGAGCAGCTTCGCCAGTCCCGGGATCGGTTCTCCTCGGGAGTCGTGGGGAACCTCGAGGTGGTCCAGGCCCAGGACGCCCTGGCCACCGCGTCCGACAGCTACCTGTCCGCGCTGTACGCCCACAACGTGGCGCGGCTCGCCCTGTCCCGCGCGGTCGGGGCGGCCGAGCGCTCGCTTCCGACGCTGCTGGGCGGCGGCGGGGGAGACACGCGATGACGGAATCGGGCATCGAGGCTTCCGCGCCCCGGAGGGGACTGAGCTCCCGCCAGCTCAGGATGGCGCGCGTCGTGATCCCCGCCGGCGCGCTGGTCGTCG
>JBGQAU010000136.1:0-4433 GCA_041494445.1 Acidobacteriota bacterium | reverse complement strand
GTAAGCCGGGCTTTCCTCGAGACGAACGCTCTTCGAGATCGTGGTCTTGAACACCTTGTCGCCGAACACCTCGCCGATCTGACGCTTGATATCGCGCGCCAAGACGGTTCGACGATCATGGAGCGTGATGACGACACCCAGGAACTGCAGGTCCGGATTGGGGCGCGATCTGATTTTCTGGTAGGTTTCGAGCAGGTCGTCGGTTCCCTCCAGGGCAAAATACGAGGACTGGATCGGGACAAGAAGGTGGGTTGCTGCGACCAGGGCGTTGACCGTCAAAATGCCGAGCGTTGGCGGGGTGTCGATCACGATGTAGTCGTAAAGCGCGCGATAGGGATCCAGCTTGTCCTTCAGTCGGAAGTGGCTGTCGAATTCCCCCACCATCTTGACCTCGGCCTTCGCCAAAGAGATGCGGGCGGGCAGGATGTCGAGGTCGGGGTTGTCCGTGTGGCGAACCACGTCGGGGACGCCAATGTCGGGCTGGACCAGGAGCTCGTAAACGGAGTGCTGGATGGAATTCGGGTCGACGAAAGAGAGCGTGGCGTTGCCTTGAGGGTCGAGATCGACGAGAAGGGTCTTGAGCTCCTTCTGGGAAAGGGCTGCCGCGAGGTTGATCGCGGTGGTGGTCTTTCCGACCCCACCCTTTTGGTTCGCAATGGCGAGCGTCATGGGAGCCATGGTGTCCTCGGACGCGCAGGCTGGCGACTGCGCGGAGAAACGGCTCGCTTGGCGAGTCGGGCTCGGCGACCTGGGGCGCGACTCATCAGCACGCGATATTGGGCAGCGGCCAAACCATCCTACAAGATCTTGCGGTGGTGTCCAAGAACCTTGAGTGTACCCAGGGGAATGTGGGTTGTCAAGGTTAAGCCAGCGGAGAGAAGAGTGCGATTTTTTTGCGGCCGACAATTGCGTCGGCGCTGACGCGAGCGCGAAGGAACGACCGCTACATCTCGTATTTTCCGAGCTCGCCCGGATCCACCTGTTCGAGCCAGCGACGGAGGCGCTCGGTCTCGTCGATGTTTCGATCCTCACCGCTGACGGAGGATCGATCGAGGACGGACTCCTCGACGAGGATGGGCGCGTTCAGGCGGAGGGCGATCGCCATGGCGTCGCTGGGTCGCGCGTCGACGGCGAGGTGCTCGGAGTCCCGCACGATGTGGATCGTGGCGAAAAACGTGTTGTCCCTGAGGTCGGTGATGACGACTCGCTCGACCCGCGCGTGGAGGTCGGAAATCACGTTGCAGAGGAGATCGTGGGTCATCGGGCGCGGGGACTGGATCTTCTCGATCTGCATGGCGATGGCGTTCGCCTCGAAGATGCCCACCCAGATCGGAAGGACAGCGTCACCCTCGGGCTTGCGGAGGATGATGATCGGCATGTTCGAAACCGGGTCGATCATCAGGCCTTTGATCTTCATCTCGACCGGCATCGATTCCTCCCCGGGTGCCGAAATCACCCCGCCGGGAACCCGCGGTTGTCGCCCTAGTGGGTTGAACGCCCGGTAACGCTGGAAATATACATGCCGTCTTCCAACCGGGTCAAGCGGGGACGGCCACGTGCCCGTAAAGCGAGTACGCGGACGAGCGGGTCACCTCGACAGGGACGAGACGGCCCGGAGCGGCGTCGCCGCAGAAGTTCACGACACGGTTGTCCGGGCCGCGCCCGCTCCACTCCGCCGCGTTCTTGAGGCTCGGGCCCTCCACGAGCACCTCGACGCGGGTCCCGATCCGTCCGGCGTTCCGTCGCTCCTGGATCTCCTTCTGCCGCGCCTGGAGGAGCGCCAGGCGATCGAGTTTGACGGCCAGGGGGACCGGGTCCCCGAGGGCGAGCGCCGCGGTGCCGGGTCGCGGCGAGTAGGCGAACGAGTACACCATGTCGAATTCCACCGCACCGAGGAGATCGAGGGTCTCCCGGAACTCCGCGTCGCCCTCTCCTGGAAAGCCGACGATGACGTCGGTGCCGAACGACATCTCGGGCATCCGCCGCCGCACGCGAAGGATCCGGTCGAGGAATCCGTCGCGGTCGTAGCCTCGCCGCATGGCCCTCAGTACCGCGGACGACCCGGACTGGAAGGGAAGGTGGAGATAGGGGCAGAGCTTGGGGCGACTCGCCGCCATGGCGTCGATGAGCGCCTCCGTCATCTGCGCCGGGTGCGACGTCGTGAAGCGGATCCGCGCGATCCCCTCGACGTCCGCCGCGGAGCGCAACAGGTCGGCGAGAGTCCGTCCCGCCTCGTCGCGATAGGCATTCACCGTCTGGCCGAGGAACTCCACCTCGAGGACGCCGCGGGCGGCGAGGCTGCGGACCTCGGCGAGAACGTCGTCGAGGTCGCGGCCGATCTCCCGGCCGCGGGTTCTCGGGACGACGCAGAAGGAGCACCGGTGATTGCATCCCTCGACCACCGTCACGTACGCCTTGCCGCTCCCCTCCCCTCCCCGCCGGATCCGTTCGAAGGGGAAGCGGATCGAATCGTCGCGATACTCGACGTCTACCGTGTGCCGCGCGGATGCGTCCCCCGATCGGAGGCGGCGGAGCAAGGCCGGAAGGGTGCCGGCGGCCGACCGGGGCCCCAGGACGAAGTCCACCTGGGGCGCACGATCGAGGATCGCCGCGCCCTGCTCCTGCGCGACGCAACCGCATACCCCCAGAACGACGCCGGGGCGGGTGCGCTTCCACGCCGAGAGACGGCCGAGCTCGGAGAAGAACTTCTCGGCGGCCCTCTCCCTGACGGAGCACGTGTTGAGCAGGATGACGTCCGCGTCGCGGATTCCGGCCGCGCGAACGTACCCTTCGGACTCGAGGAGGCCGGCGAGCTTCTCCGAGTCGTGAACGTTCATCTGGCAGCCCCACGTCTCGATGTGGTAGCGGCCGTTTCCGCACGCGGCGGTCTGTGTCGAGGCGAGGCTCGGTCCCATGGGCGCTGGGCTCAGATCCTCCCGCGGAGCCTCTGCCAGGTTTCGCGGAGGTCCTCGGGCAGGACGCGGGTCTCCCCCGCGACCGTCATGAAGTTGGTGTCGCCGGCCCATCGCGGCACGACGTGAAGGTGGAGGTGGTCCGCAATTCCCGCTCCCGCGCTCTGGCCGAGGTTCATCCCGAAGTTGATCCCGTCGGGGTGATACACGTCCTCGACGGCTTCCTCCACGCGGGTGGCGAGACCCCCCATCTCGTGCAAGACCTCGTCGCCGAGCGCGGCCAGGCGGGGCACGTGGCCGTACGGCACGATCATCAAGTGCCCGGAATTGTAGGGGTAGATGTTGAGCACGACGAACAGGTGGCGCGCGCGCGCGACGATGAACCCCGCCTCGTCGTCGGAAGGGTCGGCGGAGCCGAGTCGGCAGAGGGCGCAGCCGCCTTCGGCTTTCTGGCTCGTCACGTAGGCGTAGCGCCAGGGAGAGAAAAGGTGATCCATGGAAGGGCTCCCCGTCCCGCCTTCCGCGCCGCGCGCCGAAGTCAGATCCCCTGGGGCGGCTTCCCGACGGGGAGCTCGGCGGTGACCTGTTGAGCCCCGGTCTCGGGACCGCCGTTGATGAGGTCCTTGAGCTCCTTCCCCGGCTTGAAGTACGGGATGCGCTTCGCGGGCACCGCCACCCGGTCGCCGGTCTTCGGGTTCCGACCCTGCCGGGAGCGGCGGCGGCGCACGCGGAAGCTGCCGAATCCCCGGAGTTCGATCTTGTCGTCGCGCTGGAGCGCGTCGACGACCGAGTCGAAGACCGTGTTCACGATGATTTCCGCCTGCTTCTTGCTGAGGCCCGAGACCCTGATCACTTCCTCCACGAGGTCGGCCTTGGTCATCGCTTCCCCTTCGCCCGGCAGCGGGTGGCCGGAGGTCGCTCCGGCGTCCCCCCGTCGTCGCGCCTCATTCCTCCTCGACCGGCTTCTCCTCGGACTCCTCCGGTTCCCGGCCGGGCGACAGGAGACCGGGTTGCATGATGTCGCCCAAGGTCGCGCCCCCGTCCCCTTCCTGGCCGCCGCGGTACGACTCGACGGTCGCCTCGTCCGGCTCGTCGAGCGCGGCCTTGATGGACAGGCCGATCTTCTTCTCGACGGGATCCACCTTGATGATCTTCACGCGCACCTGCTGGTCCACCGCGAACAGATCCTCGGGCTTCTCGATCCGCTCCCTCGCCATCTCGGAGATGTGGACCAGTCCTTCGATTCCCTCGAACAGCTCGACGAAGGCGCCGAACTCGGTCAGGCGGACGATGCGCCCGCTGAGGATATCGCCGACGCCGTGGCTGCGGAAGAAGTCCTCGATGACGTTGGGCTGGAGCTGCTTCACGCCGAGGGAAAGCCTCTGGTTCTCGGAGTCGATCTTCAGGATGACCGCCTCGACGTCGTCCCCCTTCTTGAACACCTCGCTCGGGTGCTTCACCCTGCGGGTCCACGAGAGGTCGGAGATGTGCACGAGCCCGTCGATCCCCTCCTCGACCTCG
>JBGQAU010000104.1:0-8416 GCA_041494445.1 Acidobacteriota bacterium | reverse complement strand
TCCTGCTCACGAAGCCGGTCGGTTGCGGCGTCGTGACCACCGCGCACAAGCGGCAGAAGATGGACGAGGCCGACCTCGCGGCGGCCGTGGCGAGCATGGAGCGGCTTTCGGCGGGAGCCGCGCGGCTCCTGCGGGACGCGGGCCCGGCGGTCCATGCTCTGACCGACGTCACCGGGTTCGGCCTCGCGGGCCACGCTCACGAGGTCGCGGAGCAGTCGCGGGTCACGCTGCGGCTCGTCTTTCGCGACGTGCCGGTGCTCCCGGGTGCCGCGGAGTACGCGCGGAAGGGGATGGTCCCGGGCGGATCGAATCGAAACGAGGCGTACTACGGCGCCTGGATCGAGTACCGGCGGCCGCTCGAGGAGTGGGAGCGCCGCCTCCTGTTCGACCCGGAGACGTCGGGTGGCCTCCTCGCCGCCGTGGACGGCGCCGCCGCCGCCGCGCTGATCGAGGCGTTCCACGACGCCGGGGAGCCGGTGTGGCGGGTCGGCGAGGCGGTCGACGCGCGCGCGGGCGGCCTGATCGTCGAGTGAGCCGCCGGGGGGAGCTTCCTTGCGATCTCCGCTCGCCGGGACCGCGGAGCCTCCCGCTCCCGAGGGGATGGCCCGGAGAAGCGGAGCGGAGCGTAAAGGTCCGGGATCTCCCGGGCGCCTCTCCTGGCTTCTCGCCTTAGCCCTGGCGGTCGCGACCCTCGTCGTGTACGCGCGGGTCGTCGGGTTCGAGTTCATCGGCCTCGACGATGCGTCCTACGTGGCGAGCAATCCTTTCGTCCTGTCCGGCCTGACGCGCGACGGTATCGCCTGGGCGTTCACGACCACCTATCAGGCGAACTGGCACCCGCTCACGTGGATCTCCCTGATGATCGACGCGGATCTGGGCGGGAAGGGCCCGTGGCTCTTCCACCTCACCAACGTCCTCCTGCATCTCGCGAACACGCTCCTGCTCTTCCACGTGCTCCTCAAGATGACCTCGGCGCCCTGGCGAAGCGCGTTCGTCGCCGCCCTGTTCGCGGTGCACCCGCTCCACGTCGAGTCGGTCGCCTGGATCACCGAGCGCAAGGACGTGCTGAGCACGCTGTTCTGGCTGCTCGCCATGCTGGCGTACGTCCGCTACGTCGAGCGGCCGGGGACAAGGAGGTACGTGCTCGTCGCGGCCGCGATGGCCCTCGGTCTCCTGGCGAAGTCGATGCTCGTCACCCTGCCGCTGGTGCTGCTTCTTCTGGACTGGTGGCCGCTGCGCCGGTTCCCGGCGGGCTCCGTCCCCGGCCGCGGTGCGCCGAAGGGCGGGGCGTGGGGCCCGATTCGGGAGAAGGCGCCGCTCGTCGCCCTCTCCCTGATCTCGAGCGTGGTCACCGTCTACGCGCAGTCCGCGGGAGGCGCGCTCGGCGGTCGGGAGGCGTTCCCTCTGGGGCGGCGTTTGGCCAACGCCGTGATCTCCTACGGCGCGTACATCGGCAAGATGTTCTGGCCCACGAAGCTGGCGGTCCCGTACCCTCTCATCCCGGGCGCTGCGACGCCCGGGCGCCTCCTCGCGGCGGCGGTTCTTCTCGTGGCGGTGAGCGCGCTGGCGTACCGGGCGGCCCGGCGCCGCCCGTACCTCGCGGTCGGCTGGCTGTGGTACCTCGTCACGCTCGTCCCGGTGATCGGCCTCGTGCAGGTCGGCATCCAGAGCATGGCGGATCGTTACACCTACGTCCCCCTCATCGGACCGTTCGTCATGGTGGCCTGGGGGTTGCCCGACGCCCTCCAAGGGATCGTGCGAAGCCGGGTCCGCCGGCGGGCGATCCTCGCGGGGGCCGGAGGCGTCGCGGTGCTCGCCCTCATGGGATGCGCGTACGTGCAGGCGGGTCGCTGGCGCAACACGAGCGAGCTGTTCACCCACGTCGTGAGCGTCACCGAGCTGAACGCCACCGCTCACAACGCCCTGGGGCTGGACCTGTACGAGAAGGGCCGCCCCGAAGACGCCATCGCGCACTACCGGGAAGCGATTCGCATCGCCCCCGGGTTCGATCTCGCTTATGCCAATCTCGGCGCGGCCCTGTCCCGGACCGGCAAGACCGACGAGGCCATCGCGGCGTACCGGGAGGCTTTCCGGCTGCGCCTCGAGAGTCCCGGATTGCGAAGGACCGTGGCGGGCCTTCTGATGACGGAGGGACGGGTCGACGAGGCGGTCGCCGAGATCACGAAGGCCATGGGCGACGCGCCGGGGGACGTTTCCCTGCGCAAGGCTCTCGGATCCATCCTCGCCCGCCAGGGCCGGAACCCGGAGGCCATGGCCGAGTTCCGGGCGGTCCTGCGCGAGAAGCCCGACGACGCGGAGGCGCTCGGGAATCTCGGGACCCTCCTGATGAAGCAGGGAAACCTCGAGGAGGCGAGCGCCCGCTTCGCCGAGGCGCTCCGCATCGAGCCGGACAACGTGCCGGCCCACAAGAACCTCGGCGTGATCCTGGCCCGGCAGGGGAACTACGGCGCGGCGATCGCGCACTTCACCGACGCCCTCAGGGTCCGCCCGGAGGACGAGGGGATCCGCAAGAACCTCGATCGCGCGAAGGATCTCGCCGCGGGCGGGCGCTGAAGAGATCCGGTTACCCTTCGTCCGCCCAGTTCGTGTGCGGCATCCGGTTGAGCACCAGATAATCCCAGAGGAGACCGCCGTACGTTCGCGGAACGATCCCGTTCTCCGTGTAGAACGGCCGAAGCAGCCGATTGAGCTTCCTGAGGTTGTACATCGGGACTCGCGGGAAGTAGTGGTGCTCCAGGTGGTAGTTGGAGAAGAGGAACGCCCGGTCCCAGAACCAGGACGGCTTCATGAGGGTGCTCCACTTCGCGGGATCGCCGGGGTCGATGTCGTAGTGCTGCCCCAGGCGGTTGATCACGAAGGCCACGGGGAATACGAAGAACACCGGAATCGCCTGGACGCGGAGAAGAGGCCCCCATCCGCCGGCAAGACCGATCGCCGCCGCCACGCCGAGGTGGAACGCCACGGTGACCCATCGCTCCGTCCGGATCCGCCGCCTGAGCGGGGCGGGGTAGGTCGCGGTCTCCGCCGCGGCCGCCCGGAAGTAGATCGGGAACAGCGCCGGCGTGAAGTACAGCAGCTTGTACCAGCGGCGGTTCCGCTTCGGCGTCAGGCGGAACCGCTTGGGATCCTCGGTGCTCGATCCCAGCTCGGCGTGGTGGTCGAGGTGCCAGCGCGTGAACTGGGAGGCGGAGATGCCGCTCGGGACGGCGTACGCGAGCCCGAGCCAGCGGTTCCGCCGCGTGTTCCTCTCGCGGAAGACCGCGTCGTGGACGGCCTCATGCAGGAGGACGGTGAAGTTGAACAGGGTGAACCCCTGCACGAGCGCCAGCGGGATAAACACGAGGGGGCTCGAGAAGCGCCACAGCCCCACGGAGGCCGAGGCGAGGAGCATAAGCTGCCAGCCGGTCCACGCGAAATGCTTCCGCGGCGTCCGCTCGTGGAGGCGCCTCAACTCGTCCGTCGGGAGCGCCGCGGCGAGCCTCCGGCGCAGCTCGTCCGTCGCCTTCGCGTAAAAGCTCCCCTTCAGGGACGCCGGACTGTCGAATCGGTCCGCCACGCTTCGCTCCCGTCCGGATTATCGCATCCGGCGAGGCGCGCCCGCTTGACGGCGGTCAACCGGCCCAAGGACGCCTTGACGGCTCCCCGGCCGTGCACCATCCTTTCCCGCTTCCGCCGGGGAGGGAAGCGAAGAGTGAGCCGTCACGGGTCCGGGTTGAAGATACGCATCGTTTGCCCGTCGCCGCCGGGAAGCCGGTCGGGGAACCGGGTGACCGCGCTCCGTTGGGCCCGGATCCTCCGGGGACTCGGCCACCGCGTCGCCGTCGAGACCGCGTACCGTGACGCGCCATGCGATCTTCTGATCGTGCTCCACGCACGCCGCGGGGCCGCCTCCGCGGCGCGTTTCCGCCGGCTCCACCCCGGCCGGCCGCTGATCGTGGCGCTCACCGGCACGGACGTGTACCGGGATATCCACAGGAGCCGCCGAGCCCGCGAGAGCCTCGCGATCGCCGACCGTATCGTCGTCCTGCAAGCTCTGGCGGTCCGCGAGCTGCCGAGGACGGCTCGCCCGAAGACCCGCGTGATCGTGCAGTCCGCGGAGAGCCTCGATCGGGCGCCCGCCCGCGGGCGGAAGGCCTTCGACGTCGCGGTGGTCGGCCACCTCCGTTCCGAGAAGGACCCGTTCCGCGCGGCGACCGCGGCGCGGCGCCTCCCTCCCGAGTCGAGCTTGCGCGTGCTTCACGCGGGCCGGGCCGGAAGCCGCGCCATGGAGCGCCGCGTCCGCGCGGAGGCCGAAAGGAACCCGCGATACCGCTGGCTGGGCGACGTCTCGCATTCCGCCGCCCGCCGCCTCATCGCGCGGAGCCGCCTGCTGGTGCTCACCTCGAGGATGGAAGGCGGGGCCAACGTGATCGCCGAAGCGGTCGTCGCGGGCGTCCCGGTTCTCTCCTCGCGGATCCCCGGCTCGGTCGGCCTTCTCGGCCCGAGCTACCCCGGGTACTTCCCTCCCGGGAGCACCACGGCCCTTCGCGGCCTTCTGATCCGCGCCGAGTCGGATCCTCGGTTCCTGGCGGCGCTCGGCGCCCGCGTGCGCGCGCTGGCGCCCCGCTTCGCCCCTCGACGGGAGCGCGCCGCCTGGAAGGGGCTCCTCGGCGAGCTCGAGCGCGCATGACGATACCGCGGAGCTCGGCCTCGCGACGCTAGAGGCCCAGCCTCTGGGCCGCGAAGAAGAGCAGCGGGACGGTGAGCACGCCGAGCAGCGTGCTGGCGAAGGTGGAGCGGGCGGCGAGCGTCGAGTCGCCGCCGTAGCGCTCGGTGAAGACCCCGCAGTTCACCGCGACCGGCATGCACGCCACGAGGAACACGACTCGGCGCGGCATCTCCTGGAGCGGCGCGCCTGCGGCGCGCGCCAGGAGGAGGAGCGCGCCGACGACGGTCGGCGTCGCGAGGAGCCGCGCCACGAGGACTCCCCACGTCGCGCGCTGGAGCAGCGCGCCGCCGCGGGCGGCCTCCTCGAGCTTCGCCCCGGTCACGAGGAGCGCCAGCGGGATCGTCAGGGCGCCGGCCAGGTCGAGCGCCTGGAACAGCGCGCATCCCACCATCGCCGCCGGAGCCGCGCCCCGGGGGTCGAGATCGGGCAGCGCGCGCAGTCCCGGGAACAGGAGGGGAGCCGCGATCCCGGCGAGAGCGGCGAGCAGGCCCGGGTTGAGCAGAAGATCGCGGGCCGCCCGCGGGTCCGGCCTCTTCCCCATCAGGATCGCGAGACCGATGCTGAACACCGCGACGCGCGTTCCCACCTCGCACAGCAGGACCGTCCGGACCCCCTCGCCGCCGTACAGCGCCTGCGCGATCGGGAGCGGCAGGTAGATCGAGTTCGCCAGCGCCACCAGGAACACGAAAGTGGGGCGCGTCTCCCGGCCGCAGAAGAACGGCGCGAACGCGAAGCCCGCGGCCGCGCCCAGAAGGAACAGCACGGCGCCTGCCGCGGGGAGCAGCCCGCTCGCGAGGATCGCGTCGCGCGACACGGTGCGGACGAGCTGCGTGAAGGTCAGCGCGGGGAGCGCCACGTCCACGGCGAGGCGGCTCATCGAGGCGACGGCGCCGCCACCGAGCCATCCGCGCCTCGCCGCGACCCACCCGATCCCGATCACGGGGAGAAGGGAGAGGATTTTGAGGAGGACGACGCTCCAGCCGGCCATGGGCCCCCCGGGACGGCGGAGGATTGTAGCCGCTCGCCGTATAATCGGCTCTTCCCCTCAATCGGTCGGGGGACCGAATGCGCCTGGGACCGCCACTCCTCGCCGTCGTTCTCCTGGCGCCCGCCGCGGCCGTGCCCGGCGCGCTCCCCGCGGCGGGGTGCGTTCGGCTGCTTCGGGAAGCGCGGATCGCCGCCGAGCAGGGGAACCCCGAGAGACAGCTGGATCTGCTTCGCAGGGCCGCGAAGGACTATCCGAAGGAGATCCTGCCGGCGCTGGCCCTGGTGGAGTACCCGGACAGGACGAGGCTCGACGCGAACGAGCTGGGACGCGCCCGCGCCGTGATCCTCGATCGGCTCTTGGACCCCGGCGCGCTCCTGCCGTACTCCGCCCTCGGCCGGATCGCGGAGGATCCCGCCGTCTCCCCCGTGGATCGCGCGGCGCTCAAGAAGGCCCTGGAGACGCGTCTCGTCCGGTCGCCCGCCGACCCGGATCTTCTCGAGGCTCTCGCACGGGTCGTGGGGAGGCTTCCCGATCGCGACGCGGAGCGCGCGGTTCTCGAGCGCCTCGACGCGGTCCGCCCCTCGGTGGCCACCGCGTGGAGGCGGGCAGGGCTCGCGGAGGATCTGGGGCGTGGCGACGAAGCGCTCCGGATCTATGTCGAGATCCGGTCGCGGTACGGCGACTCCCCGGTCCTCGGGGAGGCCATCGGAAGATCGCTGGTGGCGCTCCGCAGGTTCGAGGAGGCGAAGCGGGAAGGCGCCGCGCTCGAAGCCGATCCCCCGGGAAGGGCGGCGGCGGGCCGGGTCTCGGTCGCCCTGGCGTGGGCGCTCTGGGACGACGGCAAGGGCCTCGAGGCCCAGGCGGCGTTTCGCGACGCAATGCGCGCGAATCCGGACAACGAAGAGGCTGCCGAGGCGCTCCGGACCCTCTTCGCGACGGCCGACGAGCGGGCGGCCCTCGCGGCCTCCGAAGCCGAGCGTCTCGACCGCGTCCGCGATCCGGTCGCGCTTCTCGAGGCGGGCGCGACGCTCCTCCTCGCCGGGGACGCCGCCTCGGCCGCCGGCCTGCTGCGCCGGGCGGTCGAGGCGTCGCCGGGGCTGGAGATGGCGTGGTTCGATCTCGGGGTGGCGGCGCTCCGTCTCGATCGCTGGGAGGAGGCGCGGGAGGCGTTCGCGCGGGCGGGAGCCCTCAAGCCGGATCGGCCGGAGACGTTCCTCTATCTCGGCGAGGCGCTCCTGAAGCTCGACAGGTTCCGCGAGGCGGTGGCGCCGCTCCGCCGCGCGCTCGCGCTGCGTCCCGCCCTGCCGGAGGCGCACGCGTCGCTCTCCGACTGCTACCGGCGGATGGGCGAGGCCGATCAGGCGGACCGGGAGCTGCGGCTCGCGACGCCCTACCCTTAGGTCAGAACCGCTTCACGTACTCCCGGAAGCTCGCGGCAAGCCCCGCCGGGCTCGACCCGTAGACCGCGGGGAACACGTCGGCGGGAGCGAAGCCTTCCGCGAGATAGAGGACGAGGCGCGGGAACGCCTGGTTCGACCCGTCGGGCCTCCCGTGCCGGAGGAAGTGGACCCACATCCACGACTGCACGGGAAAGAGCCGCGCCTTCTCCCCTTCGAGGTCCTCCGGCCTCGCGCCGAGGAGCTGGTCCAGCGGGATCGCGCTCCCGGCCCGGATCGCGCTCCCGACCTGGGCGGCGCCTGCCCGCGGCGGCTCGCCGCGGCTGTTGGCGGAGCCGCGGCGACCCGAGGCCCGGCGCCGCGGCGAAGCGCCGGGGACGATCCGGCCCTTCGCGACACCGGACGCCGCGACGTACTCGGCGAGCCCCTCTTCGAGCCACAGGGGGAGCGCGACGCCGGGGCGCGCGACGTGGGCGTGCAGGAAAGCGTGCGTCGCCTCGTGGAGAACGACCCGGCGCAGCGCGTCGGCGCCGCCGCGGACCTCGAGGTGAAACGCGAGGAGGCCCGCCGGATCGTAAAACCCCCCGCCGCCGGAGCCGAGGGAGCGGGGGGCCTCCGTGGCGAAGGCGCCGAACGACGAGTGCCTCGCGAACACGTACGCCAGGATCCGGTCCGGAACCGCTTCCTCCGGTATCGCATCGCCGAACATCCGCGAAAGGGCGCCGAACGCGTCCTCCATCTGCGCTCCGATCCGCTCGGAGACGCCCGGCGCCGCGGAGTCGGTGATCACCTCGAAATGCTCGGTCACCGAGCGCGAGCGTCGCCCCTCCTCGAGGCGGCTTTCGGCGAGCCGGGCGACCGCGTCGCGAAGAACGCGCCGCTCGGCCGGGGGAAGGCCGGCGACGCGCCGTCGAGCCGCCGACGCACTCTCCTCCACGGCGCGGGGAAGCGGCGGGCCTTCCGCGGCGACCTCGGGGAGGGAGCCGGTCTCGACGGGCAGAGCCGCGAACTGGACCGTCCACTCGAGAGTCGCCTCCGCGGTCCGGCCGTTTCGGAGCGCGGGGGCGAAGCGCCACTTCGCGAGGGCCTCCCGCGTCGCCTTCTCGAAGGCGGCGTCGAACGGCCCGGGGGGATCGACGCGGAGCGTCTCGACCGAGACCGGTCTCCCCCTCGCGTCGATCCGGACGCGCACGGTGACCGCCGGAGCCGTGCCCGAGCCCGCGGCTTCCGGCGGGATCGCGGGCGGCTCCCGGTGCAGCGCCACGGGCGGCAGACTCGCCGCCGCGCGGCCCGCGGCGGCCG
>JBGQAU010000070.1:0-17360 GCA_041494445.1 Acidobacteriota bacterium | reverse complement strand
GTGACCCGGCGCACAAAGCAAACGGCCCCGGAGGACTCCCCCGGGGCCCCTTCTGGTGACGAGGCACTGCGGATCAGTTCGTCCGGGTCAGCTCGACGCGGCGGTTCTTCGCGCGGCCGGCGTCGGTCTTGTGGCGATAGGGCAAACAAGCTGCGTTTCCGCGCCCGGCGTCCGGTATCGGACGCGCCGGTCCGCCACGCGGTGCTCGACAAACCTCTCCAGCCATCCGTGATCGAGCGTGTCGAAGAAGCTACGGATGTCGGCGTCGAGCACCCAGTTCACCCTCCTCGCCTCGATCCCGACGGCGAGCGCATCCAAAGCCTGATGCGGACTGCGCCCGGGTCGGAAGCCGTACGAGAAGCCGACGAAGTCCGTTTCGAAAATGGCATTGAGCACCTCGACGACGGCACGCTGGACGATCTTGTCCTCCAGCGTGGGAACGCCGAGCGGCCGCTGCCGCCCATCCGCCTTCGGGATGTACGCCCGACGAACCGGCTTCGCCCAGTACGCTCCCCGCTTCAGCCTTTCGGAAAGATCCCGGAGGTTCCCCTCCAAGTTCTCCCCGTAGTGCTGCCACGTCTCGCCATCGACCCCCGCGGCGGCGTCCCTCTTCACAGCCAGGTACGCCCCCCGAAGCCGACCAACGTCGTAGACGTGGTGCAGGAGCGCGGTGAACCGCTGCTTCCTGTCCCTCTGCACTGCCTGCCGCAACCGCTCGAGGGCGCTGGGCGCACGGGTCCGGCTCTGAGTCCGGGGTGCGTTGCTCTCGGGCGGTTTCCCCTTGGCCAGCCCCCTTCCCTCCACCACCTCCGCGGTCGGTTCCTCGGCCTTGTTCGGCGGCTTCCCCGGTACTACGGGGCTGTCCGACTTCCCGCGCCCGTCCATCATCGGCGTACGTCCTTGGACTTCCCGATGCGGCCTACGACGCCCATCGTCGTAGGCGGACGCGGGATCTCCCGGTTCCCGTGCGAGGTGTTTCCGTGCATGCACGGGGTCTCAGACCGCGCGGGGACCGCGACGGCGGCGTGCACGCTGATCCCTACGACGCTCGCGCACCCGGGGGGCGTGGAATCCAGCAGGTGCTCGATCTCGACACGGTCTCCCAGCCGACGCACCCGTTGCCCTGCCCGCGGACCGGTGGCCACGCGCCCGCGCACGGACGCGCCGCAGAGTTCGGCCATCAGCGGTTGGTCTCGCAGGAGCGGGTCCGCGTCGTCGGCGTGGGATTCCGCACCCAGGCCGCGCCGCTCCATCAGCCTGGCGAGGCGGCGCGCGAACCCTCGCGCCACGCGCAGGATCTCCGTACCGCTCGGCGGGTCGAGCGACACGAACTGAATCTCTCCCGGATCGTCGGCGTCGAACACCCCATCGAGCGCGAGCACGTGAAAGTGCATGTTCAGATTGAGGGCGTCGCCGAATCTCTGGACGAACGTCACGGCGCCGGCGTGAGCGAAGCGGATCCAAGGCAACGGCATCCTGCCACGATGCGCCGAGATCCGGGGCAGCCTGACGGGCGCTTTCGATGCCGCTCCCTCGGCGGAGCGAAGGCGGAGGGCGTACGTAGGACACGTGGTGCGGAGAGGAGCATCGCGAGTCGGGCCGGCGCGTCGCGTCCTATCGAGTCGCGGAGGCAGGTCCGCAGGACGGAGGCCGCTTACAGCGTGTCGAGGACGAGGCGGAAGCCGCGGCGCCGCCGCGTGCGATAGGTCGAGAAACCCCGCCGATCCAAGGTGAGGACGTCGCGCTTGTCGAGCGCCTCGGCGAGCAACACCAACGTCGCGTCCGCGAAGTCCATCGGGGTGTCGGCGTACTTCCGCATCAGCAGCGCCGCTTCCAGAAGCTCAGGGGGTCGGCACAGGTCGTACACCTTGGTTCGGCTCGTCGCCACGAACTCCGCCAGGAGTCGAGGCCCTTCCCTGACGGCCGACACGAAGTGCAACTCCTCGGTGATGACGGCGCTCGTGGACGCCAGCCGACCCGAGAAGTCGTCGAGGCAAGCCACGACCTCGGCGTGCCCCGGATCGGACGAGTCCAGATAGGCCACGAGGGGGGCCGGTGTAGATCAACCACGCCTTCACGGCCGCCAGTTACGCTGACGAAGACGGCTTCTCCAGGACTCCGACGCCTTTCGGGGCAGCGCCAGCCTGCCTTTCAGGTGACCGGCTCGAACCCGGAGTGGCCTTTCCGTCGGCGCTTCTTCGAGGATCTCACGAACGAGCGCGGAGACCGTCTTCCCGCTGGCCGCCGCCTTCCTGTCCAGAACCTTGCGGAGCGGCTCGTCGGCGCGAATCGTGATTGTCGTACTCATGTACACACTGTACGACGACCGGGGCCTCCGTCAACAGGGTGTCGAAGCCCGGATCTCCGCGCCAGCTCGGCCTCTACCGTCGCCTCACGGGACGAGCACGGCCCTCTTGAGCAACTCGCCGCGGTGGGCCGCCTCGAACACGCGGTTGATCTCGGCGAGGGGGTGCTTCTCCACGAAGGGAGAGATGCGGATCCTGCCGGCGCCGATCCAATCGAGGACCTCGGGATAGAGCACGGGGTCGCACCCCCAGTTGCCGGAGAGCGTGGCGTCGAACGCCATGAGGTTGCTGAGGCGCACCTCGAGGCGGTCCATCGTGAATCCGACGATCGCGACCACCGCGCCGAACCCCATCAGGCCGAACGCGGTCTCCTGGCCGGGGCGGGTTCCGGAGGTCTCGAAGATCTTCCACCGGTGCTTGGGCGCGCCGATCTTCTCCGCCTCCGAACGGACCTGCTTGAGCAGGTCCTTCATCGCCAGGCCCGAGACGTTCACGGCGGCCGACGCGCCGGAGGCCAGCGCGACGTCGAGCTTCGCAGGGTTCACGTCGAGCGCTATCACCTTCGCCCCGGCCGCCGCGGCGATCTGGACCCCGTGGATCCCGATGCCGCCGGCCCCGACGAACACCGCGAGGTCCCCGGCCGCGAGGCCCGCGCGCCGGATCGCCTGGAACGGGGTGGTGACCGCGTCA
Organism: Acidobacteriota bacterium; assembly: GCA_041494445.1. Classification (GTDB taxonomy): domain Bacteria; phylum Acidobacteriota; class Polarisedimenticolia; order Polarisedimenticolales; family JAIQFR01; genus JAIQFR01. Next base: position 14,364 of record JBGQAU010000070.1, on the reverse strand, counting down.
GAGACGATCGCAAGCTCCCACAGCTCGTGACCTTCGAGGACCTTCTCGCTCACGCGGCAGAGGTAGCGCGCGGGCACCACGACGTGGGACGCGAACCCGCCGTCGCGGTCGTTTCCGGGCATCACCTGGGAGCGGCAGATCGTCCGGGCCCCGGCGCGGCAGAGATCGCACTCCCCGCAGGGCAGGACGGCCGGAACGACGACCGGCTTGCCGACCCAGTCGGAGCCGATCCCCGCCCCGGCCTCGACCACGACGCCGCTGATCTCGTGCCCCAGGACAAGCGGCAGCTCGGCCCGGGTCTTCACCCCGTGGTGCAGGAACGAGACGTCGGTGTGGCAGACCCCGCAGCCCGCGACCGCGACCACGGCCTCGCCGGCCGCCGGGCGGCGGCGGGTAGCGGTGCGGCGCTCGAACGGCGCCCCCGAGGCGGTCATCGCCCATGCGTCGATCGTCGATTCCGACCCGGCCGCCATGCTCATCGTCGCCTCCTCCCCGACCCTCACCGGTCGCCGAACACGAAGCTCCCGCACTCGTGACACTGGTCGAGCGTCCTGTCCTTGCCCAGAAAGCAGCGCCTCGGATCCGGCGCCATCCGCATGACCTTTCGCAGGAACCGGCAGTCGCAGTCCTCGCTCGGCTCGTAGATCGCCTCGAGGTGCTCCTCGGCGTTTCGCAGCACGTTCCGCACGCGCACCTTCATGGACGGCGTCAGCTCGTGGTCCTCGATCGACAGCTCCTTGCTGACCACCGCGAACGCCTCGAGCCGCTCGTACTTCACCGCGTGCTCCTGGTTGAACTCCAGCACGGTGCGCCGGAGCGACTCCTTGACCACGCTCTCGGCCCTCTCCCGGTCCTTCCCGAACTCCTCCTCGATGAGGAAGAAGTTGGGGAAAATCAGCGCGGTGAGGAAGCTCCTCCCGTCTCCCGCCACGATGACGTGCCGGATGTACCTGTTCCTGCCGGCCAGGTCGTTCTCGATCTCGGTCGGGACCACGTTCTCCGCGTTGAGCATCTTGAACACGCGGTCCTTCCGGGTGACGAACCTGACGCCGGCACCGACGAACGACCCGAGGTCTCCCGAGCGGAACCAGCCGTCGCCGGGGAGCACCTTCGCGGTCGCGTCGGGGTCGTCGTGATACCCGCGCGTCACGTTCGGTCCCTGCACGAGGATCTCCCCGTCGCTCGCGAGCCGAATCTTCACTCCCGGCAGCGGGTACCCCACCATTCCCGGGACGGTCCGGGGCTCCTCGATGTCGGTCAGCGTGCAGCAGGGGGAGGTCTCCGTCAGACCCCATCCCTCGACCACGGGAATCCTCCTCGACGCGAAGAAGTCGGACAGGTTGGCCGGCAGGGGAGTCGCGGACGTGAAGAGAAAGCTCAGCTCCTCGTGGAAGACCCGGCTCTCGTCCTCCGGGTGGAGCCGGACGTGGTCCACGAGCTGCTGGTAGATCTTCGGCACGCTGAAGAAAACGGTCGGGCGGACTTCCTTCCAGTTCCTGAGCAGGAGGTCGAAGTCCTCTCCGAAGCTGTCGTCGAGAGCCAGCGTCGCGCCCCGGTACAGCGCCGTGTACTTCTCGAAGATCCCGCCGAAGCTGTGGTGCCACGGCAGGTAGGACAGGAGACGGTCGTCGGGGCCGATCCGCCACAGCGCCGAGAGCGCCCGCTGTTGCGAGAGGATGTTGTCGTGGCTCAGGAGGACCCCTTTCTGCAGGCCGGTCGTCCCCGAGGTGTACATCATGACGCACGGCTCGTCGGGATTCACGCGCGCGGCCGACCACAGGAACATCTTGAGGCGCAGGTCGTCCTGGTCGCCGGTCCCGTTGCGCCGGAGGGCCGCCTTGAAGGTGAAGTACTCCGCCTTGCGTCCCGCGATCGCGTCGTCCACCCTCGCCCTGGCGATGGGCTCGAACGAGACGATCAGGCGGACCGACGGGGGCACGTAGACCTTGTCGAGCTGCTGCTGGTCCGACAGAAGGAGCGCCACCGGACCGGAGTGATCGATCAGCGCGCGGTTCTGCTCCGCGGAGTACCCGGGGAAGACCGGGACGTAGACGGCGCCGAGGCACATCACGGCGAACTCCGCCACCAGCATCTCGCCGCGGTTCGGCGAGAACACGGCGACGCGGTCCTTCTTGCCGATGCCGAAGGAGGCCAGGAACTGACCGAAGGAGACCACGTCGTAGAGGAAGTCCTCCCACGTCACGCCGACGAACCGCCCGCCGCGCTTCTCGCTGAAGATCGCCTTCTCGGCCATGCGATCCGCGTTCCTGGCCAGCATGGAGCCGACGGTTTCCCGGGGCCCGACGGGCTCCAGCGTGGAGTAGATGATGCTGCCGTCGCGAACCGTCGAGCGAGCGTGGCCCACGGCACGCGGCCCGCCGGGAAGCGCTTCAGCGCTCATGCGTCCTGCTCTCCCTCGGACACCTTGAGGGCCGCCCCCAGGGCGCCCGCGAAGATCGGCTGGGGCACCACGGCGGCGGAAAGGCCCGACAGCGCCTCCAGCGACCTGAGCACGCCGGGGAAGTACTCGGCGACGCCGCCGGTGACCACGAGGGGCTCCTGGAACCCGCCGATCTCGAGGATCCGCTCGGCGATCGAGTGCATGCAGCCGAGCGCCACTTCCTCGCGGCTGGACCCCTCGCGGAGCCTCTCGAGGATCTCCGTCCCGGAGAAAACGGAGCAGAAGCTGCTCACCGGCGCGGGTCGCTCCGCCCCCGCCGCCAGCTCCTGCAGGCGCGTCGGGTGCACGTCGAGGTGGCGCGCGGTGAACATCAGGAAGGTGCCGACGCCCACGGCGCACCGCCGTACGGCGCGAGTCTCGACGCGCCGGCCGGCCTCGTCCACCTTGATCAGCCGCGGGTCCCGCCCTCCGATGTTGATCACGGTCATGGCCTGGGGGAAGTGGTGGAAGGCGCCGAGGGCGTGGCAGGCCGTCTCCGTGACGGTCAGGGTCGCCTGCGTCACGCAGCTGGCGGCGAAACCCGTGGCGCAGACGCCGGCCAGATCCTCCTCGCGCACCTGCGCGTCGTCCAGCGCCGCCATGAACGCTTCCTGGACGCAGGCCTGGAAGTAGCCGCGCGTGGGGACGACCGCCCGCCCGATCACGTCGCCGGAGACGGTCGCGACGATCGCCTTGACGCACTCCGTCCCTGCGTCCACGCCTGCCGCGACGAGGGGTTGTTTCTTCACCGGCTCGACCCTCTTTCCGCTGCGGCACCGGACCGCGGCTACGCCCGTCCGCCCGCCCGCTCGCGCTGCTGCTCGAGGAAGTCGAGCAGCAGGCTCTCCAGACGCTCCGTCGAGAACAGCCTCATGTCGTGCGAGTCGGCCTCGACGACGAACGACGGGAGGCCGGTCAGCCGACGGACGCGCACCTCGAGACCGTACCGGACGTTGCTGTGTTCCGGACAGGTCCGGCACTCGTGGTACACCACGCCATCCGCGCCGTACTCCTCGATCTTCTGCACCAGGAATGCCGCCTTGTAGTCTTCCGACCGGTTGGGGAAGATGCCCATGTACGTGCGGGCCGTGCTCTCGACGGGGTTGTCAGGGTCCAGGCCGTTCAGGGCGAAGTTGGCGCCGAACGTCGAGGCGACGATGGCCGCCTGGCAATCGGCGAAGAGCCTGGAGAGCGGCCGCAGCGCGCTCCAGATCGGCGGGCCGTCCCAGTAGAAGCGGTGCCGCTCGCCGGGCACGGCGGCCACCTGGCGCGACAGGCGGCCCTCCACTTCGGCCTTGAGCAGCGTGTAGTACTCGACGGCCTGAGGCGTGCCGCGCAGGAGCACCATGGGGGCCACGTGCACGAGGGTGTCGAAGAAGGAGAGCGGCGCGGGCACGGCGCGCCCCATGGCGAGAATCTCGGCCCACAGCGCCGCCGCCTGGGCCGAGTACCCCACCACCTCGGCCAGGCGATCGATGTCGAGGCGGGTCCCCGCGACCTTCTCGAGCCGGGTCGCCAGCCGGAGCATCTGGTGCACCGCGGCGTCCACGTCGATCTGCTCGATCTCGCCCAGCGACGCGGGGGGATGGAGGCCGAAGACCGGGATCCGATAGTGGCCTCCGTAGTACTCGAACCATCGGAGCAGGCTGTGGCCGTTGTTGGTGCTGTAGACGACCACGTCGGGCCGCGGAGGCCCGGCCACGCCGTGCGCCGAGACCAGCGGGCTGTCGCCGGCGAGCAGCGCGCCGATGTCGCAGCGCATCCCCGAGCTGACGAACTGCGAGAACCCCTCGGCCGCCGCGCGGGAGATGTACCTGCCGGTCTGCCGGCTGGCCCCGATCAGCGCAGCGTGATTCTCCGGGAAGTACGGTGTCATCCCGAGCGCGCGCACCAGCTCGACGGGTCCCAGGCCCGAGCAGCAGGCGACCAGCCGCTGCGGATCGTCCGATGCCGCCTGCAGGTCCTGATAGTACGCGTGGACCATCTCCTTGAGCGCGAGGGCGCTCTCGAGAGGCGAGCTGCCGGCGGGCATCCCTCCGTCCGGGCCCATCGGGGTGGGCCGCGTCCGCACCTGCGGCCTCGCGGCGGCGGCCAGCTCGAGCTTGCGCGCGATCTCCCGCCCGCGCAGGATCTTCTGCCGCTCCCTGGAATGGATGAAGTGAACCAGGGCCGTGTTGTGCGGGGCCTTCAAGCCGAGACGGTCGCCCTCGACCACGATCGCGCCGTTGATCGCGTCCACCTCGGTCTGCTGGCCGCGGGTCAGGTCCTGCCACATCGAGGGCCGGTTCTTCCCGAGCGCCTTGAGCGAGCCGATGACGGGGCGGAACGGATCCTCCTGGTCGATGATGGGCACGCCGCGGGCGCGCATCACGGCGACGATCTCGCCGCAGAGATCGCGCATGAAGGCCATCAGGTCCTCGTCGGAGAGCATCTCCCGGCAGGTCAGGCCGGTCACCGCCGAGACCGGGTTGACGACCGCGTTGTGCAGCAGCTTCTGCCAGATGACGTGGTCGATGGCGCCGACGACGTCGGTCTCGAGCCCCGCCCGGCGGAGGATCTCGCCGATGGACTCGATCTCGGGCGTCACCTCCCCGGCGTAGGGAGCGATCTGGATCGGCTTGATCCCGGCTCGGTAGTGCAGGCGGTTGGGGCCGGTGTGCTGGATGCTGTGGTAAGTGATCCCGCAAAGCACCCGCTCGGGGCCAACGATCCGCGCCATCACCTCGGTGTTGCCGATTCCGTTCTGGAGGGAGAGCAGCCGGGTCGACGGGCCGATGACCGGCATCACCGCGCGGAGGGCGTCCTCGGTCTGATAGCTTTTCACCGCGACGAAGATCAGGTCGAACGGGGCGAGGCCCTCGACCGAGGAAACGACGCGGACCCGGAAGCAGCGCTCTTCCTTCCCCTCCTGCGTGATGAAGATACCCATGTCGGTAAGGAGCCGGGTGCGCGCCTGGTTGACGTCGAGCAGGGTGGCGTCCTCGCCGGCCTCGGCGAGGTACGCGCCGATCAGCCCGCCGAGCGCCCCCGCGCCGATCACCAGGATCCTCATCCGGCCTCCACCGGCGCCGCCCGCCGACCCGCGGCACCGCTCAACGGCCCTTCCAGACCGGCTCGCGCTTCTCGAAGAAGGACGCGATCCCTTCCCGCACGTCCTCGGAGGGCATCAACTCCTCGAGGAAGACCTTCTCCGCCTCCCGCCGGGCCTCCTCGAAAGGCCGACCCCCGAGCCGCCTCACCATCCCCGCATTGAGCCGCATCACGAGCGGGCTCGCACGCCGGAAGTCGGCGAGCGCGGCCTCCAGCGCGGCCGGAAGCTCCTCCGCCGGCACCACGCGCGACACCAGGCCCATCGCGTGCATTTCCGCGGCGGTGTACGTCCGCCCGGAGCAGGTGATCTCCATCGCTCGCGCCGGGCCGATCCGGGCCGGGAGCCACGCGACGCCCACCGGCGCGAAGAAGCCCAGCCGGATCTCAGGCTGCCCGAACTTGGCCCGCTCGCTGGCGAGCAGCACGTCGCCCATCATCGCGAGCTCGAATCCCGCGCCGAGCGCCGCGCCGTCCACGGCCATCACGAGGGGGAGGTCGAGGGCGCCGAGGAGCGCGAACATCCGGCTGAACGCGGCGATCATCTCCGGCGCCTGCTCCGGTCGGTGCTCTCCGACGTCGGCACCTGCGCTGAACGCCTTCCCGTTCGCGGTGAACGCCACCGCCTTGAGCGACCGGTCGGACTGCGCCTGCTCCAGCGCCAGGGAGATCCCCCCCATCATGCCGGCCGTCAGGATGTTGAGCGGGGGCGCGTCGAGGGTGATTAAGGCGACGCCGTCCTTCACCGTGAGGTGGACCTGGCTTCTCTCGTCGCTCACTTTCCCCTCTCCGCGCCACCGGCCGGCCGCGTCTCGGGCTCCTTGCCCCAGACGGTGCCGGGCTGCTCCAGGCTGTAGTACACCTTGATCTCCTCCAGCTCCTCGAACAGTCGGGGTACCACCTGGATCGGCATGCCGATACGGATCCGGTCCTCCGGGATCGACGGGCCGAACCAGGCGAGCAGGCGCCCGGTCTCTTCGAGATCCACGACGCCGACGGTGTAGGGAGCGACGTCCTCGAACCCCGCCGGGGCGGCGTCGATCCTCGTGTACGTCACCACCGTCCCCCGGCCGCAGAGCTCCCTGAACTCGAACTCGCCGCCCAAGCACTTCGGACAGTCCGCGCGCGGCGGGAAAGACATGAATCCGCACTCCGCGCAGCGCGAGGCCATGATCCGCCCGCCCTTGAGGTGGTCGGCGAACTCCGACACTTTCGTGTGGGGGCAATAGCTGACCTTCCCGAACCACTGGAACACGGCGCTAGTCCCTCCGGTAGACGTTCACGAAGCAGTACTGGCCGATCCCCCCCACGTTGTGGGTCAGTCCGACGTCGGCACCGGGCACCTGGCGCTCGCCGCACTCGCCGCGGAGCTGCCTCACGATCTCGTAGGCCATGGAAACGCCCGTGGCTCCGATCGGGTGTCCCTTCGCTTTCAGCCCTCCGTCCACGTTCACGGGCGTCGCGCCGCCGATGTACGACTGCCTCTCCGCGATGAACGGACCGCCCTGCCCCTTCTCGCAGAAGCCGAGATCCTCGTAGGCCATGATCTCCGCGATCGTGAAGCAGTCGTGGACCTCGGCGACCTTCACGTCACCTGCGGTGATCCCGGCCATCCTGTACGCCTGGCGGGAGGCCAGGACCGCCGAGGGCAGGCTGGTGAGATCCGGACGGCGCAAGACGGACATGCTCGAGGAGGCGCAGCCGATGCCGTCGAGCCAAACCACCCGGTCGCTCGTCGCCTTCGCACGCTCCTCCGATGCGAGGATCAGACACGCCGCCCCGTCGGCGTTGGCGCAGCAGTCGTAGACGAGGAACGGCGACGCCACCGGGTCGGAAGCCGACGCCTTCTCGACGGTGATCTCCTTCCGGAACAGCGCCTTGTCATTGCGCGCGCCGTAGTAGTGGTTCTTGACGGCGACGAGGGAGAGGTGCTCCCGCGTCGTGCCGAACTCATGCATGTGGCGGCGGGCGAACATCGCGTAATAGCCGGGGAACGTCGTGCCGAAGACCGACTCCCACTGGACCTCGCCGACACGGCCCATGAGCGCCAGGATCTCCGCCGTGGTCAGCTCGGTCATCTTCTGGCAGCCGATGACCGCGACGACATCGTGCAGCCCCGAGCGGATCGCCATCCAGGCGGTCCGGACGGCGGCGGATCCGGACGCGCAGGCGACCTCGGTGAGCCACGTTGCCTTGGGATTGAGGGCGAGATACTCCTGGACGACCCCCGCGAGCGATCGCTGCTTGTGGTACTCCGGCACGGAACCGATCACCGAAGCGTCGATCGCGTCGGGCGTGATGCCCGCGTCCCGGAGGGCTTCGCGGTAGGCCTCGAAGGCGAGCTCTTGCACCGTCGCGTCGGTACGTCGACCGAACTGCCCGTGCCCGATACCGATGACTCCCACGCGTGCCATCTGTGAAACGCTCCTGGTCGGACCGCCGCGCACGGCGCTAGATGTACTGCCCCCCGTCCACCTTGACGACCTCTCCCGTGACATGGCGAGACGCGTCCGAGCAGAGGAAGGCGATCACGTTCGCCACGTCCTCGGGTGCGGCGATCCGGCCCAGGACCGTCTCCTTCACCGCCGCGTTGAGGAACTCCGGAGGGATCGACTCCGCCATCTCGGTCATCACCATGCCGGGGGCGACGCAGTTGACGTTGACGTTGAACTTGCCGAGCTCCCGTGCCAGCGCCTTGGTCAGCGCGATGTTCCCGGCCTTGGACGCCGAGTAGTTGCTCTGCGCGAACTTGCCCCGAAGCCCGTTGATCGAGGAGACGTTGACGATCTTCCCGCTGCGCTGATCCTTGAAGATTCCCGCGACGGCGCGGTTGTAGTTGAAGTACCCCTTGAGATTGGTCTCGATGACGGTGTCCCACTGCTTCTCGGTCATCTTCCAGATGACCCCGTCCCAGGTGATCCCGGCATTGCAGACGAGGATGTCGAGGCGGCCCAGATCCCGGACGACGGTCGTGACCGTCTTCTCGGCGTCCGCGAAACTCGCGACGTCCGCCTTGATCGCCATCGCGCGCCGGCCCAGGGCACGGACCTTCACCGCCACCGCCTCGGCCGCGTCGGCGCGCCCGTGGTACGTGAACGCGACGTCGCATCCCTGGCGAGCCAGCGCGACGACGACCGCGGCACCGATCCCGCGGCTCCCCCCCGTCACCAGTGCGGCCTCTCCCGCGAGCCCCAGATCCATGGCAGCTCCCTCTCACTTCGTCTCGAGCTTGGCCCCGCACTTCCCGCAGAACGCGAACTCCGAGGGGATCCCCTTGGCGCCACACGACGGGCACGCGTGCCGGTACGGGCCCCAGAGGAACTCGCTGCTCTTCCCGTCGGCCGCCGCCTGCCGGAGGCCGCGGTAGTTCGCCTTGCGCTTCTCGACGAACGCCTGCATTCCCTCGTAGGGCTCGAGCGAGGTGAAGTGCGTCGAGAGCCAGTCCCTGGCGTGGCCGACCGTGGAGAACCAGGCGGCCTCCTTCCAGTAGTTGAGCTGCTGCTTCGTGTACCGGGTGCACTCGGGGAACTTGTCGAGGCACTGCTCCGCGATCGCGGCGACCTCGGCGTCGAGCCGGTCGCGCGGCACGACCCGGTTGACGAGCCCCCACTCGAGCGCCTGCTTCGCGGGGATCCTGGGGTTCAGGAACAGCATCTCGCGCGCCCGGCGGTCGCCGACGTGGATGCTCAGCCACTGGGTGGCGCCGCCGCACGCGACGCTGCCGACGCTGGTGCCGACCTGCGCGAGGTAGGTGTCGTCGGCCATCACGGCCAGGTCGCAGGCGAGCTGCGACTCGTTCCCTCCCCCGACCGCCATGCCGTTGATCCGCGCGATCGTCACCTTGCCGTTCCGGAGGATGCCCTCGATGTAGCGGCTGAACACTCCCATGTACTTCCAGTAGTCGCGCGGCCGCTGGGTGTAGACCGACGCGTACTCCTTGACGTCCCCGCCGGTGCAGAACGCCTTGTCGCCGGCGCCGGTGTAGACGATGACGCCGACCTTGTCGTCGCACGACGCGTCGTCGAACGCCGCGATCAGCTCGCGCAGGGTGTCGGTGGAGTACGAGTTGTAGACCTCGGGCCGGTTGATCGTGATCCGGGCCACCATGTCCTTCTTCTCGTACAACACGTCGTGGAACTTCAACTCGGAGGCCGGCTTCGAGGGGAACATGTCCATCGTCAGGCTCCTTGGTGTCTCGTACCCGAAGTCACGTCACGTTTCGAGGCGGCGGCGCCCTGCCTTCGCGCGCGGTCACGCATGGGCGCCAACTCCCGCCGCCCGTAGCGGACCGCCAGCATCTCGGCCGCGATCGAGACGGCGATTTCCCCCGGCGAGCGCCCACCGACGTCCAGGCCGATCGGCGCGCGTACCTCGGCGAGCCGCCGACGGGACGCCTCGTCCCTTCCGAGGCTCTTGAAGAGCCGGGAAACCTTCGCCCGGCTCCCGATCATTCCAAGATAGCGCCACGGCCTGTGGAGACACGCGGCGAGCACGGCCCCGTCCTGCTCGTGGCCGTGAGTCACGATGACCACGAAGGTGGATTCGTCGAAGGGAAGCGGCTCGACGGCGGCGGGGATCGGCGCGTTGACGAGGCGCACGGAGTCGGGAAAGCGCGCGACGTCGGGATAGCCCGGCCGGTCGTCGATCACCGTCACCCGGAAGCCGGCCGCCTCGGCGATGGGCGCCAGCGCGATCCCTATGTGGCCGGCGCCGAACACGTGGAGCCGCGGCGGCACGAGAGACGGTTGGATGTAGAAGTCCGTCTTGCCGACGCAGGCCTTGTCGAGGTTCTGCGCGACGCCCCCGGCGAAGTCGTAGTGGAAGCGTCTCGGCCGACCGTCGGCGAGGGACTGGAGCGCGTGCCGGACGATCTCGTGCTCCAGGTCTCCACCGCCGACCGTCCCTGCGATCGTCCCGTCCTCGCGCACCGCCATCGCCGCGCCCATGCCGCGGGGCGCGGAGCCGTCGGTGCCGACGACGGTCGCGAGCGCGACGGGCTGGCCGGCCTCCGCCAGCCGCACGAACTCCCGGTAGGCGTCCATCTCGAGCCGCTCGACCGGCTCGCCGATCTCGACGAGCGGGTCGGGCGGCGGGCCGGCCGGCGTCCTGCGGCGCGTCATCGCGCCTCTCCCCGGCGGGAGAGGCCGGTCAACACGAGGTCCGCCATCTCGTCCCCGAGGCGCTCCACCGGACCGTCGCGCTGCGGGTCGTACCACATGAAGATCCAGTTGAGCATCCCGAAGACGAAGAGCGTGACGTGCCGGCTCGCGGGACCCGGGGGATCCTCCCTGCCGGCCTGCTTCAGGAGGTCGCCGACGACGGAAGCCAGCAGCCGGTAGTAGCGCCGCCGGAGCTGCTCGATCTCGCGGTACGCCTCGTCGCGCACCGACTCCAGCTCGAACGTGCAGACCTTCATCTCGTTCGGATGGCGCGCGTAGAACGTGAGGTGCCCGACGATCAGCCGGCGGAGCTTCCGCTCGGAAGGCTCCTCCACCGCGAACTCCCGCTCCTGCGCCTCGAGGAGCGACGAGAACGTGCGGTGCTGGATCTGGAAGAGGAGGTCCTCCTTGCTTCTGATGTAGTAGTACATCCCGGGCAGGCTGGCGCCGGCGGCGCGACCGACATCGCGGATCGCGGTCTGCTCGTACCCCCGGCGCGCGATGAGCGCCGCCGCCACCGACAGCAGGTGTTCCAGCTTCTCCTGCGTCCGGGCCCGCGGCCGCCGGGGACGGCTTCCCGCGAGAACGGCGTCCGGTGCCTTGGCTCCGCTCATGCCTAGCTCCGACATCCCCGGCGCGCGGCGGCCGGATCGAGGTGCCCCTCCGGCAGCTTCCCCAGCCCCCTCAGGATCTTTTCCGGCGTGATCGGAAGCTCCGCCACCCGCACGCCGCACGCGTCGTAGATCGCGTTGGCGATCGCGCCGAGCGCCGGCAGGAGCGACCCCTCGCCGATCTCCTTCGCCCCGAACGGCCCGCGCGGCTCGTAGCTCTCGACCGCGGCCGTGCGGATCTCCGGGGTCTCGCGAATCGTCGGCACGAGGTAGTCGTGGAGGTTCGGGTTCTCCGGCGCCCCCGACGCGTCGAAGGTCGTGTCCTCTAGGAGGGTTTCGCCGAGCCCCATGATCATCGCCCCCTCCACCTGGCCGTGAAACGTGACGGGGTTGACGACGGTCCCGGCGTCGCTGAAGTCGGTGATCCGGTCGACGGTGACGTATCCCGTCTCGAGGTCCACCGTCACCTCGGCGACCGCGGTGGAGAAGCTGTACGCGGGCGACGTGCCGACGGTCCCTCCCTTGAACTCGCCCCCCAGATGCTTCGGCGGCGAGTAGGAGCCGACCCCGACGACGGGGCCGCGCGCCGAGAAGGCGAGCCGCGCGGCCTCCGCCCAGTCCATCCCGACGGCGGGGTGCGCGGCGACGAAGACCCGCCCGTTCCTCGCGACCAGGCCGTGCGGGTCGCAGCCGAGGTGCTTCCCGGCGGTCTCGAGGACCTGCAGCCTGACCGCGCTCGCCGCCTGGAGGACGGCGTTCCCGCCCATCAGCGTGACGCGGCTGGAGTACGATCCGAGGTCGAGGGGGCTCAGCACCGAGTCGCAGTCGGCGAGCCACACCCACTCGTACGGGATTCCCATCTCCTCCGCGGCGATCTGCACGAGCACGGTGTCGGAGCCCTGGCCGATGTCCGCCGCGGCGATGTGCAGCGAAGCCCCCGTGCCGTCCTCGTGCACGCGGATCATCGCGTTCGAGTGCGGGAACTCCGACCGATAGATCGGGTACCCGGCGCCGGAGACGAACCCGCCGCATCCGACGCCGATCCCCTTGCCGCGCGGGAGCCGCCCCTTCTTCGCGCGCCACCCCGATTCCTCGCGAGCCTTCTCGAGAGTCGCGCGGAACTCGCAGGACGAGACGTCGAGCGCGTTGCAGGTCCGGGTCTCCGGCGTCATCGCGTTGCGGAGACGGATCTCGAACGGGTCGAGCCCGAGGTCCTCCGCGAGCATGTCCATCATCGACTCGAACGCGAACCGCGGCTGGGGCACGCCGTGCCCGCGGAACGCCCCGGAGGCCGGCAGGTTCGTGTACACCCGCAGACCGTCGTACTCGTAGTTCGGGAACTTGTAGAGCGTCGGCAGCATCGAGCCGGCGTAGTACGCGGTGATCACGCCGTACGACGTGTACGCGCCTCCGTCGAGGACCGAGCGGAACCTGACCGCGACGATCGTCCCGTCCCGCTTCACCCCGATCTTGAGGTCCATGTACTGCTTGTGACGCCCGCGGAAGTGCGCGACCATCTCCTCCCGCGTGTACTCCATCATCACGGGGCGGCCGGTCCGCCGCGCGAGGATCGCGGCGCAGAAGTCGAGCGCCGTCGTCTCCGCCTTGCACCCGAACCCGCCGCCGACGGCAGGCTTGATCACCCGGATCGCGCCCATGGGGACGCCGAGCGCCCGCGACAGCGTCCTGTGCAGGTAGTGCGGCGTCTGAGTCGCCGACCAGAGCGTCAGCCGCTGCCCGTGATGCTCCCAGCGCGCCAGCGCCGCATGGGGCTCGATCGGGTTCTGGTACGTCCGGTTCCCGACGAAGCGCTGTTCCCGGACGTGGTCGGCCTCCTCGAATCCCTTCTCCACATCGCCGAAGGCCCACTCGACGCGCGTGTTGATGTTGCCGGCGTAGCGGGGGGCCTCGGGATGGATCACCGGGGCACCCGGTGCCATCGCCTCGTCCGGGTCGAAGACCGCCGGCAGGACCTCGTAATCGACGTCGATGAGCGAGAGCGCCCTCTCCGCGGTCTCCTCGTCGACGGCGGCGACCGCGGCCACTTCGTCGCCGACGTGGCGGACGCGGTCCTTCGCCAGGATCCGCTCGTCGTAGCGGGCGGGACTGACGCCGTACCACATGTCCGGGACGTCCGCGCCGGTGATCACGTCCAGCACGCCGGGAAGGGCGCGAGCACGGCTCACGTCGATCCGCCGGACGATCCCGTGGGGGATCGGGCTCGTCAGGATCTTCCCGTAGATCATGCGGGGGAGCCTCAGGTCGGCCGTGTACTTGGCCCGCCCCGAGACCTTGTCCGGCGCGTCGTAGCGCGTGACGCCGTGGCCGACGACGTCGTGGTCGCGCTTCTGGTCGCGCTCGGAGTCGTTCAACGGGCGCGTGTCGAGCGGAACCGACTCGAAGGCCTTCCACCCCTGCACGGCCTTCAGGATCCGCGGGTAGGCGGCGCACCGGCAGAGGTTGCCGCCGAGCGCCTCCTTGACGTCCTCCTCGGAGGGAGCGGGGCACCTTTCGATCAGAGCGTTGGCGGCCATGATCGTACCGGGGGTGCAGTACCCGCACTGAAGCGCCCCATGCTTGACGAAGGACTTCTGCAGCGGGTGCAGTCCGTTCCCTTGCGAAAGCCCCTCGATGGTCGTGACTTTCTTCCCGTCCACCTGCGCTGCGAGCGTGATGCAGGACGCGACGGGGTGACCGTCCAGGAGAACCGTGCAGGCGCCGCAGTCCCCGGCCTCGCACCCTTTCTTCGTCCCGGTCAGGTTCAGGTGGTTGCGCAGCAGCGCCAGCAGGGTCGTGTTCGCCTTGACCGCGACGGCGTGCTCCTGGCCGTTGACCTCGAGACGGACGACGATCTCGGCGCTCACGCGGCGCGCTCCAGCGCGCGGGCGAAGGCCTGGGCGAGCGCGCGGCGCGCCAGCACCTCGACCAGGAGGCGCCTGAAGGCCTCCGTCCCGCGGAGGTCGGTGATCGGGCGGGCCTCCGCCGCAGCCTCGGCGGCGGCGCGGGCGAACAGGGCGTCCGAGGGCGCCTGTCCCTCGAGCTGCGCGGCGGCGCGCAACGCCGGCAG
>JBGQAU010000047.1:0-23437 GCA_041494445.1 Acidobacteriota bacterium | reverse complement strand
CGATCAACGTGCGCGTGTTCGGGTCGGTGGCCAGGGGAGACGCCGGCCCCAAGAGCGACGTGGACTTCCTGGTGGAGGCTCGAGCGGACCACAGTCGGTTCTTCCCTGGCGGTCTGGTCATGGACCTCGAGGATCTGTTGGGACGGAAGGTGGACGTGGTGGAGCCCGAAGGACTGCATCCTCTTCTACGGGAACGCGTGATGCGTGAAGCCGTGCCGTTGTGAAGGATCCGCGAGTCTGGGAAATCGCGGAGGAAGATCTTCCTCCCCTCAGGCGTGCCATCGAGGCGCTGCTCGGTGATCAGGCCTCGGGTAGCTGATGCGTGAAGGGATCGGCCTCGGTGAGATCGCGGTCTCACGCGTTCAAACCCGCGGCTACCGCCCGAGGCCATCCGCGCCATCCTGGAGTGCCTCGGTCTCCGGGCGCGCCCGCCGCCGGTCGCGTCCCGCACCCTCGCCCGCACGGGCCCCGGCTTCTTCGCCCTCGAGGATCTCGATCGTCCGGGCACCGTCCGCGACGTGATCGGGCACGCCGTGGAGTAGACGGGCTATCATGCGCGCCGGGAGCCCCCCATGGCGGACGACGTGCGCGAGAAGACCCTCTACCTCGTCGACGGCACGTCTCAGCTCTTTCGCGCGTTCTACGCGATCCGCGGGCTCAGCAACGCGGAAGGCCTGCCGACCGGCGCGGTGTACGGCTTCACGACGATGCTCAGGAAGCTCGTCAACGAGGAGAAGCCGCTTCACCTCGCCGTCGCTTTCGACCTGCCCGGGCCCACGTTCCGTCACGACCGGTACGCGGACTACAAGGCGCACCGCCCGCCCGCTCCCGAGGACCTGAACGTTCAGGTCCCGTACGCGAAGAAGGTCTGCGAGGCGCTCAGGATCCCGGTCCTCGAGCTGGCCGGGTACGAGGCCGACGACCTGATCGCCACGTACGCGCGCCTCGGCCGCGAGGCGGGGTTCGACGTGGTGGTCGTCGCGTCGGACAAGGACCTGCTCCAGCTCGTGGAAGAGCGCGTCTCGGTCCTGAACCCCTCGAAGAACGTCCGGCTCGATGCCGCCGGGGTGAAGGAGGCGTTTGGCGTGCCCCCCGAGCGCGTGCGCGACGTGCTCGGCCTGATGGGCGATTCCGTGGACAACATCCCCGGAGTGCCCGGCGTCGGCGAGAAGACCGCGATCGCCATGGTCGCGGCGTACGGCGGGGTCGAGGAGGTTATCGGCAGGGCGGAGCGCCTCGTGGCGGTGTTCGAGGCTCGGGACGCGCTCCTCCTCGCCCTCGAGGCCGCCGACGCGGAGGACCCGCCCTCCGCAGCGACGAGCGACGCCGCGCGAGCGGCCCGGCAATCGCTCGCGACGCGTCTCGGGGATCTCCTCGAGGTCGAGGCCGACCCCGCGTTCCGCGAGAGGCTCGAGGATCTGCGGGAAGCGCTCGAGCAGGACGCGCGCCCGCCGCTCCTGCCGGGGGCCGGGGCGCCGGGGCGCGGCGCCGCGAAGGACCACCGCGAGCTGGTCCGCGCCCTCAAGGACCTCGAGAAGGGGAGCGGCCGCAAGGCCTGGCAGTCGGTCCGCGACCACGCGGAGCTGGCGCGGCTCTCACGCGAGCTGGCCACGGTGGACCGAAAGGTCCCGGTGAAGTTCGACGCCGAAGCGCTCGCGATGGAGCCGCCGGACAGCGAGCGGCTCGCCGCGCTCTTCCGCGAACTGGGCTTCCGGACGCTCCTCGCGGAGGCCGAGGCCGGAGAGACGCCGGGCGCCCCCGCGGCAGACGCGCCCGCCGGCGCCGACTACCACACGGTGCTCACCCGCTCCGACCTCGAGACGGCGGTCGCGGCCTGCCGGGTCGCAGGCCGGTTCGCCGTGGACACCGAGACCGACGGCGTCGATCCGCTCCGGGCCGGCCTCGTCGGGATCTCGCTTTCCTGGGCGCCGGCGAGCGGCGCGTACGTCCCCGTGGGCCACGACTACCTCGGCGCGCCCGAGCAGCTTCCGCTCGCGACGCTCCGGGAAGTCCTCGGGCCGCTCCTGGCGGATCCCGCGGTGGGGAAGATCGGGCAGAACGTCAAGTACGACCTCCACGTCCTGCGCCGGCACGGGCTCCCGGTCGAGGGATGGCACCTCGACACGATGGTTGCCGCGTTCCTCCTCGAGCCGGACCGGCAGACGTTCAATCTGGACGGCCTGGCCAGGGACCTCCTCGGACACGAGACGATCCGGTACGAGGACGTGGCCGGGAGCGGTGCCAGGCAGATCACGCTGAACCGGGTGGACGTCGCCCGAGTGACCGAGTACGCGGCCGAGGACGCGGACGTGGCGCTCCGGCTCGCGGACGCGCTCGAGCCCCGGCTCGCCGCGAAGGGGCTCGACGTCCTCTACCGGGAGGTGGACGGGCCGCTCCTGCCCGTGCTCGCTCGGATGGAGGCGCACGGGATCCGCGTGGACGTGGACCGTCTCTCAGCGATGTCCGTCGAGATGGCGGAGGCGCTCGACCGGGCGCGCAGGGAGATCCACGCCCTCGCCGGCGCTCCGTTCAACGTGGACTCCCCGAAGCAGCTTCGCGTGGTGCTGTTCGAGCGGCTCGGCATGAAGCCGGGTCGCAAGACGGCGAAGAGCGGCGTCGCCTCCACCGACGCCTCGACGCTCGAGGACCTCGCGGGCGAGCACGAGATTGCCCGCAGGATCCTCGAGTACCGCGAGCTGGCGAAGCTCAAGGGGACGTACGTGGACGCCCTCCCGCAGCTCGTCAACCCGGAGACCGGCCGCGTCCACACCTCGTACCATCCCACCGGCGCCGCCACCGGCCGGCTCTCCTCCTCGGATCCCAACCTCCAGAACATCCCGGCGCGCACCCCGATGGGGCTCAGGATCCGCTCGGCGTTCGTTCCGGCGGAAGGCTTCGTGTTCCTCGCGTCGGATTACTCCCAGGTGGAGCTTCGCGTGCTCGCGCACCTCTGCGGCGACCCGGAGCTGATCGCGGCGTTTCGCGCGGGGGAGGACATCCACCGCCGCACGGCCGCGAGGATCTTCGGTGTCGCGCCGGCGCTCGTGACCGACGAGATGCGCCGCCGGGCGAAGGCGGTGAACTTCGGCGTCCTCTACGGGATGTCCGAGGGCCGTCTCGCGCGCGACCAGGGGATCTCCCGCGCCGACGCGAAGCGGTTCATCGAGGCGTACTTCGGGCGGTTCCGCGCGGTGAAGGCGTACATCGAGCGCGTGCGGGAGGAGGCCCGGAGGACGATGGAGGTGAGGACGCTCTTCGGTCGCGTCCGCTTCTTCCCCGACCTGAACGGCAGAGCGGGGCGGGCCGCGGAGGAGGCGGCGCTGCGCGCGGCCGTCAACACCACGGTCCAGGGGACCGCGGCGGACCTCATGAAGATGGCGATGCTCCGGGTGGACGGCGCGTTGCAGGACCTCGGCCTCCGATCGAGGATGCTCCTCCAGGTGCACGACGAACTGCTCCTCGAGGTCCCGGAGGACGAGGTCGCCCGCGTCGAGCCGCTCGTGCGGAAGCTCATGGAGGAGGTGCGCCCGCTCGAGGTCCCGCTCCTGGTGGACCGAAAGACCGGCTCGAGCTGGATGGACGTCACCTGACGCTCGCGCCACCGGGCACCGCTCGGGACCGCCGTCCGCCCGGGCGTCCCCCTTGGGTTTCCATGACCCAAGCGATAGAATCCCCCGCCGTCCCCCGGCCGGTGCGTGCCCGAGGAGAGGAGAAGCGTTCCCGATGACGGCACCCGGCGAAAACGGTCCGCGAAACCACATTCTGGTGGTGGACGACGAGTTGTCGGTGCGGGAGCTCCTGGCCGACGCCCTCGACGCGTACGGCTACAGGATCCGCACGGCTTCGAACGCGGCCGAGGGCTTCGCCATCGTGCGGGAGGGAGGCATCCACCTCGTCCTGTCGGACATCGACATGCCCGGAGAGAGCGGTTTCGTCCTCCTGCGGAGGGTCAAGGCGCACGACGCCGACATCGACGTGATCATGGTCACAGGTGTCGTGGACGTGGACACGGCGATCGGCGCGATCCGTGAGGGCGCGGCCGACTACGTCGCGAAGCCGTTCAACATCGAAGAGGTCCGGATCGTCGTCGAGCGGACCCTGCGGAATCGCTCGCTGGTCCTCGAGAACCGGGCGTACCAGCTCCACCTGGAAGAGATGGTGAGGAGGCGAACCCGCGAGCTCGAGGCGTCCTACGAGGCGACCCTCCACGCGCTGGTGACCGCGCTCGACTACCGGGACAACGAGACGCAGGGACACTCCTTCCGCGTGGTGGAGTACGCCGTGCAGGTCGCGCGGCGCGTGGGAGTCGGCGAGGCCGACCTGGCGTGGATCCGGCGGGGAGCGATGCTCCACGACGTGGGGAAGATCGGCGTGCCCGACGCGATCCTGCGCAAGCCCGGGAAGCTCGATCCCGACGAGTGGCGGGAGATGCGGAAGCACCCGGAGATGGGGTACCGGATGCTCCGGCACATCGCGTACTTCGAGCCGGCCCTCGACATCGTGCTCTGCCACCAGGAGCGGTGGGACGGCTCCGGCTACCCGCGAGGCTTGAAGGGGGAGGAAATCCCTCTCGGCGCGAGGATTTTCGCGGTGGTGGACACGTTCGACGCCATGACCTCGGACCGCCCGTACCGGCGGGCGCTCTCCGCGGAGGACGCCCGGGACGAGGTCCGGCGCTTTGCCGCCATCCAGTTCGACCCGACGGTCGCCGAAGCGTTCCTCTCCATCGGCAACGAGATCTGGACGGAGATCCGCGCCCGCGTCCGGCGCGATCTCGAATCCACGGTGGCTCGCCTCCGGGAAGACGGCGCCTAGAGCGACGGGAGCGGCTCGCTCCCGTTCCCCTCGTAGCTCCGGATCGTCGCCACCCGGTCCCCGGGGAGGATCTTCAGCACGACGCCGGGGAAGTTCTGCCTGATGGTCCCGAACGCGGTGTAGCGGCCGTCGAGGTGCGGCTGGGCGGAAAGCGTGACGAACCACTGGCTCCCCGCCGTGTCCGGGCCGTCCGTCGCCATCCCGATCGTTCCGGCGAGGAACCCCACGCGGCCGAACTCGTCGCGGATCGAGTAGCCCGGGTCGCCGTTGCCGTCCCCGCGCGGATCGCCGTCCTGCACCACGAAGTTCGGCACGGCCCGGTGGATCGCGAGCCCGTCGAAGAACCCGCGGTCCGCGAGCCGCGCGAAGTTCCAAGAGGCGAGGGGCGCGCTCTCGGTGTCGAGTGCGATGGTGAAGCGAGCGGGCGGAAAACCCGCCCGCCGCATGGTGACGACCACCGCCCTCGGCCTCGACGCCCACCTGAGGATCTCGAGATAGTCCTCGACCGGGCGCTCCGCGGCCGCTCCCGCCCGGTTCCCATGATCCTCGCCGAACGCCGTGCGAAGCGCGTCGGCGGCCTTGACGCGCACCAGGCGGTCGGGGTCCTCGAGGCCCGCCAGCAGGAGGGCGCGCGCCCTGGGGTGTTTCCCGGCGCGCGACGCGGCGTCGAGCGCGGCGATCCTGGCGAGAGGAATCTTGTCCTCCGTCGCGCGCTTCGAGAGCCGCTCGATCATCGCCAGCGCCTCCTCGCGCTCCTCGGGGGTGGCGCGCGCGCGCTGGAGACGGAGGCCCGCCACCCGTGCGACCGCCTCGCGCACCGCCGGATCGGGCGACGACGGGGTCGTCTTGAGCAGGTCCGCCAGGGAGCCGTCGGTGCCTGCCCGCGAGGCGACCGCAGCCGCCTGGACGCGGACGTCGGGGTCCCCCAGCAGCCGGTTGACGATTTCGCGGGACTTCGGGTCGCCGCGGCCCGCGAGGTTGCGCACCGCGGCGACACGGAGTTCGGGCGCCGGGTCCTTCGACACACCCGCCGCGATGCCCGCCGCGAGGTCCGGGTCCACCTTGCCGAGGGCCTCGACCAGCGCCGCCTTGACCCAGACGCTCGGCTCGTCGACGATTCCCCGGGCGAGCAACACCTTCGTCGGGGGCGTCGCGATACGGCCGAGTCCCTCAGCGGCCGCGTAGACCACCGGCTTCTCCCTGGAGCCCAGTGCGCTTCGCACGTACGGGTCGACCGGCGCGCCGGGGAAGCACAGGGATCGGACCGCGTTCACCCGCACGCCGATCTCCGGATCCGATGCGAGCGTTCCGAGCGCGCGTGTCTCTTGCTGGGTGCCGGGCGCGAAGAGGCCCCGGGCCGCCTGCATCCGGACCTCCGCCACCCTCGATCTCGCCAGCCCGACGAGGCGCTCCCGGACGCGTGTCCGGTCGGCGTCCGAGAGCCGGCCCGGCGCCGCGCCGGACGATGCGGGCTCCAATCCCTCGGCGCCGAGCCGGGCGAGCGCATAGGCCGCGGCGAACGCCAGGAACGGATCGGCGTCGCCGCAGGCCTTGATCAGCCGCTCGACGGCGAAGGACGGATCGGCGAACTTCCATGCGGCGAGAGACGCGTTGGCGCGCACCTTCGCGTCCGGATCGTCCAGCAACGAGGTCAGATCGTCCGCGGACGACGGAGCGTGCATCTTCCCGAGGGCCTCGGCCACCGCGGCCCTCACGGAGGCGACGGCGTCCTTCGCCGACTCCCGAAGGCGGGGGAGGGTCGATGCGTCGGCGAGCTGCCCGAGCCCGAACGCGGCCTCGACGCGGACCGCGGCCTCCGTGTCCTGAAGCGCGGCGACAAGGCCGGCGATCGCACCCGGTCCGCCGATGCGCGCGACGGCGCGGACGGCTGTACCCCGCACCCGAGGGTCGGGGTCCGCGAGCGCGACGCGGAGGGCGTCGTCCCCGACCCGCCGGTCCTCGGCCCTCAGGACCGCCGCGAGCGTCCTGATCGCAGGGCCCTCGCCCGGCGGCGGCGGTTCGGCAGCATCCGGCGGCTTGACCGCGCCGGCGTGGGCGACGGCGGCGAGCGTCAGAATCAGCGTTCCGGTGGAGAGGAAGGGCGGTCGTCTCATGGAGTCTCCTGGGACGAAAGGGAATGGCAATTATAGAACGCGGCGCGCTTCGAGGTCGAAGGGTGGCGCGCGCCTTGACGCTCCCCAACCCGGCTGCTAGTGTCGCGACGGGGTGATGTCGCCCCGGAGAAAGAGACAGTGTCCTTTACGATCTCGCGGCCCCGCTGTCCCACACTCGCGGCGGGGCTCGCGATGGCTCTCGCGTGCGGTGCGGCGCTCGCCGCTCCGGGTCGCGAGGACTCGGCCGGCATCGGCGCCGCGGGCCCGACCCTGCAGGACGTCCTGTCCGGGTTCGACCGCGTGCAGGTCACGATCCGGACGCTCTCCGCGGATTTCACCGAGACTACGACGAGTCAGCTGCTCAAGGACCCGATCCAAGCGCGGGGGCGCTTCTATCTTACGAAGCCGTCGTCGGTGCTGTGGGAGTACGCCGAGCCCGAGGTGATGCGCTTCGCCATCGCCAACGACGAGTACGTGGGTTACTTCCCGCAGCGGAAGCGGGCCGAGCGGAGCGACATCCACCGCTGGAGCGAGCGGATCTTCCGGATCTTCGGCCTCGGCCAGACTTCGGCCGAGCTGGGGAAGTTCTACTCGATCCGTCTGGCCGATCCCGGGGCCGACGACAGGGGGACACGCCTGCTCGTGCTCGAGCCGAAGAAACGGCGGGTGCGGAAGCACATCGAGCAGGTCCGCCTCTGGGTGAGCGCCTCGGCGTACCTCCCGGTGAAGATCGAGCTCGGCGGCAAGGACGGGTACGTCCGGGCGATCCAGTTCAGCAACGTCCAGGTGAATCCCGACCTCGCGGCGTCGCTCTACACCATCGAGATTCCCCCCGACGTTGCGGTCACGAACGGAACGTCGGGCCTCGAAACGGTACGCCCTCAGGGCCCGCCCCGGTCGCGCTGACGGCCCACGGCCCGCCTCGCCGGTAGCGCATCGCTCCCCCGCATAGGAGGCCCGCCGCCAGCCCCCCGAGGTGCGCGGCGACGCTGACCCGGTTCCCGCCGATGGTGGTGGGGGTCAGGAGCGCCGGCAGGACCAGGAGCCCGATCCCGATCGCCCGCACCACGGCGCGTCGGGCGAGGGGCGCGCGTCGCGCGCTCTTGATCGTCGCGGCGAGCCAGCATCCGAAGAGGCCGGCCACGGCCCCCGACGAGCCGATGGTGACCGTCCCGGGTTCCGACGCCACCAGGACCGCGATGCCGCCGAGGATACCGCTCGCGAGGTAGACCGCGGCCGTCCTGGCCCAGCCGAACCTCTCGATCAGCGGGACGGCGAACACCAGCATCGAGAGGCCGTTCCAGCCGACGTGTCGCGGATCGGCATGGACGACGAGCGACGTCACGAGCCGCCATGACTCGCCGGCGGGCGCTCCCGCGACGAGTCCCCCGAGCGATGCGAATCGGGCGGCATCGGGATGACGACCGACGAGCACGACGACCACCGCGAGATGGCAGAGCGCGACGGCCGCCGCGGCGGCCGCCGGCCCCCGGGGGAACGCGGTCCTCCCGGGCTCGTGCGGCTCCGCAGACGGCGTCTCCTCCTCCGTGAGCGGGCCGGTCCCGAAGAACTGCCCGACGACCGCCTTGGCAAGGTCGGCGTCCGTCTCGCGCACCGTGAACACGAGGCCGGGCTCGGGATCCGCGCGCACTCCCGTCTCGAACGGGATCCCCGCGTCGCGGAGCGCCTCTTCCACGACTCTCGCCATGGACGGGCTGTCAGCGGCCAGCAGCAGAACGCGGTGCTCTCCCGGCAGGGCCATCATGGATCCCGAGGCCGCACCGATCCGCCGTGGATGGAGAGCCGCATCAACGGAATTGCTCGCGCAGCCTCCGGAACCGCGCCGCGTAGATCCGGTCGAAGAGTTCCATCCGATCGGGCAGGAGGACGAGGCATTCCATGCGGAGATCCCGCTCGGCGATCGCGCACTCGAGATCGGAGCAGGACGACGTGACGATCATGGACGCGACACGGTCGGCGCGCCTTCGCAACGCTTCAGCGGGGTCGTCGCGCTCCGGATCGGGCGTCGCATGAGCGGTGGACATCGCGTCCTCCGGGTCGAGACTACACCCGTCGCCGCGCCGTCGCCATGGTCGTATGATGCTCGATCGCGACGACAGGGGGCGCGGATGATCGACGTCGGCCTTGTCCTGGACCACCGCTTCGAGGAGCACGACACCGGCCCTCACCACGTCGAGCGGCCGGCCCGCCTCGAGCGGCTGCGTGGCGTCCTCGAGGGGCGGGGGCTCGCGCGGCGGTGCCGAAGGATCCCGCTGGAGCGAGCGTCCGACGAGGTGTTGCGCCGGATTCACGACATCGGCTACTTGCGCGCCGTGGAGAAGGCGTGCGCGGACGGCGCGAGGATGCTCGACGCGGATACGGCGGTCGGCAGGGAGAGCGCGGAGATCGCACGTGTCGCCGCCGGGACCACCGTCGCGCTCTGCCGCGACGTGGCGCGCGGCACCCTCCGCGCGGGCTTTGCCGCGGTGCGTCCCCCCGGCCACCATGCCGAGCGGGATCGCGCGATGGGGTTCTGCCTCTTCAATAACGTGGCGGTGGCGGCGGCGCACCTGAGGGCCGAGGAGGGGGTCGAGCGCGTTCTGATCGTGGACTGGGACGTCCACCACGGGAACGGTACGCAGCACGCCTTCGAGGAGGACCCGAGCGTCTTCTACTTCTCGGTGCATCAGTTCCCGCTCTACCCGGGCACGGGGGGGGCTCGCGAAACGGGGAGAGGCAGAGGGGTCGGCGCGACGCTCAACTGCCCGCTCCCTCCAGGCGCGGGCGACGCCGAGTTCCTGGGCGCGCTCGAGGAACGGCTCGTCCCGGCGGCGGACGCGTTCCGGCCGAATTTCGTGGTCGTCTCCGCCGGATTCGATGCGCACGGGGCCGATCCGCTCGCATCGCTCGAGGTGACGACCCCGGCGTTCGCCGAGGCGACCCGCGTCGTGCGGGACGTCGCGGAACGGCACGCGGGTGGAAGGATCGTGTCGGTCCTCGAGGGCGGCTATCACCTCGAGGCGCTCGAGGAGTGCGTCTCGGTCCACCTCGCCGCGTTACTCTAGTCGCCTGCGTTCGAAGTCCGCCTTCGATATCGGCCCTCGCGGCCTTTTAGGGAAGAACCGGCCGCTCGCTGCGCGTTCGCCTTGCCCGCCGGCGCCGTATGGGGCGAGAATGCGGGCCTCGCGGTGGAAGGAGGGGGCGCGCGTGGACACCCTGAAGCGGGACGCGGACCGGCTGGGACCGGAGATCGTGGCTTGGCGCCGCCATCTGCACCGTCACCCCGAGCTGGGGTTCGAGGAGCACCGCACCGGCGAATTCGTGGCCCGGCGGCTCCGCGATCTCGGGCTCGAGGTCCGAGCCGGAATGGCGCGCACCGGGGTCGCGGCACGCCTCGCCGCGGGAAGCGCGTCGCAACCGCCGATCCTGCTCCGGGCCGACATGGATGCGCTGCCGATCCAGGAGGAGCCGGGACCGGAATACGCGTCCGAGGTTCCCGGGACGATGCACGCGTGCGGTCACGACGGGCACGTCGCGATGCTGCTCGGTGCCGCGTCGTTGCTCGCGTCGCGTCGCGACGCGCTCCCCCGCGACGTCGCGTTCTGCTTCCAGCCGGCGGAGGAGGGGCTCGGCGGCGCGCGGGAGATGATCGAGGCAGGCGTGCTCGAGTTCTCGGGCGCGAGGAGCGCCTACGCCCTCCACCTGTGGACGCCGTACGCCGCCGGGACGCTCCACGTCCGTAAGGGCGCGATGATGGCCGCCCAGGACGAGTTCGTCGCGACGGTGACCGGGCGGGGCGGCCACGGCGCGGAGCCCCACCGCGCCCTGGATCCGATCGTCGCCGTGGCGCAGGGGATCGTCGCGCTCCAGTCCGTGGTCTCGCGCTCCGTGGATCCGCTGGAGCCGGCGGTGGTTACGGTGGGCTCGCTTCACGCGGGGAGCGCGCCGAACGTGATCCCGGGCGAGGCGCGGATGCACGGCACCCTACGCTCGTTCCGCGAGGAGGTGCGCGAGCTGCTCCGGGAGCGCGTGCGCGAGGTCCTCGAGGGGACGTCCCGCGCGGCCGGCTGCCGGCTCGATCTCGAGATCCGGCCGGGCTACCCGGTCGCGGTGAACGATGGGGCAGCGGTAGAGCGCTTCAGGCGCGCCGGGACCGCCGTGCTCGGTCCCGAGAACGTGATCGAGTCGCCGCCGCTCGCCGCCTCGGAGGATTTCGCCTATTTCCTGCGCGAGATCCCTGGGGCGATCGCCCTCCTCGGCGCGGGGGGCGTGGGGCGCGGGGCGGGAGCGCCGCACCACTCCTCCCGCTTCGACTTCGACGAGTCGGTCCTCCCGCGGGGCGCGGAGATCCTCGCCCACCTCGCCCTCGACCGCTAGTCAGCCTTTCTCGCTCTCTAGCCTTAACCCGCCTTCTCGTCCGATGCGGCCTCGCGAAGCGCCTCGACGAACGCCGTTTTCGCGGCCTCGCTTGCTTTCACGTACGCCTCGCGGACCGCGTGGGGAACGCGCACGGCCTTTCCGCGCACTTCGCCGGCCCAGCCCTTTAAGCTCTCGCGGGTCTCCCGACCCGAGCCGGGTGCCGTGAGGTAAGCGACCGCGGCACCCGCGACCGTGCCCGCCAGGAACGCGATCAGGAGATGCGCACCGCCGTAACCGTTGGTATCGCTCATGATGCCTCCTCTGATGTTCGTTCCGGGCCGCTCGCCTGTGGTTCCTGCGCGGCGGCGGGATCCGCGGACGGGGCAGGGGCCCCGCCACCCGCCGGCCAGAACACTCGGAAGCCCGCCGCGAGCGCCGGCCCGATCGCGCTCAAAACGGCCGCTGTCTTCCGGAGGGTTTCCCGAGCGGTCTCGATCGTCTCGCCGATCGACGCGATCGTGTCGAACACCCCCCGGATCCTCTCCACTCCTTCCTCGATGCCGGCAGCGGCCCTATTGACCCGGCCCGCGGCCTCGGTCGCCTGATCGAGCGCCGCCTGAAGCCTCGGGCGTGTCTCGTCCAGGAACGCCGCCATGCTCTTCAAGGTCGAGCGGAGTTGGAGGAGAGGGGGCACCGCAACGCCCACGAGCACGGCCAGTAGAATCACGGCGGCGGCGACGAAGATCTCGATCGCGCTCATCATCACCTCGCTCCGAGCAGTTTACCAGAAAACGGGGGCCGGACCGCCGCCGGGTAGTCCGCTCGGGGGGTTCGCGTTATCCTGTCGTGCGTGGGATGGTTCCTGGCCTTGAAGCCGGCTTCTTCGCGGACGACCCGCCTGCTGCTGGCCGGCCTCGCCTGGTCCGTGACGGGGGCCGGTCTCCTGGCCGCGGGGGTCCACTGGTCGCTTGCGGCGCCTCCGCGGCGGGCCACGCTGGTCCTCGCCGTCGCCGCGGCGGGAGGGTGGGCGAAGGCGCGCTTCGTCCTGCGCCGACGCGCGGAGGAGAACGCGGCCAGGATCCTCGCTTCCGAAGACGGGCGCTGCGCCGGCGCCGCTTTCTCCTGGCAGGCCTGGTTGTTCGTGGCGCTGATGATGGCGATGGGGGTGGCGCTCCGGCGGTCGGCCGTTTCGAGGTTGTGGCTGGGGTTCATTTACGCCGTGGTCGGCGCGGCGCTCCTCTTCGCATCCGCGGTCAGCTGGAGGCACTGGGCGCGACTTCGCGCCTCACGGCCCGGCGTGCCCTCGTGACGAGAAAGGTGCTGCTCGGAGGGGTCGCGGGAGGGGCCGTCCTGTTCGTGTGGAGCGTGCTGGCCTGGACGCTCCTCCCGCTCCACCAGTCCTCGCTCGGGAGGTTCGGCGCCGAGAGCCGTGTGGTCGAGGCCCTCGCCGACGCTCGGACCCCCGGCGGCCTCTACGTCATACCCGGGCCCCCGGACCTGTCCGGGAAGTCCGAGGAAGAGCAAGCCGCGGCACGGAAGGACTGGGAGGATCGCGCGAGCCGCGGCCCCGTCGCGACGCTCGTCTACCGTCCCGGAGGACGTTCCCCGAGCCGGATGTTCCGGCCGATGGTGCGGGGACTCGGCCTGGCCGTGGCGGCCGCCACGTTCTCCGCCTTTGCCCTCTCTCGCGCCCGCATCGCGAGTCACTTCGGGAGGGTCGCCTTCGTCCTGGGGATGGGCCTGTTCGCCTGGCTCCTCGGACCGGGGATGCAGTGGAATTGGTTCGCCTATCCGGCGGACTACACCCTTTCGGTCCTCGTCGACGCCCTGGCCGGGTGGGCGATCGTGGGGGTCGTCCAGGCCGGCATCGTGCGGCCCGTGGCGTCCGGCTCCCCCGAAGCCTGATCCCTCTTCCCGCACGGCGTGACAAAACGGTCCTGAGACCTATATTTCCCCGCGGAGGTCCGAGGTGGCGAAGATTCTGCTCTTGGCGGGGGACCGGGAGCGGGCGAGGGGAATCCGATCGCTCCTTCGAGAGGACGGGCATGTCGTCCACTGGCAGCCCGCCGTCTCGGACTGGCGCAATGCGGAGCGGGAGATCCTGCCCGAGGTCGTGGTGGCCCCGGTAGCGTCGCCTGATCCGGTGCTCGCGGTCCCGGGACGTCCGCCTCGGGGCTTCCCGGCGCCGCTGCTGTTCGTCCACGAGGAATCGGATTTCTTCGAGGAGGTAGGGCTCGACGAGCGCATCGTGGACCGGATCTGCAGCCCGTTCGGGGCGGAGGAGCTCCTGGCCCGCGTGGACGCGCTGGTCAAGGTCCGTCGGGTGGTTCTCTGGGGAGGGAACGGGAAGGAGGAGAGGCACCCGCAGAGAAGCGACGACCACCCCGCGGAGGGGCTCGCGGGCTGGAGGGCGGTGGGAAGCCGCATCGGGGCGATCCTGTCCTCCCGCGTGCCGCGCTACGAGAAGCCGGTGGAGCCGTATCTCGAGGTCGCCTCGCGGGCGGCGGAATGGGCGGACGGCAGGGACGCGTTCGAGCCCGGGCACGCGGAGCGGGTCGCCTCGTTCTCGGCGATGATGGCGGACGAGCTCAACCTCGGGGACGGCGAGGCCGCCGCGCTCCTGCGCGCCGCGATGCTCCACGACATCGGCAAAGTCGCTTTCCCAGTGGACATCCTGCGGCAGCGCGGGCCCCTGGACGAGGAGCAGGCGCGGCTGATGCGCACCCATCCCGAGCGGGGGGCGGCGCTCCTGCGCGCCCTCGATAGCGACGAAGAGGTCGCGCGTGCGATCCAGTACCACCACGAGCGCGCGGACGGAAAGGGCTACTACGGGAAGAGCGGCGACGACGTGCCCCGCCTGTCGCGGGTGCTCGCGGTGGCGGAGGCGTTCGACGCGATGACCACATCGCGCGTGCGCGCGACGCTCACGATCGGGCGGGCGCGAGCGTTCCTGAAGGAGCAGCGTGGGGTCCAGTTCGACGGGGACTCGGTGGACGCCCTGCTCAAGGCCACGCGTCCCGTCGGCGAGAGCGTCGCCATCTCGCGTTCTTAGTCCGATCCGCCGCGGCCGTCAGGTCCCGGCCGTCCCGCCGGCCTTCGGCCGGAACAGAAGCGAAGCGAGCACGGCCGCCGCCAGGATCCCGCACACGATCAACAGCGTCAGGGCCGTGGGGATGTCGATCCATCGGTCGACGAGCATCCTTATCCCGATGAAGACCAGCACCATCGACAGGCCGTGCCGCAGGAAGCGGAACTGCACCAGCATCGCGGCGAGCAGGAAGTACATGGCGCGCAGCCCCAGGATCGCCATCACGTTGCTCGTGTAGATGATGAACGGGTCCCGGGTGACGCCGAAGATCGCCGGGATCGAGTCGAGGGCGAACACCAGGTCCGTGGTCTCCACGACGGCCAGGACGATCAGGAGCGGCGTCGCGTGCCAGCGCCCTCCCCGCCTCACGACGAATCGCTGGCCGCGCTCCCCGGCGTCCACCGGCAGGAGCCGCCGCACGAGCCGGATCACGGGATTGTGCTCCGGGTGCGGCGCCTCGTCCTTCTTCACCAGGAGCCGGATGCCGCTGTACAGCAGGAACGCCCCGAACAGGTAGAGCACCCAATGGAACATCGCCACGAGCGCGGCTCCGGCCAGGATCAGCGCACCCCGCATGAGGAGCGCGCCGAGGATCCCCCAGTAGAGCACCCGGTGCTGGTACTGCGGCGCGACCCGGAAGTACTGGAACACCACCACGAACACGAAGATGTTGTCGAAGGACAGCGCGCGCTCGATGACGTAGCCGGTGTAGTACTCGAGCCCGGCCTGGTGCCCGTACAGGCGGATCACCAACCCCCCGAAGGCGAGGCCGACGGCGGTCCACACGACGTTCCAAACCAGCGCCTCCCGGAACCCCACGGCATGGGATTTCCGCTGGAACACCCCGAGGTCCAGGGTCAGGAGCCCGAGGATCAACAGGTTGAACAGCGTCCACGCGGCCAGGCCGTGGCCGCCCAGCAGGCTCATCGCTCCTCCAACCTCGGCGGGGGAGGATGCTACCACGCGGGTGGTCCGATACTCGCGCGCGGAAAAGGCGCGCTCACCGCCGCCGGGCGTAGGTCCCGAAGGTCTCCGCCCTCGCCTGAACGTGCCCCCGGGCCGCCCGCTCGACGTCCGCCTTGGACGCGCCCGGCGGAAGGCCGAGCCTGACGTCGAGGGCGAGGAGCTTGAAGAAGTAGCGGTGCGACTTGCCGGGGGGCGGGCAGGGGCCACCCCAGCCGAGCCTCCCGAAGTCGTTCTTTCCCTGGATCGCTCCCGCCGGGTCCCGGAGCCTCCCGTCCTTAGGGATGCCTTCCGGAAGGGATCGGGCGCTCGCGGGGAGGTCGAACACGACCCAATGGACCCAGTTGCCCACGGGGGCGTCCGGGTCGTCGACGAGCAGCGCGAAGGACTTCGTGACGGCGGGCGCCTCGGTCCACTCGAGCCGGGGCGAGATGTCCTCGCCGTCGCACGTGTGGCCCACCGGGATCGGAGCGCCGTGCTCGAACGCGGGGCTCTCGAGGGTGAACGCCATCGTCTGGACCTCCTTCGCGGTCGGTCCGGCCGCCAGTCCCGCTCCGGCGTCGAGCGGGAGAGGCAGCAGGAGAAGTAGGAAGATCAGGATCGGACCTCTGGGCGACATGCTCATGCCCTCCGCGCGGGGAGCGCCGCTCCGTCCGGGCGTCGCGTCGTGCGGAGAGCGTACGACCGCGGCCGTCTTCGGATCAAGCGGGCGGGGAACGCCGCGGCCCTCAGCGCGCGAGCTCGCGGGCGAGGACCGCCGGATCGGTGGTCGGCGCCTGGCAAATGTGGTTGCGGCACACGTAGGCGGTCGCGGCTCCGCCCACCGCCTTCCTCCCGGCGAGCAGGGGAAGCCCGTCCGCGGACTCCCCGGGCTTCGCCAGGGCGACCACGCGGTTCGGGAGGAAGCGTCCACGAACCTCCCGCAGCAGCGCGCGCGTTCCGGCGTCGCCGGAGCCTCCGACAATCGCGATCTCCGGCACGGGCCCGTCCGCGAAATCCGCTCCGACGAGCAATGAGGCGAACGCGGAGAACGCCCTCTCGACCGACGGGCGGTAGGCGACGAGGGCGCGAAGCGCTGCCTCCCGGAGGTCGGAGTCGTCGAAGTGGGTCGCGAGCCTCAGGAGCGTCTCCGCCGCGACCCCGGCGCCGGAGGGGAGTGCGCCGTCGTGAAGGCTGCGGTTTCTGGCGAGCAGCGCCTCGTGGTCCTCGGATGTGAAGAAGAACCCACCTCTCGCGGGGTCGGCGAAGCGCGCCACGAGGCTCCTCGCGATCCCGTGCGACGCGTCGAGGTACTTTGGGTCGAACCCCGCCTCGTACAGGTCGAGCAGCCCCCGAGCCAGGAAAGCGTAGTCGTCGAGGTAGGCGTTGAGCCGCGCCTTCCCGGCGCGCCACGAGACGAGCAGGCGGCCGTCGCTCGCCAGGCGGGCGAGCACG
The DNA here is from genome assembly GCA_041494445.1 of Acidobacteriota bacterium. Taxonomy (GTDB): domain Bacteria; phylum Acidobacteriota; class Polarisedimenticolia; order Polarisedimenticolales; family JAIQFR01; genus JAIQFR01. Next base: position 6,664 of record JBGQAU010000047.1, on the reverse strand, counting down.
AAATCCGCGGCCCGGCGTGCCGATCGAAGGTCCTCCGGCCGCTCGAGAGCTTCGTAGGCCCGCGCGAACGCGGAGATCATCAGGCCGTTCCACGCGGTCAGCACCTTGTCGTCCGTCGAGGGCCGCGGACGACGCTCCCGCGCCGCGAGCAGGGCCGCGCGCGGCGGCGCGAGGCGGGAGACGAGACGCTCTTCCGTGATGCCGAGAGCCTCTGCCTGCTCGGCGAGCGAGGCACCGATGAGGTTGGGTATGCTCCTTCCTTCGAAGTTCCCCTGCGGGGTGATCCCGTAGATCCGGCAGAAGAACGCGCCGCCGTCCGGGCCGAGCACTCCGGCGATCTCGTCCGGGGTCCACACGTAGAAGCGGCCTTCGTGCCCCTCGCTGTCCGCGTCGAGCGACGAGAGAAAGCCCCCATCCGGCGAGGTCATCTCGCGCCGGACGAAGTCGAGCGTCTCCTCGACGACCCGCCGTTAGAGCGCCTTGCGCGTGACGAGCCAGGCATCCGTGTACACCGGGACGAGGAGCGCCTGGTCGTAGAGCATCTTCTCGAAATGGGGGACGAGCCATCGGTCGTCCGTGCTGTACCGGGCGAAGCCGCCGCCGATCTGGTCGTACATTCCCCCGAGCGCCATCCGGTCGAGCGTCCTCTCGATCATCCGAAGGGGGACCTTCTCGCCGGAGCGGGCGTGCTCCCTCAGAAGCAGGGCGAGGGCGCCGTGCGGCGGGAACTTCGGGGCGCCGCCGAAGCCCCCCCCATCCGGATCGAACCTCGCGGCCAGGTCGGCCGCCGCGGACGCGATCTCGCGCCGGCCCACGCGCGACGCTCCCGCGGGGACGGCCCCGCCCGCGCCGACCGCGCGCAGGGCCTCGGCCATCTTCCCTGCCGAGGCCTCGAGCTCGGCCCGGTGCGACGTCCACACCTCGTGGACTTTGTGGAGGACGGAGAGGAGCCCGATCCGCCCGTCGCGGTCTTCCGGGGGGAAATAGGTTCCGCCAAAAAACGGCTCGAGGGTCGGCGTGAGGAAGACGTTGAGAGGCCAGCCCCCCGACCCGGTCATCATCTGGACCGCGCTCATGTAGATCTCGTCCAGATCCGGTCGCTCCTCGCGGTCCACCTTGATCGCCACGAAGTGCTCGTTGAGAAACGCCGCCACGCGCTCGTCCTCGAAAGACTCCCGCTCCATGACGTGGCACCAGTGGCAGGCCGAGTAGCCGATGGACAGGAAGACCGGCTTCCCCTCGCGCCGTGCCTTCTCGAGCGCTTCCGGTCCCCATGCGTACCAATCCACCGGATTGTGGAGGTGCTGCAGCAGGTAGGGGCTCGTCTCCCCGGCGAGGTGGTTCGCCCTCGGGATCCCGCCCGGTGGGACTCGGCTCATGTCTTCTCCCCGAACCGCCGCCCCGCCTCAGGACGCGGCGAGGGCCTCGAGCGCTCCTCCCGCGAGCCGGAACACGGTCCATTCGCCCATCGGGACCGCTCCGATCCGTCGGTAGAACGCGAGCGCGGGCTCGTTCCAGTCGAGTACCGCCCATTCCATCCGTCCGCAGTCCCGTTCCCACGCGAGGTGCGCGACATGAGCGAGCAGCGCGCGGCCGAAGCCGTGCCCGCGCTCGGACGGGCGCACGTACAGGTCCTCGAGGTACATCCCCTGTCGGCCGACGAACGTCGAGAAGTTGTGGAAGAAGAGGGCGAATCCCACGGGCTCCCCGCGGAACCGCCCGATCACGACCTCCGCCGCCGGCCGCGCGCCGAACAGGGCGGAGCGCAGCCCGTCCTCGGTGGCGACGACCTCGTGGGGCAGGCGCTCGTACTCCGCGAGCTCCCGGATGAATCCCAGGATCAGAGGGACATCCGGCTCGCGGGCCTCCTCGATGGTGAAGCCGGGCGGGTTCGGAAAACGCGACATCGCAGAGCTCCTCGATGAGAAACGCTCGGCCGTCAGCATAGCTCAGGGAGACCTGCGGCGACCTCCGCCGCCAGGTGCGGTTACACTGCTGACCCGAGGAGGCGGCTTGGACGGCGCGGCGCTCGAGTTCCGGAACGTCACGAAGCGCTACGAGCGGGACGGAGACGCGGTGCTCGACGCCCTGCGTGGCGTGTCCTTCACGGTGCCTGCGGGGCGCAAGGTCGCCATCACGGGACGGAGCGGGAGCGGCAAGTCCACGCTTCTGCATCTCGCGGCCGGAATCGATACTCCGACGGCAGGGGAGGTGCTCGTGGCAGGCCGCGACCTCGCGCGAATGGGCGAGGCCGAGAGGACGCGAGTCCGCCGCGACGGCATCGGCCTGGTGTTCCAGTTCTTCCACCTGCTCCCGCATCTCAGCGTCCGCGACAATGTGCTGCTCCCCGCGTGGATCGCGGGCGACCGGTCGCGCGACGCGGCGAGACGTGCCGAGGATCTCCTGGGTCGGGTCGACCTTGCTTCCCGCGCGTCGGACGCGGTCGGGAAGCTGAGCGGCGGGGAGATGCAGCGGGTCGCCCTCTGCCGCGCGCTGCTCCGCCGGCCGCGTCTCCTCCTCGCCGACGAGCCCACCGGCAATCTCGACGACGACAACAGCCGCGCGGTGATGGAGCTGCTCCGACGCCTCGCCGACGAGGAAGGGAGCACGCTGATCTACGTCACCCACAGCCGCGAGCTGGCCGCCACGGCGGACGAGACCTGGCGGATCGGAAGCGGCGTGCTCGAGGTCCCGTGATCCCGGTCTTCGTCGCCGGCCTGATCGCCCACTTCCGGGCCGGGCGCACCTTGTTCGTGCTGACCGTGCTCAGCGTCGCGCTCGGCGTCGCGTCGGTGCTGTCCATCCAGATCCTGAACGCGAACGCCCTGGGCGCCTTCGAGGGCGGCCTCGACGCGGTGAGCGGCGAGGCGGACCTAACCGTGCTGGGGAAAATCCCCCTGATGCCGAGCCGCGTCGTGCCGGAGGCGCTGGAGGTGTCGGGGGTCGAGGCGGCCTGGCCGCTTCTGCGCGTGGTCGCCAAGCTCGAGGGACGCGAGGGGGTCTACCTCGATATCGTCGGAATCGATTTGGTCGCGCCGCTTCGGGTTCCCTGGGATGCCTCGCCGGCGGACCTCGGCGCGGCGCTCGGGCGCCCGGGCTGGGCGGCGGTGACCCCGGCGCTGGCGCGAGAGATGGGGTGGAGGGTCGGGAGCGCCTTCGAGGTGTCGAGCGGATCGCGCAGGGCGCGGCTCACGGTCGGGGCGCTCGTGGACTTCCGGAGGCTCACGCCGCTCTCCAGCCCGCGGCTCGTGGTGATGGACATCGCCCAGGCGCAAGACGCGCTGGCGATTCCCGAAGGGATCCACCAGGTGGACCTCACGCTGGCCCGGGGCGCGCAACGCGACGACGTCGCCCGGACGCTGTCGCGGCGGCTCGGAGCCTCGGTCCGGGTCGTGACCCCGGAGCAGCGACGTCGCCAGGCCGCCTCGCTCCTGTCGGCGTTCCGTCTGAACCTCACGGCGCTCTCCTTGATCAGCCTCTTCGTGGGCGGGTTCCTGGTGCACGCCAGCACTCAGGCCGCCCTGGTCCGGCGGCGCCGGGAGTTCGGTCTCCTCCGCTCGCTGGGCATGACGCCGCGGCAGGTGCTTTGGATCATCCTGGGCGAGGTCGCAATCCTGGGCCTCCTCGGGACGGCGCTGGGCCTTCCGATCGGCTGGTGGGCGGCCAAGGCCAACGTGAAGGCGGTCAGCGCGACCCTGACGAACCTCTATCTCCTCGAGGGGGTCGAGACGCTTCGGCTGCCCGCGTGGATCTTCGTCCTGGCGGCGGCGGCCGGTCTCGGGGGCGCGCTCGCCGGCGCGCTCCTCCCGGCGCTGGACATGAGCCGGAAGGACACGCGGGCGCTTCTCGCGGGCCTCGCGATCCACGAGCGGATGGGGCGGGCGTCAGGAGTGCTCTTCTCGGCTGGGTGGGCGATCCTCGGCGCGGCCGCGCTCGCTTTTCTCGCGGTCGGCCGCGAGGTGCGGTCCGCGGGATTCTGGATCGCGGTCGCGCTGATCGTCGCGCTGCCGCTCATGACACCGTGGGTGCTGAAGCGGCTGTGCGGGTGGATCCGCCCCCGGGGGTTCGATCTCGCGTACGGTGTGAAGACCCTCGGGGTGAAGCTCGGAACGACCTCCTTCGCGGTGGCGGCCGTCGGCGTCGCGGTGACCATGCTCGTGGGGATCACGCTGATGGTCGGGAGTTTCAGAAAGACCCTCGAGGTCTGGATCGGAAGCACGATCCGGACGGACGTCTACGTGACCAGCGAGAGCTGGCGGCGGGCGAGGGAAACCGCGACGCTGGACGACGACCTCGTGGCCGTGCTCGTGCGCCTCCCCGGCGTGCGGGCCGCCGACAGGCTTCGTCAGACCTCCGCCTGGACCGGGTCGCGAAGGATCTCGCTGATCGGCCGCGACGCGGGCCTGCCGGGAGGCGAGGGACGGTTCCCGCTGGTTTCCGGGGGCCGCGCCGACGCGATCCGGCGCATGGTCGAGGAAGGGGCGGTCCTGATCGGCGAGCCCCTGGCGCGGAAGGAGCGGCTCCGCCGCGGCGACCGCCTGAGGCTCGCGACGCCGCGCGGGGAGGCCGAGTTCCCCATCGCGGGCGTGTACTACGACTACTCGGACGAGAACGGCTCGGCCGTGATGGACCTCGCCGCCATGGAGAAGGCGTTCGGACGGGGCAGGATGACGAACGTCGATCTGTACCTCGATCCCGGTACCGACCCCCATGCGACGATGGACGCCATTCGCGCGCGCTTCCGAGGGGTGCCGCTCGAGATCCTCGACCAAAGGGGACTGCGCGAGGAGATCCTCGCGATCTTCGACCAGACCTTCGCGGTCACGCGGCTCCTTCAGGGGATGGCGCTCCTGATCGCGGCGTGCGGCATCACGCTGACGCTCCTGGTCCTCGCCCGCGAGCGCGTGGCGGAGCTGGCGCTCTACCGGGCCCTGGGCGCGGGGAGACTGCAGATCTTCAGGGTGTTCCTCGGCGAGGGGGTCGGGATGGCGCTCCTCGGGCTCGTGCTGGGCGCTCCCGGTGGCGCGGCGCTCGCCATGATCCTGATCTTCGTGATCAATCGGGCGTACTTCGGCTGGACCATCTCGCCGAGCGTGCCGGTCTGGGCCCTCGCGGCGCAGGCCTCGGCGATGCTGGCCGCCGCGGCGATCGCGAGCGTATACCCGGCGGTGCGAGCCAGCCGCACGCCGGCCTCGGAGCTGAGCCGTGACGATCTCTGACGGACGACGCACGCGGATCCCGCGGGCCGGGCTTCTCGTGGCGGCGGCGCTGCTGGGCTCGCTGGCCCTCTGCGCCGACTGGAGGATCGCGGCCCCCGACTACGCCTGGTCCTTCCCCAGGGACCACTGGGCTCACGAGGGGTACCGCACCGAGTGGTGGTATTTCACGGGCCACCTCGAGGCGCGGGACGAGCCGGGGCGCGTCTTCGGGTACCAGTTCACCATGTTCCGGATCGGGATTCTGCCGGAGCGACCCCCGCTCCGCTCGGAATGGGCCGCACGGAACCTGATCATGGGACACGCCGCGGTCAGCGATCTGGGGCGCGGGGAGCACCGCTTCAGCGACCTCCTGCGCAGGGAGGTCCCGCTGCTGGGGACCTTCGGCACGTTTCCGGACCCGGTGATCGCGAAGGTCCTCGCCGCCGGCGGGGCGTGTGGGCCTTGGACCCTGCGCTGGAGCGACGGAGGTTTCGACCTCGAGATGCAGGACGACGAGAGGCGCATGGCTTTTCGACTCTCGACGCGGCCGGTCAAGCCTCTCGTGCTGGAAGGACCGAACGGTTACAGCCGCAAGGGGGAAGGGCCGACCGCGGCGAGCCAGTACTACAGCTTCACGCGTCTCGCCACGGAGGGGAGCGTGGTTCTCGATGGGAGGACCTATGCGGTTCGAGGGGAGTCCTGGATGGACCGCGAGTTCGGCTCCTCCCAGCTCTCTCGCGAGCAGGTCGGTTGGGACTGGTTCGCCCTGAAGCTAGAGGATGGGCGCGACCTGATGCTCTATCTCATGCGCCGGGGCGACGGAACCGAGGACTTCCGGAACGGGACGCTGGTGGAGCGCAACGGTGAGGCTCGCGTGCTCTCCCCGTCCGAATGGTCTGTCCGGGTCCTCGCGACCTGGAGGAGCCGGGAAACCGGCGCGACCTACCCCGCGCGCTGGGTCGTGGACGTCCCCTCCGCCGGAGTCCGGCTCGACGTGCGGCCGGACTTTCCCGACCAGGAGAACCGCGGCCGCGTTCCTCACGCTCCGTTCTACTGGGAGGGCTCCGTGGCGGTTCGCGACGCGGATGCCCGGCCCGCGGGGCGCGGCTACGTGGAGCTGACCGGCTATGGCGAGCGCAACCGTCCGCCGGTCTGACCGCGCGCCGTGGCCCGCGATCTCCGCCCCACCTTCCGGCGGGCGACCGTCCTAGAATGGTCGGGACGCTCGCCTCGAGGCGGGCGTCGGAGGGCACGTCGCGTGAGGCTCCACCGCTTCGTCGCAAGATCGAGGATCGAGGCACCCGCCGCGGAGACGTTCCGCTGGCACGAGCGGCCCCTGGCGCTCGATCGCCTGACGCCGCCCTGGGAGCGCGTGGAGGTTCTGGAGCGCGCCGGGGGAATCCGTGACGGCGGGCGAGTCGCGCTTCACGTGCCGGCGGGTCCGCTCCGCGTCCGCTGGGAGGCGG
>JBGQAU010000109.1:0-7826 GCA_041494445.1 Acidobacteriota bacterium | reverse complement strand
GGCGAACGGTCGGCTCGTTGTCGTACGCCTGCTTGAGGGCCGGCACCTCCGCCATCGCCCCCTCGATGGTCACCTCGACCCCGGGCCGCTGCGGGACCAGCTTGGCGATCCGATCCACGTCGGCGTACGGAATGTCCAGACCCCTCCCCGCGTCGCGGATCACGGCCCGCGCGGCCATGGTCCCGAACGTGATGATCTGCGCGACGTTGGCGCGGCCGTACTTCTCCGTGACGTAGTCGATCACCCGGTCCCGCCCGCGAAAGCAGAAGTCGATGTCGATGTCCGGAAGGCTGACCCGCTCGGGGTTCAGGAACCGCTCGAAGAGCAGCTCGTACCGCATCGGATCGATGTCGGTGATCCGCATGCAGTACGCCACCAGGGAGCCGGCGGCGGAGCCGCGCCCCGGGCCGACGGGAATGTCGTTCTCGCGAGCGAAGCGGACGAAGTCCCAGACCACCAGGAAGTACCCGGCGAACCCCATCTTTCGGATGATGGCGATCTCGCGATCGAAGCGCTCCCGGTAGTCAGGGAGGCCGTGACGAAGCCGCCCCGCGTCGCTCTCGGCCCGCCACTCCCGCGCCCTCTCCTCGAATCCGTCGCGCGCCACCTTCTCGAAGTAGCTCGTGAGGTCGTATCCCTCCGGGACCGGGAAATTCGGGAGCTGGGGGGGCTGCTTCTCGAAGGCAAAACCGCAGCGGCCGGCGACCGCGAGGCTGTTCTCCACCGCCTCCGGCGCCCACGCGAACAGCTGCGCCATCTCCTCCTGGGTCTTGAGGTAGTGCTGCTCGGAGTAGCGGAGGCGCTCCTCGCTGCGGACGGTCTTCCCGGTCTGGATACAGACCAGGACGTCGTGTGCGAAATGGTCCTCGGGCAGAAGGAAGTGGCAGTCGTTGGTGGCCACGAGGCCCACGCCGAGCTCGCGCGAGAGGCGAACCACCCCCTCGTTCACCTTCTTCTGCTCCTCGAGCCCGTGGTCCTGCAGCTCGAGCCAGAAGCGCCCCTCCCCGAAGAGGTCCCGCATCGCCCCCGCGGCCTCGAGCGCCAGGTCGTACCGGTCCGCCCTGAGACGCGACGGTATCTCCCCGGCGAGGCACGCGGAGAGCGCGACGAGCCCCTCGGAATGCTCCCGCAGGATCTCGCGGTCGATTCGAGGTCGGTAGTAGAACCCCTCGAGGAACCCCGCGGTCGCCAGCCGGATGAGGTTCTTGTAGCCCGCGTAGGTCTCGGCGAGCAGGATCAGATGGAAGTAAGGCTTGCGGCCCGCGCCCGCCTGCTGCGGGTTCCTGTCGAACCGGGAGCCCGGTGCCACGTAGGCCTCGATCCCGATGATCGGATGGACGCCGTGCCGCACCGCCTTCCGGCCGAACTCCAGCGCGCCGAACAGGTTTCCGTGGTCGGTGATGGCCAGGGAGGTCTGACCGTCCTGCGAGGCCCGCGCCAGCATCTCGTCCAGCCGCTGCGCGCCGTCGAGGAGCGAGTAGGTGGTGTGGTTGTGGAGGTGGACGAACCCCGGCCCGCCGGACGACATGGCTACTCCCACTCGATCGTGCCGGGAGGCTTGCTCGTGACGTCGTAGACGACGCGGTTGACCCCGCGCACTTCGTTGACGATGCGGCTCGAGACCCGTGCGAGGAAGTCCGCGGGCAGACGAGCCCAGTCGGCGGTCATGAAGTCGGCGGTCTCCACGGCCCTGAGCGCCACGACGTTGTCGTAGGTCCGGCCGTCCCCCATGACGCCCACGCTGCGGACCGGGAGGAGCACCGCGAACGCCTGCGCGACCCGGTCGTAAAACCCGGCCCCGCGCAGCTCCGAGATGAAGATCGCATCGGCCTCCTGGAGCAGCGCCACGCGCTCGGCGGTGACCTCGCCCAGCACCCGCACCGCGAGGCCGGGCCCCGGGAACGGGTGCCGCCCCACGAACGCCGGGTCGAGCCCCATCTCCCGGCCCACGCGGCGGACCTCGTCCTTGAAAAGGTCGCGCAGCGGCTCCACCAGCCTGAGGCGCATCCGGGCCGGGAGGCCCCCCACGTTGTGATGCGTCTTGATCGTCGCCGACGGCCCCTTCACCGAGGCCGACTCGATCCGATCCGGATAGATCGTCCCTTGCGCGAGGAACTCCGCGCCGCCGACGGCGCGCGCCTCCTCCTCGAAGACCTCGATGAAGGTCTCGCCGATGATCTTCCGCTTCCGCTCGGGATCCTCGACCCCGGCGAGCCTGGAGAGGAACCGCCGCGACGCCTCGGCGCACCGGACCTGCAGCCGGTAGCGCTCGCGGAAGTCCCCCAGCACCTGCTCGGCCTCCCCTTTCCGCAGGAAGCCGTTGTCCACGAAGACGCACACCAGCCGGTCGCCGATCGCCCGGTGCAGCAGGAGCGCCATGACCGCGGAGTCCACTCCGCCCGACAGCCCGCAGATCACGCGTCCGTCGACGACGGTCCGCCGGATCTCCTCGACCGCGTCGTCCACGAACGAGGCGATCGTCCAGTCGCCGCGACAGCCGCAGGCGTCGAACAGGAAGTTTCGCAGGATCTCCCGCCCGTGCTCCGTGTGCGCCACCTCGGGGTGAAACTGGACGCCGAAGAGCCGTCGCGCGCCGTCCTCCACGGCGGAATGCGGGGCGCTGTCCGTGCGGGCCACCGACCGGAAGCCGGGGGCCGGATCGAGGACGCGGTCGCCGTGGCTCGCCCAGACCCGCTGCTCGGAACCGAGTCCGCGGAAAAGCACGGAGCCGCCGGGCTCCTCGACCCGGATCGTGGCCGGGCCGTACTCCCGGCCGGGCGCGGGCAGGACGCGGCCGCCGAGCGTGAACATCATGATCTGCATCCCGTAGCAGATCCCGAGCGTCGGGATGCCGAGCTCGAACAGCGAGAAGTCGACGAGAGGCGCGCCCTCCCCGTACACCGAGTCCGGTCCTCCCGAGAGAACGATCCCGCGCGGAGCCTTCGCCGCCCCCTCGGGCACCGGAACGGAGAACGGCAGGATCTCGCAGTAGACCCCGAGCTCCCGCACCCGCCGCGCGATGAGCTGGGTGTACTGCGAGCCGAAATCCAGGATCAGGACGGTTTCATGGCCGCCGCTCATCTTCCCTCCCGGCCGGGACGAGCCCCTCCCCGGGTCAGGTCGTCCGCCAGGGACTCGAGAACGGCCCGGGGGTCGATCCCGCGACTCTTGAGCGTCCGGTCCGCGCGAAGGAGCCGACCCGGAAGCGCCAGCAGGTCGCCGAGCGGCCAGCGTCCCAGCCCGGCCAGAAGGCGCTTCGCCGAAACTCCCGTCCACACCGACTGCGCGGCGTCCTCCGGTCTCGCCCCGCCCCCGATGGACGCCTTCACCTCCAACATGCCGCGCAGGCGCCAGGCAAGCCCCCCGAGCGTGCGAAGCACCGGCTCCCCCGCTTCCGCGAGCCGGCGCGTCGCAACCAGAGCTTCCACCGGGTCCCTCAGGAGCACGGCGTCCGCGAGCTCCCAGCCCGAGAGCGTCCCGCCTCCCACCGCCACCTCGCGCGCGTCGCGAAGCGTCACGGTCCCGCGCGACTCGCGCCCGCGCCAGTCGCGGATCTTGTCCATCTCGCTCGAGACCCGGTGGAGGTCGCCCGCCGACACCTCGACGACGAACTCGATCGCGTCGGGCGCGAGGGCCAGGCCGCGCTCCCTCGCGAGCTCCGCCGCCTCCCGCATGAGGGCTTTCGTCTCCTCCGATCCTCCCGCGGAACGGAAGGCGAGCACGCGTCCCGCCTCGAGCAGCTCGCGATGGAGCACGCGGCGCGCGTCGAGCCGCGGCGCCCGCACGATCAGGAAGCTGTCGGGAGGAGGCGCCGCGGCGTAGTCCCCGATCGGCCCGGCCTTCCCCTCGAGAGCCTCGACGTCCCGCACCAGGACGACGCGCCGGGGCGAGAACATCCCCGCCGAGCAGGCCGCGGACACCACGCTTCCCGCGTCCGTCTTCCGCTCGCCGAACACCGTGAGAGCGAGATCTCCCACCCCCTCGGGCGCCAGGTGCTTGAGCAGCGCTCTCTGGGCGGCATCGAGGTGGAAGAGATCCTCGCCGGTCAAGACGACGAGTCCCGGCGGCCATCCTCGCGCGACGTCCGCCAGGACCGTCCGGAGAACGGCTCCGCCCCACGGGCCCGAGGAGGCGCGTCCCGCCATCAGAACCCCTCGAACATCGAGTTGACGAGCGCCGCGGCCGCTCCCTGCGCGATCTGGTCCAGGGCGAGGTTCTCCTGCAGCACCTCCGCCTGGACGTCGTACTGCTCGCGGAACACGAGACCGGACTGGCTCCACAGCACCGTCTCCTTGGAGAGGTCGTGGAGCGTCGCCTGAAGCGTCACCACGGTCTCGAGCCGGGTCGCCCGCCCCTGCGCATCGAGTTGAACCGGGCTCGACCGGTACTCGGTGATCGCGCCTTCGAGGAGCGCGTCGGCGTGCGACCTGTCGGAGACGACCTTGTAGCGACCACGCTTCGCCAGCTCGCGCGCCACCTCCTCGGTCACGCGCTGCTCGATTTCGGGGCGCTGGGTGCGGTTCTCGAACGGCGCGACCATGATCACGCGGATCCGTTCGGGGAGGAACGTGTTCCTGCCGGAGAGCTTGTAGCCGCAGCCGGGCAGGACCGCCGCCAACCCAAAGAGGAGCAGCCCCGCCAGCGCCCCGAGGCGCCGCGCGGCCCCGTCGCGACCTCGCCCGGTCACCGCTCTTCTTCCTTCCGCGGCGCGATCTCGCCCCTCTCGAACCGCTTCCGCACCGCATCCAGAATCCCGTTGATGAAGCCTCCGGACTCCTCGCTCCCGAACTTCCGCGCGACCTCGATCGCCTCGTCGATGGCCACCACCGGCGGGATCTCGTCGTCGAACAGCATCTCGTACACCGCCATGCGCAGGACGTTGCGGTCCACCACCGCCATCCTCTCGATCCGCCAGTGCTCCGCGGAGCCGGCCACCACACTGTCGAGGAAGTGGCGTTCCCGGGCCACTCCCCGCACGAGCGCCTCGGCGAAGGTCCGCAGCTCTTCCGTGGCCTGCTGATCGGCCCAGAAGTGCCCGAAGACGTCCTCGGGCACACTTCCCGCCAGATCCATCTGGAAGAGCATCTGGAGCGCGCACTCGCGGGCGCGCCGTCGCCGGCCCAAAGTCCGGCCCCTACGCCAGCTGGCGGTACAGGCTGACCATCTCCACCGCGGCAAGGGCGGCGTCCCAGCCCTTGTTTCCGGACTTGGCGCCCGCCCGCTCGATCGCCTGCTCGAGGCTGTCCGCGGTCACCACTCCGAACGCCACCGGGACGCCGGACTGGATCGCGACCTCAGCGAGCCCCTTGGCCATCTCGGCCGCGAGCACGTCGAAGTGCGGCGTCTCCCCACGGATCAGCGCGCCGAGCGCCACGACGGCGTCGAACTTCCCCGACGCGGCGAGCCGGGCTGTCGCCTGCGGCAGCTCCCAGCTCCCCGGAACCCGCACGACCGTGCGCGTCTCGACCGTCGCCCCGTGCCGCTCCAGACAGTCCTCCGCCCCCGCCAGAAGGCGCGTGGCGACGAAGTCGTTGGTACGGGACACCACCAGGGCGAACCGCATCCCTTTCGCGTCGAGCTTGCCTTCCATCACCTGCGCCATGCGTCGCCTCCCAGAGACACGCCGACTGCGCGCCGGCCCGTCCGGTGCGGAGACGGGAGTATAGAAACCGGCGTTGCGGCGTGTCAAGGCGTCGCTCACGCCTCAGTCGGGGTACGGTCCGAAGGCGGTCAGGCGCCGGAACGCCTCGTAGCGTTCGCGGATCTCGGCAGGGGTGAGGCGGACGAGCCGGTCGAGGGAGAAATCCTCGACCTGGAAGGAGGCCATGACCGAGCCCGCGACCGCCGCGCGGCGCAGCTCGTCCGGACCGTGGCGCCCGATCATCGCGAGGAAACCCAGGAACCCTCCCGCGAACGTGTCCCCCGCGCCCGTCGGGTCCACCACGCGCCGGAGCGGGTACGCGGGGATCGCGAAGGTCTCCCCCGCGCCGAAGACCGCGACCCCGTGCTCTCCGCGCTTCACGACGACCACCTCGGTCCCCGTCGCGCGGACCGCATCCGCGGCCTCGACGATGTTCCTCCGCCCCGTGAGCTGCCGGATCTCGCCGTCGTTGATCAGCAGGACGCGGACCCGCGGCAGCAGGCGCCTCAGCGCCTCCGGCTTCGAGGAGATCCAGTAGTTCATGGTGTCCGCCGCGACGAGCGAGCCGCCGTTGACTTGCTCCAGCACCCGCCACTGGAGTTCCGGATCGATGTTCGCGAGGAACAGCACCTGCGTGCGCTCCCACCCGGGCGGCAGCACCGGCTCGAAATCGGCGAACACGTTGAGCTGCGTGTCCAGCGTCCTGGGATTGTTGAGATCGTCGCCGTACTCCCCCGACCACCGGAACGTCCGGCCGGGCAATCGCCTCAGGCCCGAGAGGTCCACTCCCCTCCCGAGCAGCGGCGCGCGGTGCTCGTCGGTGAAGTCCTCGCCGACCACGGCGACCAGGCGCACCTTCGTGAAGAACGACGCGGACGCGGAAAAGTGGGTCGCGGAGCCCCCCAGGACGTCGCGGCGCGAGCCGAACGGTGTCGTGACGGTGTCCAGCGCGACGGATCCGACGACGAGGATTCCCATGGCGCGAGCCTCCCGCTCAGTCCAGGTAGCGGCCGACGATCGGCCTCAACCGCTCCCTCGCCTCTGCGGGGATCGCGTCGCGGCGGGTGATGATGGCGTCCTCGAGGGCGCGGCCGCAGCTGCAGGCGACGCGCTCCGGGGGCATCTCGACCGCGGCGCGCCGGAGGATGGCGGCGGCGAGCCGGGCGTTCGCGCGCAGGTTGTCCAGCACGGCGCCGATCGACACGTCGTCTTCCTCCTCGTGCCAGCAGTCGAAATCGGTGACGAGGGCGAGCGTGGCGTAGCAGATCTCCGCCTCCCGCGACAGCTTCGCCTCCTGGAGGTTCGTCATCCCGATCACGTCGACCCCCCACGAGCGGTACACGCGCGACTCGGCGCGCGTCGAGAACGCCGGCCCCTCCATGCAGAGGTACGCCCCGCCGTCGTGTGCCGTCGCGCCCTCGTGCCGCGCCGCCTCGAGCAGCACCCGGCGCGCCTCGGGGCAGACCGGATCCGCGAACGTCACGTGCGCGACGATCCCGTTCCCGAAGAACGTCGAGGCCCGTCCCCGCGTTCGATCCACGAACTGGTCGGGGAGCACCACGTCCCTCGGCCGGATCGCCTCCTTCATCGAGCCGACGGCCGACGCCGACAGGATCCGCTCGACTCCGAGGAGCTTGAAGGCGTACACGTTCGCGCGGTAGTTGATCTCCGAGGGGAGGAGGCTGTGGCTTCTCCCGTGGCGGGCGAGGAACGCGACCTCGCACCCTTCGATCGTCCCCACCAGGAACGCGTCGGACGGCGGGCCGAACGGCGTGTCGAGCCGGACTTCCTCGAGCCCCTCGACGCCCGCCAGATCGTAGAGACCGCTCCCGCCGAGGACGCCGATACGGGCGCGTCGCGCCGCGCTCACCGCCGTCCCTCTGCCGCGCTTCCCGACATCTCCCGGACTTCTCGCGCCAGCCTCTCGGGGCTGGCCGCCGTCCGGGTCTCGCCTCGCCAGGAGATCGCGGCCGACGCCGTGCTCGCCTCGACGTCGCCGGTCTCGACCACACTCCAGAGGCACGGGACCCCGAGGGCGGCCCGCCGTAATGCCCGGGTCGCCGGGTCGTCCGGCCGGCCGTCGATCCGGATGGTGAGGGGCGGTCGGACCGACTCCTCGATGGCGAGCGCTGCCGAGGTCGCGTGCACGCCGAAGGGGACGAGGTCTCCGGCGAACGCCCCGAGG
>JBGQAU010000149.1:0-2247 GCA_041494445.1 Acidobacteriota bacterium | reverse complement strand
TCTCGGGGCTCCCCTACGGGTACGTGGACCTCGCCGTCGAGACGAAGGACGGGACCTTCGTCGGCAACCAGGTGATCAACGTTCCGCCTGCGGGAACGGTGGTCGTTTCCTTCACGCTCACGAAGTACGCGGAGCGTGACCCCGCCTGGTGGAACGGCAAGACCCGTCGGGAATTCCCCGGTCCACAAACCCCGTCCCAGGGCATCGCCGAGCTCGCGCTCAATCCCGCCGGCCGGGAGTTCTGGAAAAGCCCCAAGGGGATCGCGGTGATCGGCGGCGTCGCGGCCGCGGCCCTCCTCGCGGTGTCGTCGGGCGGACGGAGGACGACCGCGAGCCCTTCCACGCCCTAGCGACGTGCCCCCGCGGCCACTTGACGCCGCGCGGCGCCCGTCGGAGAATGCTGGCCCGCCGGCTCCCAGCTGCGGGTCGCGTGCAGCGGGAAGGCGGCTCCGATGGCCGTCGGGCTCGACGCGCGACCGGGCTCGGGGTAAAGGTAGGGGCTCGGGATGGGGTAGGCGGCGCCTCCGTGTCCCCGGGGGCGTTCACTCGACGAGGGAGGGTTGGTAATGTCATCCAGTTCTTTCCGGCGCGTCGTGTCCGGCGTTCTTCTCGTGACCCTGGCTCTACTGGTCGCGAACCTTCCGGCGCTGGCCGGATCGAACGCCGTGTTTCGCGGGCGGGTCCTGGACGCGGACGGCGTGAGTCCGCGGCCCGGCGTGGTCGTCACGCTCGTGGACGAGGGCGGCCGGAGGACCTTCGACTCGGCCCCCGCGGACGCTCGCGGGTACTTCCGAGTCGACACGGCTCCGGCGGGGACCTACGCCGTGGTCGCCCGTGCTTCCGAGGGCGCCTTCCTGGCGGCCGACTCCGTAACGCTCAACCCCGGGACGAACAAGCCCCTCGCCCTCGCGCTCAAAGCGGGCGCCGCGGCCGGCGGCGGTGGCGGGACGCCTCGCCGCGACAGGCTTTCCGGCTGGCTGAAGTGGGTGATCGTCGGTGGGATCGCCGTCGGCGGCCTCATCGTGGCCGACGCGATCACGAAAGAAGAAGCGCCTGCGAGCCCGCTGTAACCGCGCCCCGCCCCGTCAGACCGACTTCGCCAGCGCGCCGGGCCAGAGTCGCGGGACGCCGCGACGTCCCTTGATGGGGCGGTTCCGCTCGGGCTTCCAGACGAGGTCCCACTCCGCGACCTTCCGCTCGAGGCAACGCGGGCAGGCGAGGAAGAGCTGGCCCTCCCGCATGTCGCAGGTGGACGACTCCTCTCGGAGCGAGCAGACGTAGCAGTAGAAGGTCCCGGCCTCGGGCGCTTTCTCGCCGGGTTTGTGCATCGCGTTCATTCTCGCCATCCAGCCCTCCCGGACGGTCGCGAACAGGACGGGAGACTATAGCGCAGGATGGTCCCCGTTTCCCGTTCCCGCTAGAATCGGCCCATGGGGTTGTTCGAGCCCGGAGAGGAAGCTCGCGCGGCGGGTGCGCCGCTCGCCGACCGCATGCGCCCGAGAGACCTCGACGAGCTGGTCGGACAGGATCGGGTCGTGGGGCCGGGAACCGCGCTTCGCGCGGCGATCGAGCGCGACGACCTGAGATCCATCATCCTCTGGGGCCCTCCCGGCTCCGGCAAGACCACCCTCGCCCGGATCATCGCCCGGCGCACCCGCGCGGGCTTCGTGCCGTTCTCGGCGGTTCTCGCCGGGATCAAGGAAGTGCGGGAGGTCATGGAGAAGGCGGCCGTGCTCCGCCGGGCGACCGGGCGCCGGACGATCCTCTTCATCGACGAGATCCACCGCTTCAACAAGTCGCAGCAGGACGCGTTTCTCCCGTACGTCGAGGAGGGGACGATCGTCCTGATCGGGGCGACCACCGAGAACCCCTCGTTCGAGGTGAACGCGGCGCTCCTGTCCCGGTCGAGGGTCTACCGGCTCGAAAGGCTCGAGCGAGAGCACCTGGTGACCGTGATCCGGCGGGCGCTCGCCGATCGCGAACGCGGCCTCGGGGCGCTCCGGGTGGACCTCTCGGACGAGCTGATCGACGCGCTCGCGGCGGAGAGCCAGGGGGACGCGCGCGCCGCCCTCAACGTGCTCGACCTCGCGGTCGCGTCGGCGCCCGGGGGGGCCGGCGACGAGCGCCGGGTGGATGCGGATCTCCTCCGGGACGCGTTGCAGAAGAGCGCCCTCTACTATGACCGCGCCGGCGAGGAGCACTACAACCTGATCTCGGCGCTCCACAAGTCCATGCGCAACAGCGACC
>JBGQAU010000107.1:0-8293 GCA_041494445.1 Acidobacteriota bacterium | reverse complement strand
GGGGGTTCCCCTCCCGGGCGGTCCACGCGAGGCGACCGATGCGGGGGGCGCCGAGACGCGGATGAGTCTGTCCGGCGCGATCGGCAAGATCGCGAACGTTCGAGTCCGCGGCGAGCGCGAAAGCTTCGACCGGATCTCCACGACGAACGGCGCCGCCGAGACGGCCAGCCACGACGCCTCATCGCTTCTCGTCGAAGCCTCATGCGCCACCGGGCGGGATGCCAGCTTGGCGATGAAGGCCAGCTACGCGCAGGGGGATCTCGACGTGACCGGGCGGGCCTCGCGGCCCGACGGCGGCCTCCGCCACGCGCGCAGGTCGTGGGGCTACGACGCGACGTGGTCCACCCAGCTCGACAACGCCTCGCGCCTCGCGGTGAAGTTCGGTTACCTCGACACGCTCGCGGACCTTTCCCACGGCGTGCTCGTCGGCATCCCCGTCTCCGCGGGGGGAGGAGGGCGACGCCCGTTCTTGAGCCGAGCGATCGCGGCCGGCGCGTCGTTCGAGCGCCTGGCGGCGACGCGCCACCAGGTCCATTTCGACTTCGATGCGACCCTGCAGGACCTTCCGCTGCCGCGGAGCCTGGCAGCGGAGGAAGGCACCGCGGTCGTGCCCGCCGGGCCCGCGACGTGGAACGTGCGGATGCGCGCGGAAGACCAGTGGATGTTTTCGGCGCCGCTGGCCCTGACGTATGGGCTGGGGTACGCACGGAGCTTCGACGCGCGACCCTCTTCCGTCGTGGAGCCGCGCGTCGGGGCGGTGTGGGCCGACGGGACCTGGCGCGCGCGGCTCGTCCTCCTCTACGACATCTCCGCCACCGGCGGTGCGGCCCCGTGGGCCGACGCGCCGGAGGGCGCGGCGACGCGCCGCGCGCCGGCTCTCGGGTACGAGGTGGAGGTCGAGGTCCCGTTGCCGTGGGGCCTGCATCTCAAGGGCGCGCAGAGCTACGAGCCGGTCGCGTTCGACGCTGCCGGGGCGGTTTGGGAGCGGATCGATCCGGGCTTCACGCCGCTTTACGCGGCGGAGGGAAGCGTCAGCGCCGAGCGCGGCAGCCTCATGCTCTCCCAGGAGGCGGGTGGAGTGCGGACGTACGTCGAGATGCTCCGCGGCACCGCGTCGGGCACCTTGGCGCAGGTGTTCTCGTTCGAGGTCCCGTTGCAGCTCCTCGCCGACCGCCGTCTCCGTTACGCGGGCGGTCGCGTCGGGGTGCGCGTCGCGGCCTCCGGGACGGATGTGTACGCGGAGTATCGCAAGGTGGAGGATGCGGCCGGGACCGACGTGGGCGCCGAGCGCACCGCGCAGGAGTTCGTCGAGCTTCAGCTGGCCCAGAGCCTATTGCGCGGGGATCCGCGAGGAATGTCCTGGCGGTTCCTTCTCGCGGCGCGGACGTCGCCGCAGCGGCAGGCCTCGGATTCGGAACCGCCGGCCGCGGCGGGTTTGAGGACGCTCGCGGCCCTGAGCCGGAGAGTGAGCGCGGGCCTGTCCTTGACGTTCTGACCGGCCGATCCACCGATCCACCAAGCCTACCCCGGAGCGAATGACCGAAGTTCGGGCTGTGCCGTGCGGGCCTGGCATCCAAAACTCCGAAGATACCCCCGCAGATTCAAGGAATTGAATAAAGAGCGCTTCGCTGGCAACGGCGGCGTCGTCGCACCATGATTAAGCCGGTTTCGTTCAATGGGTTGAGCAGGGGTGCCCGCTCGCGTCCTTTGGCCCGGCGATTGCTCGATGCGGCGTTCAGGGTCCGTTCCTCCATGCAGGGGTAGCAACGGGATGGTGAGACGAGCCGGCGGGTCCAGGCCTTGGGTCGTTCTGGGCTTGGTTTGCCTGCTCGCGGCCCTGGGTACCGTCTCGTTCGTGCGCCGCGCGACGAGTCGCATTCCCGAGGTGGGCGCCGACTGGGTTCAGGGACCCGCGGGGCCCATGGTGGCGAGGGTTGACCCGGAAAGCCCCGCTCAATCGGCGGGACTCCTGCGCGACGATCGGCTCGAGCGCGTGAACGGCGCCGAGGTCACGAGCGTCCTCGACGCCAGATCCATCGCGTGGCGGCTCGGCTCCGGCGGCACGGTTCTGGTCGACGTGGACCGCGGGGGCACCCGTCTCACGCTCGAGATCAGGCCCGCGGCCCGGTTGGCCGTGCCGGCGCTGTACGGATTCCTCGGCCTGGTGGCGGTCGCCTTCCTCGCCTCCGGCACGTTCGTCGCGCTGCGCTGGCCGACGGTGCGAGGCGGCACCGCCTACGCGGTTCTCTGCGGGCTGCTCTTCGCCCATCTGGTCCTGAGCCACACGGGCCGTGCCGACGCTTTCGACTGGACGGTCTATTGGTCCGACGTCGTGGCCGGCGCGCTCGTCCCCGCCGTCCTGCTCCATCTGGTCTTTCTCCTCTCACGCCGCGCGGTGCCCGGGCGGAGAGTGGGGCTCGCCCTCGCTTACCTCTTCGCCGCGGGGATCGTCGGTGCGGCCATATGGCTCGTCGCTTTCGGCGGGGCGCTACGCCTCCTGGACCCGGTGGCCGCAGTGGAAGGGATCGATCGCGCGGAACTGGGATTCCTCGGCGCGTCGGTCCCTCTGGCGGTCTGGCTCCTGTTCCGCGGGTATCGCCGGACCGCCTCGCCGCTGCACCGCAGTCAGCTCCGTTGGATGCTTTGGGGTGTCGCGATCGGGCTGCTCCCGTTCGTCGCGATCTACGTGCTGCCGTGGGCGGCCGGCGCCGACGTGCCGGGCTGGGCCGATCTGTCGGCCTTTCCGATGCTGGTCGTTCCGGGCGCGTTCACCGTCGCTTTCGCCCGGTACCGGCTGAACGATCTGGACACTCTGCTGCGGCGTGCCCTCGCGGAGACCGCTTCCGCTTTTCTCACGCTGGCGGCCTACGCGGCGGCCGCGGAGTTCCTCCACCGGGCCGGAAGCGGCCTTCTGCCCCTGTCGTGGAGCGGGGTCCGCTACCTGGCGATCCTGCTCGCCGCGCTCAGCTACCCGACGATCCGGGCGTGGGTTCGGAAGGGTGTCGACCTGGCATTCTACCGGAGTCGTTACAGCTACCGAGCGACGCTGCTCGATTGGGCACGGGAGCTCAGTGCCGAGACCCACTTGGAGACGCTCTTGGCGCGCCTCCGGGAGCGCCTGCGGGAGACCCTCGGCGTGCCGGAAGCGCGCGTCCTGGTACGAGACGAGGACGGTGCCTTCGAGGCGGCGGGCGCCGGCGAGGATCCCGCGACGGTCGTCCTGCCCCCACGGCATCTCGAGTCTCTCGACGGCGGCCGCCACGTCGTCCTCGAGGAGCGGGAGTTGCCGGAGCTGCCGTGGGCCCGCCACCTCGTCGCCATGAAGGTCAAGGGACGGCTGCGGGCGGTCCTCGCGGTCGCCGACCGGCCTGACCCGGAGGAGCCTTTCTCCAGCGAGGACCGCTCCCTGCTCGCAACGCTCGCGGCGCACGCGGCGACGGCGATCGAGGCCGCACGGCTCGTGCGCGAGGTCCGGGCCCATGCCCAGCACGTCGAGCGGCTCAAGGCGAGCCAGGAGCGAATCCTCGAGAGCAGCGGCGTCGGGCTTCTCCTGATGGACGACGACGGCACGATCCTCGCGTGGAATCGGACGCTCGAAGAGATGCACGCGCTTCCGCGCCGAGAGGCGATCGGCCGCAGGATCGACGAAGTGTTCCCGCTGCACGCCGTCCGGCGGGTCCAGCGGGAGATCGCGCGGCTGCCGGTGGAGGAAGAGGCTCGCATCTACCGGTACAACCTCGTGAACCGCGCGGGCCGCCGGATCGTCGTCAACCTGACGATCTCGCCCGCGGGCGCCGGCGGGGAGGGAGCGGCAGGCCGCGTCGTCACCTTCGACGACGTGACCGATCAAGTGAAGCTCGAGGAACAGGTTCTCCGTCAGGAGCGCCTCGCGTCACTGGGGCTTCTCGCGGCAGGGGTGGCTCACGAGGTGAACACCCCGCTGACGGGCATCTCGAGCTACACCCAGATGCTCCTCGAGGAGATGTCGCCCGACGACCCGAGGCGCGCGATTCTGGAGAAGATCGAGGCCCAGAGCCGGCGGGCCTCGAGCATCGCCAACTCCCTCCTCAATTTCGCTCGTCCGGAGCGATCCGTCTACGAAGATCTCTCCCTCAACGACACCGTGACCGAGGTGCTTCGCCTGTTCGACCCGAAGATCCGCGAGCGCGGGATAAGGGTCGAGACGTCGCTGGCCGCGGACCTCCCGAGGGTCCACGGTCACAAGGGGAAAATCCAGCAGGTGCTGCTGAACCTCCTCCTCAACGCCTGGGATGCCGTGGAGGATGGGGGGAGGGTCGTGGTCTCCACGGAGGTCAGGGCCGGAGCGGTCGTGCTCCAGGTCGTGGACGACGGCGTCGGAATAGCGGAGGAGGACCTCCCCCGGATCTTCGACCCGTTCTTCACCACCAAGGGGAGGGGAAAGGGGACCGGTCTCGGACTCTCGATCAGCTACGGCATCGTCCGCGAGCACGACGGGGAGATGTCGGCGGAGAGCGTTCCCGGCGAGTGGACCCGCTTCCGCGTGGAGTTCCCGGAGGTCCGCCCCGCTGAAGCGCTCGCCTGAAAGCTGCTACAATCCGGCTTCGATGCCGCGAGCGAGCGCAGATGCCCCGCCGGGCCGGGTTCTCATCGTCGATGACGAGCCGGTCGTCGGAGATGTCCTGAAGACCCTCCTGACTCCGGAGGGGCACGTGGTGGAGATCGCGCCGGACGCCGCCACCGGCCGCTCCCTCCTCGAGAACGGCGCGCCTTGGGACGCGCTGCTGCTGGACGTGATGCTCCCGGACGCCGACGGTCTCGATGTCCTCCGCTGGGTGCGCGAGCAAGCGCCCGACGTGGCGGTGGTCATGATCACCGCCTTCGGTTCCGTCGAGGACGCCGTCGCCGCCATGAAACTCGGGGCGTTCCACTACCTGACCAAGCCGTTCAAGAATGAGGAGGTACGGCTCCTGGTCGCGAAGGCGGTGCAGACGACCCGGCTCCGGATGGAGAACAAGGACCTCAAGCGAGCCCTCGAGCAGCACTACAAGTTCGAGCGGATCATCGGCAAGTCCCGCGCGATGCAGGAGGTCTACCGGTTCATCGAGCAGGTGGCGCCCAGCCGCTCGACGGTGCTCGTCCAGGGCGAGAGCGGGACCGGCAAGGAGCTGGTGGCGCAGGCGCTCCACCGCCGGAGTTCCCGCGCCGACAGGCCGTTCGTCGTGGTGAGCAGCCACAGCATCCCGACGGATCTCCTGGAGGACAACCTGTTCTGGCACGTCCGCGGCGCGTTCACGGGAGCCGCCGGCTCCAAGCCGGGTCTCCTCGACGTGGCCGACGGCGGGACCGTGCTGTTCGACGAGATCAGCACGGTGTCTCCCGAGGTGCAGGTCAAGCTCCTCCGAGTGATCCAGGAGAAGGAGTTCCTTCCGCTCGGGGCCGTGGAGAACCGGGTCGTCGACGTGCGGATCGTCGCCGCCACCAACGAGGATCTCAAGGTCCTCGTGGACCAGGGCCGCTTCCGAGAGGACCTGTATTACCGCTTGAACGTCATCAGCCTGACCCTCCCCCCGCTGCACAGGCGCATGGAAGACATCCCTCTCCTGGTGGATCACTTCCTCCGCCGGTTCAACGAGGAGAACGGGAAACAGGTTGAGCGGCTGGCTCCGGAGGTGCTCGAGCGCTTCCTGGCGTACCGGTGGCCCGGGAACGTACGGGAGCTCGAGAACGTCGTCGAGCGAGGGGTCGTCCTGGCCAGAGGCCGGGAGATCGGCGTCGACCTCCTGCCGAAGGACATGCTCGACAGGATCGTCCTGCCCGAGGTCGCCTCCCTGCCGGAGGGGATGAGCTTCTACGACGCGGTCGCCCGGTACGAGCGGCAGCTGATCGAGTCGGCGCTGAGGCGTACCGGAGGTGTCCAGAAACAGGCGGCGGAAGGTTTGGGCCTCAAGGCGACCACCCTCAACGAGAAAATCAAGCGCCTCGGCATCGTCGTCTGAGTCTCGAGGGGCCGTCCGGAAGGGGAGGGCCCGAGGAACGGCTCCGGGGGGCAACCCGGACGAGGCGGGGGGAGGCGGCGTAGGCGCTGCGATTTTGCAGCAGACGATGCCTTTTCGAGGGTGCGCGGGCGGGAGATTCGGCAATATTCATCACCGGACCGGGCGGTGACACTCCCCGGTTGACGGAACCGGAGGCCGGTGGTACATAAGCGCGCGGCGGCGTGGACCCTCGTTGCCGATCCTCCATGAGCCCACGGGGCAGGTTGGGTCAGGGGCTCGCCCGAAGGCCGGGCAACGGATCGCGGAGAGGCGGTGCGCTTCTCGGGAGGAGGCTCATGAAAGTCCTAAGGACATTGCTGGCTGCGGGGTTCGTCCTTCTTGCCGTGTCCACCGTGGCGGCCCAGACCGGCGGTCTGAGGGTGACGGTGTACGACGCGGCGGACAAGACTCCTCTCCCCGGCGTCACCGTGGTGCTCAAGAACTCGCAGCAGCTCGTGGCCACCACGACCGTGATCACCAACAAGAACGGAGTGGCGGACTTCCCGGTTCTTCGCGCCGGCAGCGGCTTCTCCCTCGATGTCTCGTTCCCGGGGTACGCCAAGCAGCAGATGGCGAACATCCGGGTTCCGATCAACCAGGTGCAGTCGGTCTCCTTCATTCTGGCGCCGGAGACGATCGAGAAGGTGGTGGTCGAGGCGAAGCGGGAGACCGTGGACCTCGAGAAGACGTCCACCTCGACCAAGTTCGGGGAGGATTTCATCCAGGACCTGCCCGTGCAGGGCCGCTTCTATCAGAACGTGCTGACGATGACCGCCGGGGTCCAGGACGCCGACGGGGATGGCAACCCGAACGTTCACGGGGCCCGCTCGACCGATTTCAAGGCCGAGGTGGGGGGGGTGAGCAACCAGGACCCGCTCACCGGACTGCAGATGAGCCAGGTGAATCCGGACTCGATCGAGGAGATCGAGGTCATCACGGCCGGCGCGGGCGTGGAATTCGGCCGCGCGCAGGGAGGCTTCGCCAACATCATTCAGAAGCAGGGCTCGAACGATTTCGAGGGAACGTTCAACTTCCTCTTCAAGTCGAGCCTGCTCGACGGCGGGGCCGCGTCCTTTCCCGGCTCTCCGGTCCCGAAGTACCAGCATCTCGAGCCCGCGGTGCAGGTCTCGGGCCCCATCGTCAAGGACAAGCTCTGGTACAGGCTTTCCCACGAGTACATCAAGCAGGAGGACCCCGTCGTCACCAGCGGCGGAGACGTCAACGTCACGACGAAGCGGCAGATCAACTCCGACGCGATCACCTGGCAGGTTTCGCCGCGGAACAAGCTCCAGCTCACTTACTCCGCGGATCCTCTGACGGTGACGAACTGGGGTGTGAGCCGCCTCACTCCGGTCGCTTCCTCCGTGCGGCGCGAGCTGGGAGGCCCTCTCTACCGCCTCGGCTGGACCGCGCCGTTCTCGGCGAAGATCCTCGTGGACAGTTTCGTCTCCTACCAGGACAAACACACCAACATCCTGCCGTCCACGACGGGTGTGCCCAACAACTGCGTGCAGGCCATCGGCTCCCTTTCCGCCATTTCGAACGCCATGTGCACGAACCTCGAGACCGGCCAGACCTCGGGCTCGTCCTACCTGACCTGGAGGGACAAGAGCCAGCGGTTCACGCTCAGGAGCACGGCGAACATCTTCGGCGGCCACTTCCTGGGGATGGACCACCAGTTCAAGGTGGGGGTCAGCGTCGAGAACGAGCGCTACTACCGCAGCGAGACCCGCCTGCCGGACGTTTACTTCTACATTTATCGTCCGATGAACAACAACCAGTCCGCGTCGGGCGACATCAACCCGATCGCCGTGGTCCAGGGGCGCTTCGGGGTGCCGGTGAACTCGACCTCCCGTTCCACCGACACCGCGTCCGCGGTGTTCCTCGAGGACATGATCAAGCCGCGGCAGAATCTCAGCATCACGATCGGGCTGAGGATCGACCGGCAGGCGCTCAACTCGGACGGGTACCAGCCCTTCGACCCGGCGGCCGAGGAGGAGCGGTACTACAACCTGCGCGAGGCGATCGCCAAGAGCTACGCCGCGGACCAGGTCCGCCTCAACCCGGCGCAGGATTACGCGTTCTATCTCCAATCGGCCTATGGCCTCAGCGAGACCAACAACACCGTTCCCAACCCGGCGGCGAACTTCCTCCCCGCCAGGTACGAGGCCTTCACGGCCCTCGCGGACGTGACCAGCTTCGAGAGGGCGCTGTCGGATCAGCTGGGCGGCATGGATGTCGGCTCGATCACGGGGACGGCGATCACCAACAGCAAG
>JBGQAU010000056.1:0-21465 GCA_041494445.1 Acidobacteriota bacterium | reverse complement strand
TGCCCGGCCACGAGTAGCGCTTCAGGACCTCCAGCGCCTCCCGCGAGAAGCGCCAGGGCCTCGCCGCGTCCGGCATCCCGTGCTTCCTCAGGAAATGACGGATCAGGTCCGGGACGTCCGAGGGCCGCTCGCGAAGGGGGGGCAGAGGCAGGGGAACGACGTTCAGCCGGTAGTAGAGGTCCTGCCGGAAGGTCCCCTCCTCCACCATGGCGGCCAGGTCCCGGTTGGTGGCCGCCACGAGCCGGAAGTTCACCCATTTCACCTCGACGCCTCCGACAGGCCTGAACTCGCCCGACTCCAGGAAACGCAGGAGCTTCCCCTGGGTCTCCAGGCTGAGGTTGCAGACCTCGTCGAGGAAGAGGGTTCCGTGCTGCGCCAGCTCGAACAGGCCGGGCTTCGAGGTCAGGGCACCGGTGAAGGAGCCCTTCACGTGCCCGAAAAGCTCGCTCTCCAGGAGACCGGGGGCCAGCGCCGAGCAGTCCACCGAGACGAAGGGTCCGTCACGGCGAGGGCTCGCGCCGTGGATGATGCTGGCCACCAGCTCCTTGCCGGTGCCCGTCTCGCCGTGGATGAGCACCGTCGCGTCGGAGCCGGCCACCCGCGCGATGACCGCACGCACGTCGGCCATCGCCTGCGAGTCGCTGACGAGACCCTCGATCTCCCCGCCGACCACCGCCGGCTCGGGCCGGCGCTGGTCCAGCTGGCCGAGCGCGGCACGGACCCGGGCGAGCAGCTCCTCCGGGGTGAAGGGCTTGGGCAGGAAATCGAACGCTCCCAGCTTCACGGCCTTGACGGCGGATTCGATGGTCGAGTAGCCGGTGATGATGATCACCTCGAGGTCCGACCGCCGCTCCCGCACCGCGGCGAGGATCTCGAGGCCGTCCGTCCCCGGCAGCCGCACGTCGAGCAGGACGAGATCGTAAATCCCGTGGAGCGCTCGCTCGCGCCCACGGGTCCCGTCCGTCTCGCCGTCCACCAGGCAGCCGTAACGCTCCAGGACGGCGCGGCAGGATTCGACGATCACCTCCTCGTCGTCGACGATCAGGACCCTTCGGCCCGCGAGCGTTTCCTCGGCCATCGTTGTCGCCTCTTCGATCCCGTAGTGTACCAGCGCCCGCGCGGAGGAGGCGCGCCGCCGGGCGGCGGCGGTGGTCATTTGTCGAGTGACGGCGAGAGCGTCGCTCGGGCGAGCTTCGCCCGGACGACCGCGATTCCCTTCTGGGCGGGGACGCTGCCGGGGTCGATCCGGAGCGCCTCGGCGAACTGGACCTCCGCCTCGGCGAGCCGGCCGACTTGGGCGAGAACCAGGCCGAGCGCCGCGCGGATCTCCGCGTCCTTCGGCTTCAGCCTCGCGGCCTCGGCGAGCTGGCTCTCCGCCTCCTCGAGCCTCCCCGTCCGCATGAGGAGGATCCCGAGATTGGTCCGCGCCTCCACGTGCTCTGGGGCGAGCCGCACCGCTTCGTGATATTCGTCCAGCGCTTCGGCGGTCCGACCCGCCAATGCCAGACTCTCCGCGAGGTGCAGGTGCGCGAACAGAGCGGAAGGGCGCAATTCCAAGGCCGCGCGATACTCGGCGATCGCCTCGTCGTGGCGACCCACCTCCGCCAGCTCCTGCGCCAGGCCCATCCGGGCCAGGGCGTTCCGCGGGCCGACCTCCACCGAGTGCCGCACCAGGTCCAAGGGGCTCCGCCAGTGGCCGGCCTGGCGGTGCGCGACCCAGGCGAGGGACCCGAGCGCCAGCATCGCACCGGCGGCGAGGGCCGCGCGCCCGCCTCGGGCACGGGCGACGCCGGCGGGCCGCGGGTCCGGGAGACTCCACGCAAGCATGACGAAGATGCCGACGAGCGGTACGTACGTGTAGCGATCGGCCATGCACTGCTCCCCCACCTGCACGAGGCCGATCACCGGCACGAGCGTCACGAGGTACCACAGCCAGCCGGTCACGAGGTGTGGACGCCTGGCCGCGCCGCGCGCCACCACCCAGGAAACCGCCGCCAGGAGAATCACCGACGCCGCGATCTTCGACGGGGGCACGGGGACCACGTACAGGTAGGGGATCATCAGTCCCGAGGGCCACAGCGTCTTCGCGAGGTACGTGACGTACGCGACCGCGGCGTTGGCGAGGCGCGTTGCGAGCGGCACGGCCTCGAGGCTGCCGACGGCGCTCCACTGCGCTGCAAGGGTGACCGCACTCGATGAGGCAGATAGGGCGAGAAGAGGCAGCTTCTCCCAGAGTACCGGCGCGATGCGCTTCGGGCCGGCCGCCGGGACGATCCGGCGCAGCGGCCAGTAGTCCAGGAACAGCAGGGTCAGGGGCAGGGTGACGAGCATCGGCTTCGCGAGGAGGCCCAGGGCGAACGCGAGGAGCACCGCCGAGTACCGTAAGGTCGCCGGCCGCCTCGCGTAGCGCGCGTACGCCGCGAGCGCGAGGAACCAGAAGAAGGTGCTCAGGACGTCCTTGCGCTCGGCCACCCAGGCCACGGACTCGACGTGGAGCGGATGCACGGCGAACAGTCCCGCCACGAGGGCGCTCCTCCACACGGCGCGGGTCATCCCCTGGAGCAGGTGGAAGAGCAGCAGCGTGCTCGCCAGGTGGAGGAGCACGTTCGTCCCGTGGTAGACGCGCGGGTCCGCGCCTCCGAGCTCGGCGTCCGCCATGAGCGAGATCCACGTCAGCGGATGCCAGTTCGAGGCTTCGAAGGTACGGAACGCCCAGGCGACGCCGGACCGGCTCAACCCGTCCAGGACGTGGGGGTTCCGCGTTACGTACGAGCCGTCGTCGACCTTCACGAACTGGAACTGGATCGCCTGGAGGTAGACGAGAAGAACGGCCAGGACGAGCCCGGCGTCGATCAGGACGAATCGGGAGCGCGACGGCGCCGGCGACGCTGGCCCGGGCACGGGACGACCTCCGACATCGGCGTTTCGAGCCACGATTCTACCGTCCGGCCGCTCCGGCGGTCCAACGCGGCCGCCCCTCTGCCTCGACCCGTCGTGAGCCGACGTTGCGGGCCGCGGCCTCGCGCCTAGATTCTACAAAGGAAGTCGAGGGCTCGACGATGGAAGCGACGCTCGCGGCCCCACGCGCGGACGATGCGTACGAGCGGTTCCGCTCACTGGACGGGTCGCACCCGTTCCGGCGGGCGGTGCCGCGCGGGTTTGTCGACTACCGCGCGCGGAGGGTTCGCGGCGCGGAGGTGGCCTACTTCAATTTCGCGCTGGCCCGCGAGATCGGCCTGATCCCGGCCGACCATCCCGACCGCCTGACGCCCGGCCTCCGCAAGGCGGCGCTCGAGGCCTTCGCCTTCACCATCGTGAACGAGCACGACGCCCGACGCGGGGTCGAGGTGCCGGCCCGGGACCTCCTGCCCGGCCCGTACATGGCCACGCGCTACCTCCAGCTCCAGCATCCCGGCCGGCGCGGAAACACTTCCGGCGACGGTCGCAGCGTCTGGATCGGCTCCGTCGCGGGCGGCGGCGCGACCTGGGACCTCTCGGCGTGCGGCACCGGCGTCACGCGGCTGTGCCCGGCGACGGCGTGGACCGGACGTTTCTACAAGACGGGCAGCCGCCGCGCATGCTACGGCTGCGGCACCGCTTCCGTCTTCGAGGGGCTCTCGGCCGCGCTGATGAGCGAGAGCTTCCACGGGAACGGGATCCCGACCGAACGGGTGCTCGCCGTGGTGGCCCTTCCGGGCGGCTTCGGGATCACGGTGAGGGCGTATCCGTCCCTGCTGCGCCCCGCGCATTTCTTCGTGTGGCTGAAGCAGGGAGACCTGGGTTCGCTGCGCGGCGTCGCGGAGCTGTTCTACGAGGGCCAGGTCGCGAACGGCACCTTCCCTCCCCTTCGGGGGCCGGCGCGGTGGAGACACCTCGCCGAATGGGTCGCCCGGTCCTTCGCGCGAGCCACGGCGTCGTTCGAGAGCGAGTACGTGTTCTGCTGGCTCGACTGGGACGGCGACAACGTGCTCATGGACGGCGGCGTGCTCGACTACGGATCGGTCCGGCAGTTCGGCCTCTACCACCGCGAGTACCGTTACGACGACGGGCCGAGGTTGTCGACGACGATCCCCGAGCAGCGGCGCAAGGCGCGGTACATCGTCCAGACCTTCGCCCAGATCCGGGACGCGCTCGTCGGCGGACGAAAACGGCCGCTCGCGGCGTTCCGCCGCGACCCGGTCGTGCGGCTCTACGAACGGGAGTTCGAGGCCCAGAGGCTGCGGCTCCTCCTCAGGAACGTCGGGTTCGCGCCGACGATCGCCGCGCCGCTGCTCGCGGCCGCGGCGCGCCTCGTCGAGCGGTTCCGCCGCGAGCACCGCTACTTCGAGCGCGCGTCGTCGCGCCGCCGCCTGATCGTCACCGACGGGGTCACGCGAAACGCGGTGTACTCCACGCGAGACCTCCTCCGCGAGCTCCCCGCGAGGTACCTGCAGGAGGATCGCGCCCTCGCCCCGCGCGAGTTCCTGGCGATCGCCGCCTCCACCTATGCGTCGCGCCGGCACCGCCGTCCCACTCCCGCCCGCGCGCGTCGGGCCCGCGCGTTCCAGCGCACGTACCTCGAGATGATCCGCATCGCCGCCCGCCTCGCCGGGACGACCCGGCGCCGGCTCCTGGAGGAGGTGGCCGCGCGTTCCGCGGTCATCAATCGGTTCGCTCGGATCACGGGCGACGCCAGCATCGACGTCGCCACGCGGCTTTCCCGCACGCGCCGGCGTCTCGACGCCGACGCGATCTACGCCGTGGTCCGAGCCTTGGTGGAGGATCACCTCTCCGTGCCCGAGGCGAGGGGCGCCGGACCCGCGCCGCTTCCCCGCGAGCCCGCGGCGCGCCGCGCCATCGAGGCGCTGCGCCGGTCCATCGCGGGAAACCGGCACGGGCTGTGAGAGAGCCCCCGTCCCTCGCCCGCGGGTGCTAGTATGGCTCGGGTCTCCTCGGGAACTGCGAATCGAGCGACGATCTCGCTCCGGCTTCCCGAGTCATCTCGGACGATGGAGCGCACGAACTCGGACAGCTCGAAGGCCCCGAAAGGCCCCGCCCCCGCGAGCGGAAGCCGACCCGGCGCACGCCGTGGGCCGTCCGCCTCGTCCTTTCACCCGACGCGCCTGACGGCGCCCCCCGCAAGTGCCTGACGCCGACGTCCCGCGGAAGCCCGAACGACCCCGTCGCTGGCTCCGATGGGCATGGTTGCTCGTCGTGCTGGGCGGCGGCGCGGTCATCTACCTCGCCGGTCCCCGGACGAGGCTCGACGCCTGGGCCCTCGGACGGCTCCGCACGGATTTGGCGGCGGCTCTCGGGCGACCGGTTTCCATCTCCGCGGTCCACGTCTCGCCGTTCTCGGGACGCGTCGAGATCCGCGGGCTCACCGTGGGCGCGATTTCCCGCTCGGCGCGACCCGTTCTCTCGATCCCTCGCTTGTCCGCATCCGTATCGCTTGGGCCGCTCGTGAACGGAGGCCTGGAGATCGGGAGCGTGCGCATCGAGCGACCGGCCGTGAGCTTCTGGCGCGAGGACGGGCGCTGGGAGGGCCCGTTCCCCGCGGCCTCCGAGGGCGAGCGCCGGATGAGGATCTCCGTCCGCCGGCTCGAGGTCGTCGACGGCGTCGCGTCCTTCGAGGACCGCGAGATCCCTCTCTGGTGCCGCGCCGAGGACGTGCGCGTCGTCTGGACCTCCCGCGGCGACGGCGACGGCGAGGGGACCTTCGACTCCGAGAAGCTGAGCGGAGGGGACGATGCCGCCACGCGGCACGGCAAGGTGCACGTCGAGGCCGCCCTCGCCGCGACCAAGGCGCGGGCGACGGGCGCGGTGTCGTTGGGGGGGAACAGCCTGCGGTTCGAGGGAAGCGTGGACGTCGCTCCTCGCGGAACGGCTCCGCTCTCGGGCGAGATCCACGTCGCGCTCGACGTCCCCGAGGCCGCCGAGGTCCCGCTCCTCCCTTCGCTGCTCGGGCTCGAACGCCCGGTCGAGGGAAGTCTCCACGGGACCGTGCTCGTGCGCTTCGGACAGGGGAGCTGGTCGGCCGGGGGCCGCGTGCACGGCGAGCGCCTTCGCTACTCGGGGATCGAGGCGTCGGCATTCGACGCCGACCTCGCCGCGTCGGAGCGCTCCGTCAGGATCCGGAACTTCTCCGCCCGCATGCTGGGCGGCAACGTCGGGGGGGAGGCCGCGATCGAGCCCCGCAGGGGAGGCGAGATCCGCGCGAAGCTCGGCGCCCAGGGGCTCTCGCTCGACGAGGTGCTGAAGGCGGGCGGGCTCGACACCGCGCTCGACGGCGTGGGCTCGTTCGACGCGGAGCTGTCCGCGCGGCTCGGCGAACGGAAATCGCTGCGGGGCGCGGGGACGTTCCGCGTCGCGCCGACCGGATCCGCGAAGGACCGCGGCCGGCTCGACGCGGAGGCGAGCGGTGAATTCCGCATCGAAGGTCTCGTCATCACGGCGAGCGCCCCGGCGGCGCGCGTCGGTCCGACCACCGCGTCGATCCTGGCCGAGAAGACGCTCCTGAGGCCGCCGGTCCGGCTGCGGCTCGGGATCGCGAGCGAGTCGCTCGGCGGCAGCGCCGATCTCGTCGCGGCCCTCTTCACCCACGCGCCGGGGGAAGGCCCGTTCCCGCTCGACACGACATGGCTGACGGGGCGCGGCAAGGCTTCGGGAGAGCTGATTCTCGAGGAAGGACGCCATGCGTCCGGGACGATCGAGTTCGCCCTGGAAAACGTCGCGTACATGGGTGTCGGCGCGGACTCCGCCACGGGCACGCTGGCGGTGGAGGGAGGAGTCCTTGCCCTCCGCGGCGCGCTCGCGCGCAAGGGGGACGGAACCTTTATCCTGGACGAGGGGACCGTCCCCACGGCGTCCGGCGCTCCATGGCGCTTCGCCGGATCGTTCGATCGGTGGCCCGCCGACGACATCCTCGCTCTCACCGGCGCGCCGGGCGCCCCGTCCGCGCGGATCACCGGCCACGCCGAGATCGGTGGAGGGATTCACGGCCGATCGGGGAGGGCGGATCTCTCGCTCTCGGCCGCGAAGTTCGGACCGATCGACTTCGAGACGGGGCGGCTCGAAATGGGACTCGAGGATTCCACCCTCGAGATCTCACGCTTTTCCGTGAAGGGACCGGAAGCGAGCGCCACCGCTTCCGGGAGCTACGACTTCGCGAGCGCGACGCTCACCGGCTCGCTCGAGGCGTCCGGCGTCGACGCCGTGCTGGCCGGCCCTTGGCTTCGGGGGCTCCCGCTGACCGGGCACGTGGGGCTGTCCTTCCGCGGCGAGGCCCGTAACGGGAGCGCGAGGTGGAGCGGAGCCCTATCGCCGGATCCCGAGGTCCTGTTCGCGGGCCGTCCGATCGAGGGGCTCTCGATCACGGCCGAGGGGGACGGCGAGCGCGCGCGCCTGACCGCGCAGCTCGGACCGGAAGCGAGCGGGCAGGGAGAGGTGGCGTTCGCCGCGCCCCACGAATCCAGGGGGCAGGTGGACCTGACTTCCGTGCCGGTCGGCCGGCTGGTCGAGTTCGCTTATCCGGCCGCCGCCCGGTCCGTCGGTGGTGAAGTCACCGGGCGGGTCTCGTGGGCCGGCCCCCTGGACGATCCGGACTCGATCCGGGCGGAGGCCGAGCTTTACCCGCTGCGCGTCGCGGTCGGGGCCGAGTCGTTCACTGCGCCCCGGCCCGCCAGGGCGTCGTTCTCCGGCGGCCGGATTTCCTTCGACGACGTGTCGCTGGTGTCGGGAGCGAGCCGGATCGACGTCGGCGGCAGCTACCCGATCGATCCGTCGCGGGCTGCGCTCGATCTGTCGCTCGACGCCTCGGTGGACCTGAGCGCCCTGACCGCATTCGTCAATGGCCTCACGTCCGAGGGAACCCTCACGGTCGCGCTGCGGGCGACGGGAAGCCCGACGGCGCCGGATCTCAAGGGATCGGCGAGGCTCGAGGGGGGCCGCGCCCGCATGGCGGGCAATCCCCTTCTCGCGGCGGACCGCCTGCAAGCGGAGGCCCGGATCGAGCCCGGGGCCATCCGCATCGAGCGGATCTCGGGGACCCTCGCGGGCGGGTCCCTGCATGGGACGGGGCTTGTGACGCTCGCGGGGCTCGAGCCGACGTCCCTCGAGCTCGACGGGAAAGTGAGCGACGCGACGCCGGAGATACCCGAGGGGTTTCGAGGCCTGTACACGGGCGACCTCAGGTTCGAGGCGGCGAAGGGCCGGGACCCCGCGCTGTCCGGGCACCTCGATCTCATTCGCGGGGTCTGGCGTAAGAACTTCGAGCTCGACCGGATCAACCTCCTGGCCAGGACCCGCGCCCCGGTGATCGAGGTGCCCAAGCCGGACGAGGGGCTGGCCAGGACGACCCTCGACGTGACGGTGGACGCGAACGACAACCTCTGGCTCCGCAACGATCTCGCCGACACCGAGGCGCGGGGCCGCATCGAGATCCGCGGGACCATAGGACATCCGCAGATCTCGGGACACTGCGAGTCGTTCGAGGGTGGCGAGCTGCGGTTCGGAAAGGTCCGCTACCAGCTCGAGCAGGCGAGGGTGGACATTCCGGCCGGGGCTCGGCTCAACCCCGAGTTCGACATCGTCGCCTCTACCCGCGTCCGGGATTACGACATAAGGATGCATCTCTGGGGAGACACGACCCGGGTGGAATCCGAGCTCAGCTCGAACCCCTCCCTGTCGGAGAGGGACATCCTCGCCCTTCTGCTGACGGGTTCCACGGCCGAGGAGGCGGGCTATCAGGCAAAACCGGGCCCGATCGAGGGAAGCGCCGCGAGCCTGGTCGGCGGCCAGATCGGAAACATGGTCGGCAGCCAGCTCGAGCGGTGGCTCGGATTCGAGGAGGTGCGGATCGACCCCTACCAGGTCCAGGCGACGGGCGACCCGACGACGCGGATCACGCTCGGCAAGCGGCTGTTCCCGCGGGTCTACGTCCGGACCTCCGTCCCGCTCAACTCCACCACCCAGACCACCACCTACGAGGTCGAGTACCAGGTGAACCGGAAGGTGAAGGCATCCGTCTTCCGGACCGACCGGGACGCGCTCGGGAGCGGGGCGCGGTACTCGGGGCGCACCTGGTCGCACTACGCCCGGTCCCGCCGCAGGGAGCAGACCGCTTCCTCTCCTCGCGCGGAAGAGAAGGTATCCGAGGTGAGGTTTCTCGGAGATCCCGGCGAGGAGCCGGCTCAGCTCGCACGGCTCGTCCCCGTCCGTCCGGGCCACGATCTCAGCCGCAGGGACCTCGTCGAGGGGACTCTCAAGCTCAAGAAGCACTACGTCAGGAGCGGGTACCTCGAGGCCTCCGTCACCGCGTCCACCGGAAACCCGCGTGCCGGGCTCGTAGATGTCGAGTACACGATCGACCGGGGCCCCAAGGTCGAGCTCTCCATCGAGGGCGCGGGAGACTCCGAGAAGACGATTCGCGGGATCCTCGACGCCCTCTGGTTGGAGTCCGCCTCCACAGGGACCGATCTCGAGGAGGAGGCGCGGGAGCGGATCCGGCCCGCGCTGCAGGCGGAGGGGTATTTCAGCTGCGATGTCCGCGTCGAGGCCGAGTCGACCGCATCGGGCAGGAAGGTGACCTTCCGCGTCGACCGTGGCGAGAAGGTCCGCGTGGCGAACGTCGCGATCGTCGGTGCCGCGTCGATCCCGGAGGCCGAGATCCGGGAGCACGTCCTGGTCGGGCGGGAAACCCGCTTCCGGCGCGACGTGCTGAAGCCCGGGGTCCTCGATACCGACGTCGCCACCGTCGAGAACCTGTACCACAGCCGAGGGTTCCTCTCCGCCCGGGCGGCATGGAAGGTCTCCCTCACCGGGGACGGCCGGAACGCCGACGTCGAGATCCGGGTGACCGAGGGCCAGCGGGCGGTGCTGCGGTCGGTGGAGGTCCGCGGGAACCGGGCGATCCCGGACGACCGCCTTCGCGGCCTCCTGAGGAGCCGCGTGGGGACGCCCTTCGACGCCGTCGGGGTGTACGGGGACCTCGAGCGCATGCGCGCCCTCTACGATGCCGAGGGATACCTCGATGCCCGGGTGGAAGACGACCTCCGCTCGGACGGCGAGAACGTGGATCTCGTCTACGCGATCGTCGAGGGGGAGCGGAAGACGCTCCGGAACGTGGAGATCGAGGGGAATCGCGTCACCCGCGAGAGCGTCATCCGCCGACTCGTTCCTCTCGCCGAAGGCGATCCGATCAGCCAGGCGAAGCTCCAGAAGATCCAGACCGATCTCTCGCGGACCGGGCTGTTCAGCGAGGTGCGGATCTCGTGGGCGGACGCCCCCGGCCCGCCGGGCAGGCAGACCCTGAAGATCTCGGTTCGCGAGGCGGACGACCTGGTGCTGGGAGCGGGGGCGGCCTACGACACCTTCAACGGGCCGACCGTCCAGTTGGACGCGGCCGACACGAACCTGCGCGGGAGCGGCTGGTTCTCGGGGCTCTCGCTCCTCCAGGGCAGCAAGGTGCAGCGGCAGCAGCTCACGTTCAGGGCGCCGCGGGCGGTGGCCGGGTGGATGCCCATCCTGAGCGCGACTCACGACGACCAGATCCGCGACACGTTCAGCGAGACGGGGACCGCGGTGTCCGTCGCGCTCGAGAGGAAGACGCCGGGAGACCTGACCCACATCGTCCGCTACACCGCGAGCTTATCGGACGTGTACGACCTGACGGTCCCGGAGGAGACCTTCCACGCGACGGAGCCGAGGCTCGACCTCGGCCAGGTCCGCTTGAGCGGCGTGGGCTACGCCATTGCCCGCGACAAGCGGGACAACCCCCTGAACACGACGCGGGGAACCTACGCGAGCGCCGACCTCAGGATCTTCGCGGAGGCGCTGGGCTCGCAGCAGCGGTTCTCGAAGCTGTTCCTCCAGGGGAGCGCGACCCGTCCGCTCCCGGGAGATCTGATCGGCGCGTCCGCCGTGAAGATCGGCCTCGCTTCGAGGCTGGGCACATCGGATCCGCTTCCGCTGCAGGAGCGCTACTTCGCGGGGGGGGCCTCGACGTTCCGCGGATTCCGGCAGGACGGCCTCGGCTACGTCCAGGTCCAGGAGAAGGTGGACTCCTCCGGCAACCCGATCCTGGTCGACACCGGCACCCTCGAGCACGGCACGTTCCGCCCGCTCGGCGGCGAGTCCGTGCTCATCCTCAGCAACGAGCTGCGGCGCCCGGTTCACGGGAGCGTGTCGGCGGTCCTCTTCTGGGACGCGGGAAGCGTGTTCCCGACACCGGCCGACATCCGCCTCGACCGCTTCAGGAACACGCTGGGCACGGGGGTCCGATTCGACACCCCGATCGGCCCGGTGAGGATCGAGTTCGGCTGGAAGCTGGATCCCCAGCCCGGCGAGTCGGCCGGCGAGTTCGTGTTCACCATCGGTCAGAGCTTCTGAGTTGACCCAAGTCACACTTTGCGGTGCCGTCCAGGGATCGCGGGAGTCGTTGACCTGCATCCGGATAGGTATATTATATCGAACGTTCGTTCCAATTTACGAAGCGCGGATTCGGGAGGCCGGGAATTGGGGACGCGGGCTGATGTCGTCGATTGGGCGAGGGCCCTCTACGACGATCTCGATCTCGCCGCGGTCCGCCGTTGGATCGCGGACAGCCCGGGGCGCAAGGCCGCCGGCTACCTTCCCGTCTACGCGCCTCGGGAGATCATCCACGCCTCCGGCATGCTGCCGGTGGGAATCCACGGCGCGGGGGACCGCCTGGAGATCATCAGGGGCGATGCGTTCTACCAGTCGTACATCTGCCACCTGCCGCGCTCGGTGATCGAGCTGGCTCAGTCGGGCCGCCTGGACATGCTGTCCGCGGTTCTCTTCCCGTCCACCTGCGACGTGATCCGGAACCTGTCGGGGATGTGGAAGCTCCTCTACCCTGGGACTTACGTCCGCTACGTCGATGTCCCGCAGGTCCTGGCGCCCGCCACCGGCGGCGCTTTCTGGGAAGGCGAGCTCCGCCACCTGGCGCACGATCTGGGCGAGATCTCCGCGCGTCCCC
This sequence comes from Acidobacteriota bacterium, assembly GCA_041494445.1. Taxonomy (GTDB): domain Bacteria; phylum Acidobacteriota; class Polarisedimenticolia; order Polarisedimenticolales; family JAIQFR01; genus JAIQFR01. The sequence continues at coordinate 9,488 of JBGQAU010000056.1, read as the reverse complement.
CCGACGAGCGGAGTCTCCGGGACTCGATCGTGCTCTACAACGCCACGCGGCAATGGGTCCGCGCGCTGTACCGCGCTCGTCGTGAGGCGCCCTGGAGCGTCCCGACCGAGGAGATGTACCTGCTGATGCGGGCCGGCGAGGTCGTTCCGGCGGAGACCTTCATCGAGAAGGCGCGAGCCTACCTCCGCGCGGTCGAGGCGGAGCCGGGACGTCCGCGGGACAACAGCCGGGTGATCGTCGTCGGAGCCTTCTGCGAGCAGCCGCCGCTGGGCCTGATCAAGACCATCGAGCGCGCCGGGTGCTACATCGTCGACGACGATTTTCTTCTGGGGAATCGCTTCCTATGCGCGGACGTCTCCCCGGAAGGCGACCCGATCCGGTCCCTCGCCCTGGCCTTCATCCGAAACGATCTCCGCACGTCGGTTCTTTTCGAGGCCGACCCCGGGGGCAAGCGGAGACTGATGAAGGAGCGCGCGGCGGCCGCCCGGGCCGACGGGATCATCTTCGCCGCGCCCAGCTTCTGCGATCCCGCGCTCCTGGACCAGCCGATGCTGCGGGCCGGGGCCGAGGCGGCCGGGATCCCCTGCATCGCCTTCAAGTACTCCGAGAACAGCGGCCAGTTCCAGCAGTTCCGCGAGCAGGCGGGGACGTTCTCCGACTCGATCAAGCTCTGGGGAGGGGCGTGATGGCCGAGGTGCAGAAGGACCGCTCGATGCTTCTTCAGAAGGAGATGATCGAGCGGCAATTCAAGCGACTCGAGCGGGCCGCGGAGACGCGCGAGCCGGTGGTCTACACCTTCGTGCCGGGCAATCTCACCGAGCTGATCCGATCGTTCGGCGCGCTGCCCGTGCTGCCCGAGATCAACGCGCTGCAGTCCGGCATGCGAAAGCTGTCCGCCGACTACATCGCCGAGGCGGAGCGGTCCGGCCACTCGGAGGACGTCTGCACTTACGTGAAGTGCGACCTGGGCATGCTCAAGTCGGGAAACATAGGACCGTCCGGGACCCGGCTTCCGAAGCCGGACTTGCTGCTGCTCTCGTACACCGGATGCTACACGTTCATGAAGTGGTTCGAGCTCCTGAGGGAGGAGTACGACTGTCCGGCCGTCTTCTTCCACGTGCCCTACCAGGGAGACGGGCGCCAGGAGCCGGAGCATCGCGACTACATGATCCGCCAGCTGCGCGACGAAGTGATTCCCGCTCTCGAGCGCGCCACCGGTCGCGCTTACGATGAAGACTCGTTGAAGGAGCATCTCGAGCTCTCCGCCCGCTCCGAGGACGACCTGGTGACGGTGCTTCACGCCGCCAAGCGCCGGCCCAGCCCGATCGACGGCTACTTCGGCGCCGTCTACTACGTGGGGCCGATCTTCAGCGCGTTCCGGGGCACGCCGGAAGGGGTGGAGTACTACAGGGCGCTGCGGGAGGAAGTCGAGGCCCGAGCCGCGGCGGGACTCGGTCCGATCACCCCCGAAGGAGCGCTCAACGACCAGAAGTACCGGCTGGTCGTCGAGGGGCCGCCCAACTGGACCCACTTCCGCGATTTCTGGAAGATGTTCGCCGACGAGGGGGCCGTGGTCGTCGCCTCCACCTACAGCAAGGTCGGAGGCACGTACGACTTCGGCTTCCGGCACGACCCCTCCGACCCGCTGGGCACGCTGGCCGACTACTGCAGCGGCTGCTACACGAATCTCAACCTGCCCTCGAGAGTCGAGATGCTGTCGGCGTACGTGCGCGAGTACGAGGCCGACGGCTTCATCATCAACTCGGTCAAGTCCTGCAACTCGTTCTCCGCCGGGCAGCTCATGATGCTGCGCGAGGTGGAGCGCCGCACCGGCGTCCCCGGGGCCTTCATCGAGTCGGACCTCGTCGATCCGCGATATTTCTCGGCGGCGAACATCAGGAACCGGCTGGAGAGCTACTTCCAGATGATCGACGCGCGACGGACGGGATCGGCCGCATGAACTGCGTCCTCGGCATCGACCTCGGCTCCACCACGACGAAGGCGGTGATCCTCGCGGAGAACGGCGAGATGCTCGGCCGCGGGATCACCAACTCGCGCTCGAACTACGATCTGGCCGCCTCGGTCGCGCGAAGCGAGGCGCTCATCAGCGCGCGGTTCGGACTGCTTCGGCGAGAGGTCGAGCGGGCGGCGAGCGCGGAAGCGGTCGCGGGGCTGCGCCGGGCCTTCCTGGTCGAGCAGACGCTGCACCAGCTCCGGCGTCTTGGGGCCCTGATGGAGGAGGAGGTCGATCGCGCGACACCCGCCGAGCTCGCGGGACCCTTGCGACGCGCGGTCGGGGAGATCTGCCGCCGGATCGCGGAGGAAGAGGAGGAGCGCTTCGCTCGGCCCAATCTCCTGGAGAGGTCCGAGTTCTTCCGGGATGCCGCCGGGTCGGCTTACACCCGGCTCGCCGAGGAGGTCGCCGAGCCTAAGTCAGTCACCTTCGACGAGCTGGTGGGGCTCTACGACAAGTGCATCATCCGTGCCGAGAACGAGCCGCTCGAACTGGGCTTCCGCGACCACATCGGCGCCGCGCTCGCCCGCGTGGGCGGCCCGCCGGAGCTCGACGCCGGCGTCGAGGCCGCGGCCTCGGCCGAGATCACGGAGGCGGCGACGGTGGGTACCGGCTACGGGCGCGCCCGCCTTCCCTTCCCCAAGGAGCAGATCCGCTCCGAGATCCTCTGCCACGGGCTCGGCGCCCACGTCATGTTCCCGGGCACCCGGACGGTGCTCGACATCGGCGGCCAGGACACGAAGGCCATCCAGGTCGACGAGCGGGGCATCGTCACCAGCTTCCAGATGAACGACCGTTGCGCGGCCGGGTGCGGGCGGTACCTGGGCTACATCGCCGACGAGATGAACCTGGGGCTCCACGAGCTCGGACCGCTGGCCGAGCGGTCGCGTCGCTGCGTCAAGATCAATTCCACCTGCACCGTCTTCGCCGGAGCGGAGCTGCGCGAGCTCCTCTCGCTGGGAGAGGCGCGCGAGGACATCCTGGCCGGCCTCCACCGGGCGATCATCCTGCGGGCGATGAGCCTGCTGGCGCGGTCCGGCGGGGTCTTCGACGAGTTCACGTTCACGGGCGGAGTCGCGCACAACACGGCGGCCGTGCGAGCCCTGCGCGAGCTGGTCCGGGAGAACTACGGCGAGATCCGGACGAACATCTCCCCCGACAGCATCTACACGGGCGCCTGGGGCGCCGCCCTGTTCGCCCACCGGATGGCCAGCGCATGATCGTCACCGCGGGCATCGACGTCGGCAGCGGCGCGGTCAAGGCCGTGGTCCTCGGCACCGACGGGGACGGGGCCGCGCTCCTCTCTCACGCCTCCTCGCGGATCCGGCGCCGGGAGGTGAGCCGCGTCGTCGAGGAGGTGTTCCGAGGGGCGGTGGCCGCCGCCGGCGTGGGGGAGATCCACTACATCGCCACCACGGGCGAGGGAGAGGACATCCCGTTCGCCACGGGCCACTTCTACGGGATGACGACCCATGCCCGCGGCGCTCTGTTCCTCGAGCCGCGGACCCGCGCCGTCCTCGACGTCGGCGCGCTGCACGCGCGGGCCGTGGCGATGGACGGAAGGGGGCGGGTCCTGGACTACAAGATGACGAGCCAGTGCGCCTCCGGCTCGGGACAGTTCCTGGAGAACATCGCCCGCTACCTGGGAGTCTCCCAGGCCGAGGTCGGCTCGCTCTCGTTGCAGGCGGACGCGCCCGAGATGGTAAGCTCCATCTGCGCGGTGTTGGCCGAGACCGACGTGATCAACATGGTTTCACGGGGCATCAGCACCCCCAACATCCTGAGGGGGATCCACGAGAGCATGGCGGAGCGGTTCGCCCGGCTCCTCCGGTCCCTCGCCGTCGAGGGGGTCGTCTTCGTGAGCGGAGGGCTCTCCGCGGACATCGGCCTGATCGCCGCCTTGAGGGACGCGCTCGGCAGGCACGCCGCCTCCGGGAACCGGCCGTTCGAGCTGGTCACGCACGATCTCGCCATCTGCGCGGGAGCGATCGGGGCGGCGATCTGGGGCGGCTTTCGCCATCGCAAGCTGGGTCGGGAGGATGTGGCATGGACGTCGGACACGGCGAGCCCTTCATCCGCGCGCTGAAGTCCCAGGATTGTCCGCGCCTGGTCCGCATGGACCAGGAGATCAGCGGGCGGAACCGCCGCGCCTGGTACGAGGGGAAGATCAAGCGGGCCCTCGAGGAAGCGGACGTCAGGATCTCCCTCGGCGCCGAGGTGGACGGGTTTCTCGTGGGCGCCCTCCTCGGGTCGGTCCACTACGGCGAGTTCGGGCAGCCCGAGCCGGTCGCCGTCCTGGACACGCTGCTCGTGGACCCGGCGTACGCCCGGCGCGGCATCGCCACGGCGATGCTGAAGCAGCTGCTCCAGAACCTTTCGGCGCTGCGGATCGAGCGCCTGCGCACCGAGGTCGCCTGGAACGAGGGCCATCTCGTCGCCTTCTTCACGAGGGCGGGCTTCGCGCCGGTGCCGCGCTTGGTGCTCGAGCTTCCCGTCCCGGCGGCGCGCTGATGCGCTCCCCGGTTCCCGCGCTCCGGCGCGGATCTTTCCCCGAGGAACGACCATGAGCATTCGCCCGACCGGCAGCCCCGCGCGCGGGGTGGATTTCTTCGACATCGACGCCGAGCTGACCGAGGAGGAGCGGCTGATCCGCGACAGCGTCCGCGCGTTCGTCAACGAGAGGGCGCTCCCGATCATGGACGAAGCGTTCCAGAACGACCGCTTCCCGGCGGAGCTGATCCCGGCGATGGCGGAGATGGGCCTCCTGGGGTCGTACCTCGAGGGGTACGGCTGCGCCGGGGCGAGCCACGTCTCGTACGGGCTGATCTGCCAGGAGCTGGAGCGCGGAGACTCCGGTCTCCGCTCGTTCGTCTCGGTCCAGACGTCGCTCGTGATGTACCCGATCTCCACCTTCGGCTCCGAGGCGCAGAAGGAGCGCTGGCTTCCGCTCCTGGCGGCCGGCAAGGCGATCGGGTGCTACGGCCTCACCGAGCCCGACCACGGGTCCGACCCCGGCACGATGCTGACCCGCGCGGAGCGACGCGGCAAGGGCTGGGTGATCAACGGCGCGAAGGCCTGGATCACCAACGGCTCCATCGCCGACGTCGCCATGGTCTGGGCGAAGACGGAGGACGGCCTCCGCGGCTTCCTGGTGGAGAAGGGCACGCCGGGGTTCGAGGCGCGCGACTACAAGGGGAAGTTCTCGCTGCGCGCCTCGGTGACCTCCGAGCTGTTCTTCGACGACTGCGAGGTCCCGGACGACGCGCTCCTCCCGAAGACCGGCGCGCTCAAGCACGCGCTCATGTGCCTGACGCAGGCCCGCTACGGCATCGCCTGGGGGACCATCGGCATGGCCGCGGCCTGCTACGAGGAAGCGTTGCGCTACGCGGAGGAGCGGATCGTGTTCCGCCGCCCGGTCTCGTCGTTCCAGCTCCAGCAGGCCAAGTTCGCCGACATGCTCACCGAGATCACCAAGGGCCAGCTCCTGAATCTCCGCCTCGGCCGACTCAAGGAGCAGGGGCGCGCCGATTTCGCCCAGGTCTCCATGGCCAAGCGGAACGGCTGCCGCACCGCGCGCAACGCCGCGCACTTCGCGCGGGAGATCCTCGGCGCCTCCGGGATCATGCACGAGTACCCGATCGCCCGGCACTTCTGCAACATCGAGGCGGTCTACACCTACGAGGGGACCGACGACGTCCACTCCCTGATCCTCGGGGAGCGGATCAGCGGGCATCCGGCGTACGAATAGCCCGGCTCCAGCGGTCGATCGAGGGGCCGCCTCAGGAGCGCGTTCAGTCGCTTCGTCTCGGCGCCTTCTCGACGGGGATCTCGACCGTGATCTCGGCGCCGTCCCGCATGAGGCGGAGCGCCAGATCGTTGCCGACCCCGCTCCCCCCCACCTGCGAGGCGAAACCGCCGGCCGAGCGGACGGGATCGCCGTCCGCCTCGAACACGACGTCGCCCAGGGAAAGGCCGGCGCTCTCGGCGGGGCCCCCGGGTTCGACAGCCGAGATCATCACTCCCGCTTCCCGCGGCGTCCCGAAGTGCTCGCGGAGCGCCGGGGGAAGATCGATCGCCTCGACACCGATGCGGCCCCTCACCCACGGAAGGCGCTCCACCTCCTCGGGGCGTGCCCGCAGCCGGACGTCGAGGTCGAGCTCGCGACGGCCTCTCCGCACGTGGACCGAGACCCACGCGCCCGGATCGAGCGACTGGATCCGCGATACGATCTCGGACGGCGCGGCGACCGCGATGCCGTCGATCGCGAGGATGACGTCCCGGGACCTCAAGCCCGCCATCTCGGCCGGGCCTCCATCGGCGACGGCGCGGAGCAGCACCCCCGGGAGCGGCCTGTCGCTCCCCTTGTCGGTCACCTGCACGGGCACGAGGGCGGCGCCGAGCCATCCCTGCGGTCGCGGGTCCTGGGCCTTGGCACGGAGCCCGACGCCAAGCGACCCGGCGGCGGCGACGAGAGCGAAAACGAGAAGAGTATGGGGCCGGGGCATGGGATCCTCCCCCCGGCCGAGGAACGCTCCCGGCCGGATTCCCCTAAGAATCTAACCCGACTTCTCGGGGCTCTCAACCGCGCTCGGGGCGTACGCGCGTCGAAGGGCCTACTTCCCCGCCGTCTTCGGTGGCGCGTTCTTCACGTAGCGCTCGAACCAGGCGATCTGCTCCGCGAGCACGTCCTCGTTCGATTCCAGCGCGGAGTAGCCGTGCGATTCGTACGGGAGCATCACCAGGCGCGCCGTGCCGCCGTTTCCGCGGATCGCTTCGTAGAGGAGCTCCGACTGGAGCGGGACCGTCCCCGGGTTCACGTCCGCCTCACCGTGGATCAGGAGCAGGGGGAGCTTGAGCTTGTCCACGTGGAAGAAGGGCGAGACCTTCACGTACACGTCCGTGGCCTGCCAGAGCGTGCGCCGCTCGTTCTGGAAGCCGAATGCGGTCAGCGAGCGGTTGTAGGCGCCGCTCCGCGCGATGCCGGCGCGGAACAGATCGGAGTGCGTGAGCAGGTTCACGGTCATGAGTGCGCCGTGGCTGTGGCCCATCACGCCGATGCGGTCGCGGTCCACCACGCCGAGCTCCACCGCCTTGTCCACGGCGGCCGTAGCGCCCGCGAGAAGCTGCTCCATGTAGGTGTCGTAGATCTTGTTCGTGTCGCCCACGACGGGAAGCGAGGGGTTGTCGATGACCGCGTACCCCAGGAGCAGGAAGTAGAGCTGGTGTTGCCACGAGATCGTGGTGAAGCGTTGGGTCGAGCCGAACACCTGCCCGGCCATCTTCGGGTCGTTGTAATCGAGCGGGTAGGCGTTGAGCACAGCCGGCAGTCGCGTCCCCTCCTCGTGACCGGGCGGGAGGTAGAGCGTGAACGAGAGGTCAACGCCGTCCGCGCGCTTGTACGTGACCAGGCGTTTGGTGATTCCACGAATCTGCGGCGTGGGGTCGGCGAAGCGGGTGATCTGGCGGGTGGCCGACGAGATCCAGCGCGGCTCGCCCGCGGCGGGCTCGGCCGGCTCCCGCTTGCCCAGCGTCCTGACCCAGTAATTGGGCGGATCGGCGGGCGTCTCGCGGCGGATGAGGAACTGCCCCTTCGAGCGGTCGAGCCACGCCTGGAACGATTCGAAGGCAATCTTGTCGCAGCGGAATAGGCGCTCCGCGGTGAGCGTCTTGAGGTCGAACTTGTCGAGAAACGGGCGGTCCCCTTCGGGGGACGCGCCCTGACCGCGCAGCCAGATGGTGTCGCCCTCTTGCTCGACCACCCAGTACCCGTTGGCGAGCGGGCGGAAGACCGGATATCCCGGATGATTGTACCGGTCGTCGCTGCTGAGGTCCCAGATCTTCCGCGGCATCGCTCCCGGCGTGTCGACCTCCAGGGTGTGCACGCGCGTCCAGTGCTTGATCGCGTCGTACTCGGTGACGAACGCGAGGCCGGGCGCCTCGCTCCACCAGAATCCACCGAAGCGCTGCTCGGTGCGTAGCAGCTCGGCCGGCTCGTTCGCGAACGGAGCTTTCCACACCAGCACCCTGTCGCGCTGCGGCACTTGCCTGTCCCAGTCGCCGCCGTCGAGCGCCTCGACCCACAGCAGCGTCGCCGGCGCGGTGGCGCGCCACTGGAACTCTCGCGGCCCCTCGGGCTCGCCCCAGATCGGCACCGACTCGTGCAGCGGGAGCGAGGCGATGTGCTTGACGGGCTTGCCGCTCGCGTCCCACACGTCCACCTCGCGCGGGAAGCGGTCGTAGGTCGTGAGGCGCGAGTAGGGGCGATGGATCGTCTCCACGAGGAGGTGGCCGTCCGGCGAGGGGCTCGCGCGGACGTGGAGGCCGGGCTTGCCGACCGGCGTCACCTTCCCGCTCTCCGCATCCACCAGCGCGAGCTGCGTCGATCCGAAGTACTCGAAGAGGTCCTCGTCGTGCGCGGAGGCGAGCACATCGCGTACCTCGTAGGTGCTCGACGCCGAGCCGCCGGAGGTCTCCTTCACGTTCGGGCCCGGCGGGACCCTGGGCACCGAAGGAGGGGGCCCCTGATCCGCCGGGACGGCGCACACGAGCAGCGTGCGCTGGTCGGGCATCCACCGCACCGCGCCGCCGAAGAACGGGCTGAGCCGCACGCCCTCGATCTTCCGCACGCGAGCGCTCGACGCCGCGCCCACCCACAGCTCCACCGCGTCCGGAGTGACGATCGGGAACGCGAAGCGTTTCCCGTCCGCGGACCAATCAGGCGCGTCCGCTTTCGCGCCGGCCGGCAGCGCCACGTGCATCACCGACCCGTCCGCGACCCTGACCAGGTCGAAGGCGCTCCAGTAGTCGGCGGCGTACAGGCTCCGGTTCCGCTCGACGACCCGGGTGCCCGCGAGCTTGTGCATGGGCTGCGCGAGGTCGGCGATCGACGGATACGCGATGGGCGTCGCGAGCAGGTACGTGGCGTGGGTCGGGTCCAGGAACGCATCCGGCAATTGCGGCGCCAGAAGCACGTCCAGCACTTCTTTCGGCGGCTTCTGCCAGGTCGCCGGCTCGGCGTGGGCAGCCGGAGCGAGGAGGGTGAGCGCGAGGATCATCGCGAGGAACGAAGCCTTACGGATCATCGGAACCTCCGGGGAGTGGTGCCACCTCCGTGGGTCGGGCCTCCTGCCGAGGTCTTTGCGACCTGTAGGATAGCGCGGCGCCGGCGCGGCAAGAAAACACCCCGATTGGCCCCCAGCGCTTCGCGTGAAGAGGCCCCTCAAGCTGTGGATCCGCGGGACGGGCGATGGCTTGACGACCCCTACAGCCGGGCGTACATTACAACTGGTTGGTCCAACTGGTCTGTCATGATTTCACGAGAAAGGAGTCACGCGATGGTCCGCGAGGTCGGAGCGTTTGAGGCGAAGACGCATCTCGCGACGCTGCTGAGACAGGTCCAGAGGGGCGACAGGATCGTGATCACGCACCGCGGGGTGCCGGTAGCCGTGATGGTCCCGCCTGACGCGATGGCGCG
>JBGQAU010000009.1:0-53825 GCA_041494445.1 Acidobacteriota bacterium | reverse complement strand
CTAAATCACCAAATCTGGCGATTGGGTGATCGGTCTATTCCAGTGCCGCCGTCACGTAGATAAGTTGCCCGTGCCGTTCCACCAGGAGCGCGATGGGATCGCCGGATTTCTTGTCCTTCAGCGCTTCCCGCAGTTCGTCGAGCGACGCGATGCGCTGGTTGTTCAGCGAGTAGATCACGTCGCCCGTCACCAGGCCCGGATTCAGCCCGGCATATTCCGCCGGAACCGCCGCCACCGCGACGCCCGAAAGACGCCTCAGGTCCGGCAGAATGGCAGTGACCTTCTCGTCCACGGTCACCGCCAGAATCCCCAACTGGCGAACCAGCGCGGCATCGTAGTTGGCGAGGTCCTCCAGTTGGCTGGGCTCGTTCGTCCGGTCCAGAATGGCGATCACCCGGGCGAGGTCGAAGCCGGCGGCCTGGGCCACGACGACGAGGTGCTTGAACGGGATGCCCACGGGTCGGAATCCGGCCGCCCGCGAGAGCTCGAGCGATCGCTCGTCCCGTCCGGCCGCGGTCGCGTCGTCGACCTCGTCCACGAGCTGGAGCAACGGCAGTCCGGGATCGAACGTGATGGTCCTCTGCGGTTTCTCGCGCAGCACGAGGTAGCGGAGCACCTCGGGGGGCACGAGCGTCAGCACCTCGCCTATGGACAGCACGTTTCCCTTGCTCGAGGACATGTCCCCCGCCCCCTTGAGCCGGATCCACTCGTACGGGATCGGGAAAGGCGGCTCGCCCTGGAACACCTCTCGCACGATCCGTACCCCGGTGTCGTACGAACCCCCGCGGGTCGCGTGGTCCTTCCCGAAGGGCTCCACGGTGACGCCCAGCAGTCTCCATCGGGCGGGCCAGTCGATCCGCCAGACGAGCTTCCCGCCCCCTGCCATCGGGACGGTCCCGGAGGCGGAGCAATCGCACGAGTAGTCCACCGTCTGGCGTTGCTCCGAGAAACCGGTCACACGGGCCGAGTTGATGCGTCCGCACGCGGGGCAGAGCGGGTTGAACGGCCACCAGTCCTCGGCGACCTCCTTGCCCGTCATCTCCCGCAGGATCGCGGCGATCCGGTCCCGACCCCGGAGGGCGGCGACGATGAACGGGTTCATCCGGCCGGACTTGTACATGAGATCCGCGCGCTCGATCTCGACGTCCACCCTGAGCTCTCTCAGGGCCTCGACGAACGGATCGAGGAAGTGGTCGCCGTACGAGGGGTGTCTCCCGCACGGGCACGGGATCTCCGAGAGCGGCTGGCCGACCCGGGGGGCATATTCGGCCGGATCGAGAAAAGGGTAGACTCGTCGCAGGGGGTCGAAGTTGTCGCAGACGTAGTTGAACCGCGCGGCGACGCCGAGGTCGCGGAGGGCCCGGTACACCGCGTCGGCCGTCAGGACCTCGCGCATGTTGCCGATGTGGATTTCGCCGGAAGGCGAGATCCCCGTGGAGATCACCGGGGCGGCGCCGGAAGACGCCACCGAGGCCGCGGCCTCGTCGGCCCAGTGTCGGGGAGCGGACGGAGCTTCTCGCATCGGTTCCACCTCGGACCCGACCCCGCGCCGGGCGGTGGAGAAAATACAACGCGGCGTCTCGCGGGATCAACCGGCACGCAATCGCTTCCCGCCTTCCGGCGACGCCGCGCGCGGAAGCGCGGTCGCGGCGCGTTCCACTTGTGGCGCGAACCCGCGCTGTGGTAGAAACGTTCGGCGCCACCTCCGGACGGCGGCGCGGAGCGCAGATCATGGAGCGCATGACCCTGAGGGAGGCCGCCGAGCGCGTGGGCCTGTCCGTCACGACGCTCCGACGCTACATCCGCTCCGGCAGGCTCCGCGCCGAGAAGCTGGCGGGACGCTTCGGACCGGAGTATTTCGTCTCCGAGCAGGGGCTCGCGGAGGTCGGGCTCCAAGGGACTCCGCGGTCGGAGACCTTGCCCGAGCCGGTCCGAGGTCCGTCCCGGTCCCTACAGAGGCTCTCCTCCCGCGAAACGCTTCCGATCGGCCTCTACCAGGAGCTGCCGATGAAGCATGCGCAGCTCCTAGTCCCGTACGGGATGGTGCGCGCCAGCGGCCTTCGGACGCTCGAGCTGCAAGGAGATCTCGACGCCAAGCGCCGGGAGATCGAGGAGTGCCGCGCGGAGATCGCCAGGCTCCGTGACCGGCTCGCCCGGGAGACCGCCGTGCTGCGTCAGAAGCTGCGCGAGGCGGACCTGGAGCTCAAGGGACGCACCATCGAGATCGCGGCGCTGCGAGAGAAGGTGCGAGGTCTCGAGATGCTGACCCGTAATGCGGTGACCAGCGAGACGATCGAGCGTCAGTTCGCCTCGGTGATGGAGCAGATGCAGGTCGTGGATCGCCTGTCCGAGCAACGCGAGGCCGCACCTTCCCCGCGCCGTCCCTGGCCCCCGAACGAGCGTCCCATCGAGCCCGAGCACTGAGCGCGGGTGTCTAGCCCGCTTTCCTCAGCTCCAGCAGCCGCCAGAGTCCCAGCAGGTTGACCCGTCTGACCGCGACGAGGTCGAGGCCGGGGGTCGGCAGCACGGACGCGACGGCGACGTCCATCTGGAACCCGATCCATCGGCTCGCGGGGGTCAGCAGGCGCTCGAAGAACCCGAGAACGGGGTTCTCGCTGAGGAAATGGTTGACCACGATGACGGTCCCCCCCGGACGGCACACCCGCGCCATCTCCGCCAGGACCTTGGCGGGCTCCGGAACGACGGAAATCACGTACGGGGCGAGGACGTAATCGAAGCACCCGTCGGGGAATTTCAGGTCGCGGGCGTCCATCCGCCGCAGCTCGACATCGTCGTGTCCGAGGAGGTCGAGACGGGCCCGCGCGCGATCGAGCATCGGCTCCGCGATGTCCACCCCGGTGACGTGGCAGTCCCGAGGGTAGAGCGGGAGCGACAGTCCCGTCCCGACTCCCACTTCGAGGACCCGGTCGCCGGGGCGCAGCGGCAGGCAGCCCACCGCCCGGCGGCGTCCCGGGCCGAGGGCCCAATCGAAGAAAGCATCGTAACCACGAGCCATCACGGAGTAGACGCGCTCCACCCTGCGCGACTCCAGGGCGGCCGCCTCTTCCGCCGTCAGGTAACGAGCCATCGTCGCTTCCTCCTGCCGAGCGCCGCCCGCCCGCGCGCGCCGATTCTAACATCCCCGTCCGGCAGGCGGCTGCGGAAGATTCACCGCAACCTGTGGAAAGCGCGGGAAGGGACCGCTTGACTCCTCCGTGCCTGTCGCGGTAGCTTCTCTCCTCGATTTTCACGGAGGTCCGGATGGTACGAAGATCTCTGGCTCCCGCACTGATCCTGATGGTCGCCGCCGCGAGCGGCTGCAAGACCACGCAGCCCACCCTGGCGCCGGCGCAGGATGCCCAGATAGAGTTCCTGTCGGTCGCGACGACGGTGTCCCTCTACGAGGTCTGGGACACCCAACTGGTGACCGTAACGAGCGCCTCGGACGGGACGTCGGTCCAGACCGTTCAGGATCTGGGATTGTGGTGCGATGTCTCGGCCAGTTCGGCGCAGCAGACGCGGCAGGACGCGAAGTACCCGTTCCGCTTCGCCGTGGAGATCGAGCGGATTCCTGCCGGCACGGCGAACGTCGAGCGTCTGACGGCCGACTCGTATCGAAGCAATTACGCGAGCCTCACCGCGTACGACGACTCCAGTCCCGAGACGCCTTCGAAGCATGCGGTCGACTGGAACCAGGAGTTGTCCGTCCCGGGCGCGAATCCCGCCGTGTACCTCTCCCTCAAGAACGGGCGCCGCATCTCCACCGCGAGCCGGGACTTCATCGAGACCCTCAAGATCGCGTCCGGGACTGCGACGAGCTACGGGAGCGTTTGTCCGATCGGCGGCACGTCGAGCGCGCGGAATCTCGGCGACCCCGCCGTGGCGGGGAGCCCGTCCACCTTTGGCGTCCAGGTCAACGCCGGCGACGTCATCACCGTGAAAGCCCGGTCGGACCCGAACCCTGGCGCCTCTGCGCTGTTTATCGGCACGACAACGCCGTCCTTCGGAAGCCGGGCCTCCCTGGCGGGAAAGAACGTCACCCTCGTCGGACGCTCGAGTTCGGCGCAGCCGTCGGAAGGGATTTCCTACTCGTTCACGGCGCGCTAGGGCCTCTCCGTTCCAGGGTGGATTTCGTCCCACATCGTGGCTAAGGTGAAGCGAATGAAAGCGTACTTGCGGTGGATCGCGCCGGTGCTGTTTGCGGCCGTCCTTTCGGGCGGTTCCCGGGCCGAGGAAGCCAAGCCCCCCGCGGCGGCCGAGCCGGAGCAGCCCGAGGGGAGGCTCGCTCGCCTCTTCATCGAGGCCAGCGACTGGATCGCCGAGCCCGACGGGCTGGGGTACGCTCCCGCGACCGAGAGCGACCCGAAGAACGCGTGGGGGACGAGGATCCTCCACATGCCCGTGGGGACGGAGAGCCGGGTCCGTTACCGCGCGGGGTACCTCATCCGCGGGAATATCGGCGAGTTCATTCTCACGTGGTACTCCCACGTCCAAAAGGGCCTACTCGCGCGTTACTCCCCCGGAGATTTCGTTTACGGGGAGACCCCGGTCCACCCGCTTTTCGCGGGGGTCTTCGACGACGGCACCGCCGACGGCTTCCTCGCGAACACCGACACTCGGCTCCGCGACTTGCGGCTCGATTTCTACCGGATCGGGCATCAATCGGCGCGGGTCACCGTGCGCTGGTTCGTCGGATACCGGCGGGTCGAGCACGACCGTTCCCTGTACGGCAAGTACTACCCGATCTTCCCGGTGTATCAGGGAACGCCGATCCCGCCTTTCCCGGTGGACGCCACCACTCCGAACCCCCTCGCCCCGCGCGTCGACGACGCTTACGTCGTGTCGCAATTCAACGGCGGCGGCGCGGAGGCGGGCGCCGAATTGACGTTCTCGCTGAATCGACGACTCTACATCGAGACCGGGCTCTCGTTGGCGGTACTCCAGGGCAAAGTTCGGACCCAGTCCACGTCGATGACCCACTTCTATGCCCTCATGACGGAGAACACGGGAATCGACCACATCCTCTCTCCGCCCTTCAGCGAGTTCGAGGAGACGGACGCCCAGGGGAGACCGCTGATCGTGTCGATCCGCCAGTTCGACGTCCCGGTCAGCGTCACGTCCGATGACACGGCCAGCGGCCAGGTCCTGGAGACCTATCTCGGCATTCGCTGGAAGGCGTGGCGCGGTCTGGAGGTGTTCACCGGATTCAGGAATGCCCGCTACACCGGCGTGGGCGCGGACATTCGGCCGAATCAGGTCACGGCGACGTACGTTCCGAGCACCCAAACGATGGCGGTGAAGGTAGCGGACGTCACCCGCACCGACCGCGACGTGACTTACCAGGGATTCTACCTCGGGGTATCGTACAAGTTCTGAGACGAGCGTTGGAAGGCGACCGGCGTTTCCGCGGGCGCGCGAAAAGGGCCGTCGTCGCGGGAGCCGCGGCGGTGGTCACGCCGGCGATCAACGCGACCGATCCCGGGAACGCCCTCTCCGATCCCGAATGGCCCCTCCGCCGGGACGCCTGAGCGCCCGCGCTCCCTTTCGTGGGGCGGATGGAAAGGGACGTGCTCCATGAAGATCGCCGATGGGGAGGTGCTGGCCGCCTTGAAGGGCGTCAAGTACCCGGGCTTTACACGCGACATCGTCTCTTTCGGGCTCGTGCGCGACCTCACGGTCCGTGACAGCCAGGTGGCCTTTCGGCTCGAGGTCGCGAACGCCCGCCCGGAGGTCGCGCTGCGGATCGAGCAGGAAGCAAGGGCTGCGGTCCTGGCGGTTCCGGGAGTGACCGGCGTCGAAGCAACCCTCGCGTCGCCGGCCCAGGCCCCCTTCCCGGCCGGCGCCGAGGCGCCGCTGCTTCCCCAGGTGCGAAGCGTGGTTGCGGTAGCCTCCGGCAAGGGCGGGGTCGGGAAGTCCACCGTCGCCGTCAACCTCGCGGTGGCGCTCGCCCGCGGCGGCGCGGCCGTCGGCCTCATGGACGCCGACATTTATGGACCGTCGATTCCCCTGATGATGGGAGTCAAGGAGCAGCCGGGGCTGGACGGGGAGCGGCGGGTCGTCCCGTTCGAACGGCACGGAGTCCGTTTCATGTCCCTCGGATTCCTCGTCCCGCCCGACACCGCGGTCATCTGGCGCGGCCCCATGGTGATGAAAGCGGTCGAGCAACTCCTCCGCGACGTCGCCTGGGGGAAGCTCGACGTCCTGGTGGTGGACATGCCACCGGGCACGGGCGACGCGCAGCTCACGCTCTCGCAGAAGGTCCGCCTCGCCGGGGCGGTCATCGTGACGACGCCGCAGGACGTCGCTCTCGCCGACGCGACCAAGGGCGTCGCGATGTTCCGCAAGGTGGGAGTACCCGTGGTGGGGATCATCGAGAACATGAGTTACTTCGTCTGCCCGCATTGCGGCGGCCGCACGGACGTGTTCGGCCACGGCGGCGGCCGCGCCGAAGCGAAACGTCTCGACGTACCGTTCCTCGGAGAGATTCCGCTCGACCCCGCGGTCCGGGACGCCGGCGACCGCGGGACTCCCATCGTCGCCGCGGACCCGTCGTCACCCCAGACCGCGACTTTCGATCGAATCGCCTCGGAGGTCCTCGCCTCCCTCCGCGATTCCTCGAGCGAGGGCCCCATGGAGCCCGGCGCCGTTCCTTCCCGCCTACGGCGGAGCTAGCGGGCCCCTCCCCCCCGTCGACCGCCTTGCCGGCGCGCTCCTGGCCCCGGCTCCCACACGACGGTATACTTGGGTCCCGGCCCGCTCGCCGCGGGCTCTCCATGAGGAGTTCCGGAGTTGTCGAGACGTCTCGCTTTCGCGGTCGCCGCTTTCGCGATCGTCCTCGTCGGCGCGGCACCGCACGCCGCGAAGGAAGTCGCCGACCCGGACCGTGTCGTCGCGGAGGCGATGGCGAAGGCCCAGAACGTTCCCGCCCAGGCGACGGCCCTCGCCGCGCTCGCCTGGCCCCCCGACGGCGGCGACCCAAGGGTCCGCGCGAAGGCCAGGGAGGAGCTCGAGGATTTCGGACAGGGCGGGATGGCGGCCCTGTGGAAGGCGCTGCGCACCGTCAGGCCGGCGGACCAGGCGGAGGTGGTGAAAACGCTCCTCCTCGAGTTCCGGCATCTCACATCAGGGATTCCTCCGGAGTACCTGCCGGCCCTCGACGACGCGATCTGGTTCGGAACGCGCGAGGCACGGCTCATCGCCATCCCCGAGGTCGCTCGCTTCATGCAGCCCGGCCCCATTCTCACGATCATCGACGCGGCGTTGGAAGACCCGGAGATCCTGCCTGTCGCGGTCGACGCTCTCGGCGCGCTGGGCGACCCGCGGG
This sequence comes from Acidobacteriota bacterium, assembly GCA_041494445.1. Lineage (GTDB taxonomy): Bacteria > Acidobacteriota > Polarisedimenticolia > Polarisedimenticolales > JAIQFR01 > JAIQFR01. The sequence goes on along the minus strand of JBGQAU010000009.1, from coordinate 46,501 downwards.
GCCGCTTCTTCCTCGAGCGGATCCTGCACGAGGGGAAGACGGGGGTGCGCGCGAAGGCCGCGGTAGCGCTGGCCCGGCTCGGCGCGCCCGGTCGCGCCGTGCTGAAGTCCGCGAGCGGCTCGAACAGCAAGGAGATCCGTCTCGACGCCGTCCGCGCGCTGTTGCCGGTCGTCACCGTGGACGATCTCTCGTCCCTCTACGAGTACACTACCGCGCACGCCGCCGACGATCCGGGGACGGCCAAGGCCGTGGACGCGGCCGCCGCCCGGCTCGAGAAGGTCCTCGAGGCGCAGCGGGCGGCGGATTCCGCGAGCCCCGCGCCGCACTGACCCCCACTCCTCCCCTGCCTCGAAAGCGGCTCCGACGTCAGCCCTCGCGCAGCTCCTCCGCGATGGCGCGAATTCCGCGGACGATCTCGTCGTCCGTCGCGGCGAACGACAGGCGCACGTAGCCCGGGGCTTCGCGCCCGAACGCCTCGCCCGGAATGGTGATGACCTTCCGGCGATCCAGGACGCGGCGGCACAGCTCGATGGCCGGTCCATAGGCCGAGAAGTCGACGAAGAAGTAGAACGCCCCTTGCGGCGGTTCGAAGCGGATCCGAGGGATTCGCGCCAGCTCCTCCGCCATGAGCGCCCTGCGGCAGCGGAAGATCTCGAGGTAGGCCGCCCGCTCCGCCTCGGCCTCGGGCGAGAGCGCGGCGATCGCCGCGCACTGGGAGACGCTGGAGGCGCACGTGACGAGGTACTGGTGGGTGGCGACGATCCGGGCCAGGATCGCGGCGGGTCCGACCGCCCAGCCGATGCGCCAGCCCGTCATGCTCAGGTCCTTCGAGAGCCCCGAGACGACGATCCCCCCTTCGCGAGAGAACGAGGACAGCGACGGCACCGGACCGTCGTACGCGAATCCGGAGTAGATCTCGTCGGACAGCCAGGCCACTCCCCTCCGCTGCAACAGATCCGCGAGCCGCTTAAGGTCGTCTTCCCGCTCCACCGCGCCGGTGGGGTTCGATGGGGAACACACGATCACCAGGCGCGATCGCTCCCCCAGCCTGGACGCGACATCGGCGGGATCCAGCCGGAACCCCCGAGCGGCGTACAAGGGGTAGGCGATAGGGACCGCGCCGACGAGGCGCGCCGCCACCGGATAGGCCGGGTAGCCCGGGTCGGGATAGAGCACCTCGTCGCCCGGGTCGCAGAGCGTGAGCAAGGCGGCGAAGAGCGCTTCCTGCGAGCCCACGGTCACCACGACGTTGTCCGCGCTCGATGCGAACGGCTCGTAGCGGCGGGCGATCGCCGCGCGAAGGGCCGGGTCGCCTCCCGTCGAGGTGTACGCGGTGCGCCCTGCGGCGATGCCGGCGGCCCCGGCCGCCGAGATCCGCGGCGGGGTCGGCAGGTCCGGCTGCCCGAGGCCCCGGTTGATCGCCCCGGCCGGGGCGGAGTCGAAGATCCGGCGGATGAGGGTACGGTCGACGCCGTCCATGCGGCGCGCGGCGCGCAACGTCATCGCAGAGCCTCCTCGAGAGCGGACGCGGCGTCCGTCGCGTCGTCCCGGTATTTCACGACGATGGGCGCCTGAAGGTGGAGTCCGAGGCGGGCGGCATACTCGCCGGCGGCCGGTCGCGCCCCGGGCACCACCACCGCACCTTCGGGCACCTCGAGGGGCCGGCCGGGACCGGCCCTCAGGACGGTCCCGCGCACGAGGTCGAACAGGGGAACCGATCGGGCAAGGATCACCCCTGCCGCCAGGACCGCGCGGGAGCGAACGCGCGTCCCCTCGTAGATTCCGCAACCGCCCCCGACGAACACGCCGTCCTCGACGATCACGGGAAGCGCCCCCACCGGCTCGAGTACCCCGCCGATCTGCGACGCCGCGGAGAGGTGCACGTCCCGCCCGACCTGTGCGCACGAGCCGACCAGAGCGTGGCTGTCGATCATGGATCGCTCCCCGATCCATGCCCCGACATTCACGTAGGCGGGCGGCATCACCACCACGCCCTCCGCCAGGTGCGCGCCCCGGCGAATGACGGTCCCCCCCGGAACGATCCGTACGCCGGGCGGCGGAGGCGATCCGACCGGAAGGAGCCACTCGCGGTCCCGAAAGCGGAAGACCGGCCCGACCGCGACATCGGCGTTCAACCCCGCGCGGAACGCGAGCACGATCCCGCGCTTCACCCACGCGTTCGCTCGCCACGTCCCGCCTTCGGGCTCGGCGGCCCGCACCCTTCCCGATTCCAGCGCGGCGAGGAGCGCTTCCACCACGGAACGGACCTCGTCCGGCGGCGGCTCGGGAAGCCCCGCGAGCGCCTCCACGGCGGCGCGGAGATCGTCCGGCCTCAAGGCCGCGCCCCCGCGATCCCAGCCTTCTGCAACGCCGCGCGCACGGCCTCCCGGGTGGAAGGCTCCGCCGGTCCTAGAGGGGGCCGGACCTTGGCGCCGCAGCGGCCGAGGAGCGCCAGCGCCGTCTTCACCGGCACGGGGCTCGTCTCGATGAAGTTCGCGCGCATGAGCGGAAGGAGCCGGTAATGCATCGTGCGCGCTTCGCCGAAGTCTCCCGCGAGCGCGGCACCGATCATTGCCGCGGTCTCGGCGGGCGCCTCGTTCGAGACCACCGAGATCAGGCCGTCCGCTCCCAGCGCCAAGGCCGGCAGCGCCAGCGCGTCATCGCCCGAGAACACCGCGAATCCCGGCGGCCGGCCGTCGAGGACGGACGCGATCTGCTCCAGGCTCCCCGACGCCTCCTTGACCCCCGCGATGCCGGGAATCGCCGCCAGCGCCAGGATGAGGTCGGCGCCGAGGTCCTGCCCGGTCCTCCCGGGAACGTTGTAGACGATCACCGGACGGTCCACCGCCTCGCATATGGCCCTGTAATGTGCGACCATCCCTGATCGGTTCGGCTTGTTGTAGTACGGCGTCACGACCAGAAGGGCATCGGCCCCGGCCGCGACGGCACGGCGGGCGAGATCGAGCGTGCGCGTCGTGTCGTTGGTTCCACAGCCCGCCACCACGGGGACCCGCCCTGCCGCCGCCTCCACCGCGGCCGCCACCACCCTTTCTTGCTCCTCGGGGAGGAGCGTCGCCCCCTCACCCGTCGTTCCGCACGGAACGAGGCCGTCGATCCCGCTCTCCACCTGCCAGCGAACCAGGGCCTTGAACCCCTCCAGGTCGACCCCGCCATCCTCGCGGAAGGGGGTCACGAGCGCGGTGAGGGCTCCACGAAGTCTCGGGGAACCGGAACGTGCGGTCATTTCCTTCCTCCCCCGCGAATCCACTCCGCGACCACGCTCTCGAAACCGTGGACCCCCCGTCGCCCCGCCACCCACTCCGCGGCGAGCACCGCGCCGAGGGCAAGTCCTCCACGGTCGCGCGCGCGGTGGCACAGCGTGATCACGTCGTGGAGGCCGTCGAATCCCACCGTGTGCGTTCCCGGCTCGAGCCCGGCACGCACGCTCGCCACGTGGACCGCGCCGGGTCGAACGGGACCGGTTGGGAGCCCGGCAACCACCTCCGCTCTCGCCGGCGCGGCCGCGGCCACGCTGGCCGCGAGCCTTAGCGCCGTCCCGCTCGGCGCGTCCTTCTTCGCGCGGTGGTGCGCTTCGAGGACGAAGGGATCGTAATCGCCCGCCGCGAGGAAGCGGCTCGCGGCCTCCGATACCACCTGCGCGAACAGCGCCATCCCGACGGAGAAGTTCGGCGCGATCACCGCACCTTTACCCGCTCGCCGGGACGCCGCAGCCACCGCGGGGCTCGAAAGGCTCCACCCCGTCGTGCCGCACACGACCGCGACCCCGGCCTCGAGGAGGGCGACGACGTTCGCCTCGGCAGCCGCGGGGGCGGTGAACTCGAATGCGACGTCGGCTCGCCGGACCGCCGCGGCGTCGAGGCGCCGCCTCACGCCGCGGCCGCCCCCGGCGACGTCGATCCGCTGCACCACGGCGTGCCCCCTCGCGACCGCCGCGGCCTCGACCTCGCGTCCCATCTTTCCGTAGCCGACGATCGCGACCCTCACGATCGCACCTCCCCGCCACCCTCCTCGAAGAACCGGTGATGGAGGCCGCGGACCGCTTGCGCCAGCCGATCCTCGGGAACCACCGCCGTCACGCTCGTCCCCGACCCTCCGAGCGACACGATCTCCGGTTCGATTTCGGCCAGGGCCGCCAGGACCTTTCTCCGGATTCGACCGTCCCGGGCCAGGCCCGACCCCACCACGCAGACGAGGGCGCGGCCCGGAGCGTCCTCGACCTCGGCGATCCCCGAGAGAGCCCTGCGCACCCCGCCGAGCGGCGCCTCCGCCGGGACGATGACGCTCGTCGCCACCTCCGAGACCACCACGAGGTCCGGCACGACGCGCGCTCGATGAAACTCGGCGAGCACCGCGGGGAGGAAGCTCGGATCGAGACGCATCCGCCCCGACGCGATCCTCACGCTCCGGACCCCGCCCCGGCTCGCCACCGAGACGATCGGCGGCGCCAGCGGGTCGCCCTCCGCGAGGATCTGGGTCCCGCCGCCGCCGGGAGCCAGCGAGTTCAGGACTCGGACGGGGATTGCCCGCCTCACTGCCGGCGCGATCGAAGCGGGGTGAAGCACTTTCGCGCCGTAGTACGCGAGTTCCGCCGCCTCCGCGAACGACACGCGCGCCAGGGTCCTCGCCGCGGGCACCAGCTTGGGATCGGCGGTCATGAGGCCGTCCACGTCGGTCCAGATCTGGATCTCGAGGGCCCCCATCGCCGAGCCGATGACCGCGGCGGAGGTGTCGGATCCCCCCCTGCCGAGCGTCGTGGTCCTGCCCTCCCTCGTGGCTCCCACGAATCCACCCGTCACCGGGATCTCTGCCGATGCGAGGATTGGGGCGAGCCGCGCCTCCGAGCGGCGCGCCACCTCCTCGACGTCGGGCTCCGCGGCGCCGTGAATCTCGTCCGTGATCATCACCTCGCGCGGGTCCACCCACTGCGCGGGAAGCCCCCGGTCCAGGAGCGCCGAGGCGACCAGGCGGGCGGAGAGGATCTCGCCGAACGACAGGAGCGCGTCGGAGGACCTGGGCGTTCCCTCTCCCAGGATCCTCACCGAACGGAGGAGCTGACGAAGATCCTCGAACAGCGCGTCCACTTCGAGAGACAGATCGTGCCGTCGCCCAGGGTCCTCGATCGAGCCGGCCAGCGCCCAGCGATGACGGCGCTCGACGTCCGCGAGCACGGGGTCGATCGCCTCGCGGTCGCCGCGCCGAGCCGCGTCCACGGCGCGCACGAGCAGGTCCGTCACCCCCGCGAGGGCGGAGACGACCACGAGGGGCCTCCGGTCGAGATGACGGCGGACGATCTCGACGACCCCGAGGATCCTGGCCGCGTCCGCGACGGAGGTCCCGCCGAACTTCATGACGATCATCGGAGCGCCTTCCGGTCGAGAATCTCCATTCTCGCCAGCAACTCCGCGTTGAACACCGTCGCCCCGGCCGCCCCGCGCACCGCGTTGTGCGACAGGAGCTCGAATCGCAGCGTCAGGACCGGGCAGGGCCGCACCCGCCCGACCACGACGGACATCCCGCCGCCGGCGTCACGGTCGAGGCGCGGCTGCGGGCGGTCCTCTTCGTCCCGGACCACGATCGGACACGCGGGCGCCGAGGGAAGGCGGAGATCCCGGACATCCCCCCTGAATTCCCGCAGGGCTCGGACCGCCTCCTCCGGGGACGCGGGCCGCGCGAGCTCCACGGAAACCGCCTCGAGGTGGCCGTCCAGCGTCGCGACGCGGTGGCAGTGCGCCGAGACCCGCACCTCGGAAGGGACGATGGCGTCCTGCCCCACCCGCCCCAGGATCTTTCGGGTCTCGGGCTCCATCTTCTCCTCCTCGCCCGGGATCCAGGGGATCACGTTGTCCACGATCTCGAGCCCGCGTGGACCCTCGAGCCCCGCTCCGGAGAGCGCCTGGTAGGTGGAAACCACGACGCGCCGGACTCCGAACGCGCGATCGAGGGGCGCGAGGGCGAGGACGAGGCCGGTGACCGAGCAGTTCGGATTCGTGACGAGGTATCCCCCTCCGGTGCGGCGGCGCTGCGCGTGGAGCATGGAAAGGTGGGAGGCGTTGACCTCGGGAACGACCAGCGGCACGTCGGGGTCCATCCGGAACGCCGAGGCGTTGCTGATCACGGGGAAGCCGGCGGCGACGAATCGGGACTCGACTTCCCGCGCCACCGCCGCATCGAGCCCCGAAAGCACGAGGTCGCATCCCGCGAACGCCTCGGGGACGCACGGCCGGACCGTGAGGCCGGACGCCTCCGCGGGGGGATCCTCGGAGAGCCTCCAGCGCACCGCGTCGCGGTAGGGTCGGCCCTGCGACCGGTCCGAGGCGCCCAGGACGGCGATCTCGTACCACGGATGCACGGCCAGGCGCTCCACCAGGCGTTGCCCCACGAGCCCGGTCGCGCCGAGGATTCCGACTCTATACGGGCCCACGGTCCCCTCCTGTCGCGGAAGATAGCACCCCACCCCGCCCCGACCGAAGCGGTCCCGCATGCTATAATGCCTTTTTACGCTTTACCATTCGCCCGTCCGAGCTGGGGTTCCGGGAAGCTCATGGCCGACATCGACTACGAAGGGACGCTCCCGGCGCCGAGCCGGATGCGCTGCGTGCATCGCGGCCCGGCGGACGATTTCTTCTGCCTCCGGTATCAGATCTGGTACCCGTCCCCGGAGTGCGCGATCCGCACGAAATTCAAGACCGCCCCGGGCTGTCTCGACTGCGAGCAGGGGCGCTTCAACCTCAAGCGACACGCGGCCGCTCTTCGCGGGATCCACTTCCACTTCGACGCCCAGGATTGATCTTCACATGGGCAAGACGCTCTCCCGGCCCCTGGCTGGCGTGCGCGGAGTGGTGTTCGATCTGGACGGGACCCTCGTCGATTCCTACGACGCGATCGCGCTCGGCGTGAACGCCGCCCGAAAGGCCTTCGGCCTCGCGCCGCTCCCCAGGCCGGACGTCCGCCGCCGGGTCGGCCGAGGTCTCGAGGCCCTCATGGCCGACGTGCTGGGTAAGGAGCGCGCCGACGCCGGCGTAAGGATCTTCCGCGAGCGGTACGCCGAGGTGTACGCCGCGGCCACCTCTGCCCTTCCGGGAGCGCTCGACACCCTCCGAGAGCTTCGGTCGCGGGGCTACAGGATGGCGGTCGCCAGCAACAAGCTGGCGCGCTTCGGCGGTCCGATCCTGGAGCACCTCGGCATGGCGGGCTTTCTCACGACGGTGGAAGGACCGGACACCGCTGGCGCCCCGAAGCCCGAGCCGCCGATGATCGAGCGCTGCCTCCGCGCCATGGGGGTGGGACCGGAGGAGGCGCTCTATGTCGGCGACATGGTGCTTGACGTGGAGACGGCGCTCCGCGCCGGGGTCCCGGTCATCCTCGTTCCGGGAGGGTCGTCCGAGCGGGAGGACCTCCTCCGAACCGGCGCGACCGTGCTCGGCTCCCTCGTCGAGATTCTGGAGATCCTTCCCCCGCTGGAAGGGGCACGGGACGCCGACCGGAGCCCCGCCTGAGCGAGCCGGAGCGATCCGGCCCTGGAGACGCGGGAACCGTTCAGGGCGCCTTTCGGAGCCGCTCGATCTCACGCCGCAACTCCTGGATTCGCGCCGTGAGTCGCTCCATCTCCGCCTCGATCGCGGCGACTTGCGCGCCTCGGTCGCGCGCCTCGCTCGCCCCCGACGACCCCGGAATCGAGACCGCCATGGACTTCCCGCCTCGCACGAGATCGAGAACGAGGGGAGCGCCAGGCTTCCGGAGCGCCAGGCGCACCTCCAGGTCGCCGGGCGCGCGGAGCGGCTCTCGACCGGCCCGGACGAGCACGTCGCCGACCCTGAGGCCCGCCGCGGACGCGGGACTCTCCGGCTCGACCTCGGTCACCAGGACGCCGGCATCGCCCGGGGCGCCGTAGAACCGCCTGAGATCCCCGGGGATGGATGCCAGGGCCACACCCGACCCGCTCGCGGTAGCGTACGCTTCCAGAAGGAAACGCGCCTCGTGCTCGGGGATGTACCTCGGCGAGGTTTCCTTGGGCACGAAAGACGGGATCCGAAGCCGGATGACTCTGGGCTCGGCCTTCATTTCGCGGCTTTCGACCTTGCCGTCGCGGAGGATCTCGAGCACCACCCTCTCGCCCGCGCGGAGCCCTTCGACCGCGTCCCGCAAGGTGCGCCGGTCGGTCACCGGGAGGCCGTTCACGAGCAAGAGAAGATCGCCGTCACGGATCCCCGCCTTCGCCGCCGGACCATCCTCGACCACCGCGATGACCTTGACTCCGCCATCGGGCGCGTCGCCTAGGAAGAACCCGAGCCACGCCGGCTCGCCCGGCTGGGGATCCGGCTCCGCAGGAGCTGCCGCCGCGCGGCGCGGGGACTCCGCCGCGAAGGTGGCGGTACCCGGCCCCATCGCCAAGAGAAACACAACCACGATCGGTACGGTTCGGCTCAAGGTTCCGCTGCCTCCTCAGCTCTCCGTGGAGATGTTACGCGCCGGCCGCCCAAAAGACGAGTTCCCGCCGCACCGCTTCCCCGTGCTCGAAAGGGAAAGTCTCAAGGAGATCTTGGCCTCGCCGGAGTACGCCGCGACGCTGCTCGAGCCATGCGCGCGGAGATTCCCCTTGACACGCTCGACGCGGTATCGTTGAATTCCTCCGTTGCCGGTGAATCTCGCCCTTCAGTCTGGGGTTTCCACAAGGGAGAGTGTTGCATGAGCAGAGTCGCAGTGAGCGGGTGGACCCGTCGAACGCTCGTCGTCCTCGTGAGCTTCTCGATCCTGACGCCCTCTCTCGTGCTCCCGGTCGCGCACGCGCAGCAGCCAGCCACGCTCCAGGGCGTAATCCTCGATCCCTCGGGGCGCCCGGCGTCGGGGTTCAAGGTGTTGTTCAAGGACGTCGTCAGCGGCGCCGAGTACACGAGCGCCGCCAGCGGCGCGGCGGGCGAGTACTCGCTACAGGTCCCGGTGGGCGCCAGGTATCAACTGGTGAGCGCGCTCGCGCCCGATGGGACCCGCCTTCCGATCCAGGCCGGCGTCCCGCTCCCCGTCCGGGCCCCCGGGGTTTATCGCCGCGACGTCCAGTTCCAGCTGGCGGGAGGGGCGCAGGTCGTGGAGCAGACCCCGCCGACCCAGCAGGCTACCCCAACGCAGCCGCCGACGGAGACCGCGGCGAAGACGCCTCCCCCGGCCAAGGCCGGACCGGTCACCAAGCCTGCCCCCACGTCGCAGGCGCGCGTCGAAGAGAAGAAGAAGAAGCGGGGGATGGTCCCGTGGTGGAAGACCCCCGGTGGCGTCATTGGAATCATCCTCGGTGCTGGGGCGATCTTAGCCATCGCTGCCGGAGGAGGAGGAGGCGGCGGCGGAAACGCGTCCCCCTCGAATCCCTGACCTGGTCTGCCCCGAGGGTCTCGCGGCGAAGAAGACGAAACGGCCTGAGCCGAGAATCGCCGCGCCGAGATCAAGCCGGCCTGCGAATCGAAGTAGCGTCTTTCCGAGGAAGAGCCTCCGTGCGCGCCACAGGAGCCGCGGGGGCTTTTCGCGTATTGGCCTTCACGTTCCGGGGACCGTCGCCTGGTTGATGTAGTGCGTCAGCACGAGCCCGTTCCCACCCCGGACCGGCGAGATGAAATTCCCCTTGTTCGGCAATCGCGGCTCCCAACGAAACGCCAGCGGAACGGGAACCGCCACGTCCTGGCGGAGCGGGGTTCGTCCCTCGGGATTCGCGGGAGTGATGTCGGCGAAGTAGTACGTCCGGTCCTTCACCGGATCGCCGTTGTCGTCGAGCATCTCCACCCGAACCTCGTACTCCTTGAAGATCTCGAACTCCAGCTCGACATCCACCGGGCGGCCCTTGGACTTGGGGTCGTAGTGCACGGTCCGGCTCTGGATGCCCCCCTTCGGCGGCAGGTAGTTCCCGTCGTTGTCCTGCTCCGCCGGGTACACCGTGATGGACAGGTCGACCGGCGCCGTGACCTCCGGGGGCGCGATCACCCCGCGGACCTTCACCTTGGAGGTGGGTTGCGCCCAGGCGACGATGGAGAGCGCCAGCGCCATGACGAATAGCACGATCGTCCCAACCCACTTCGTACGTCTCACGGTCCGCCTCCTCGACGAGTGTGCCTCGGATCATACCTCAATTCGCGGCCGATCCGCGCACCCGCCCGCTTGGAGATCGGAGGCCTCTCGTGCGACGATTCCCCGCCGTCGCCGAAGTGGCGGCGGCGCACCTCCCGGAGAGCCGCTCGATGCACACGAACCCGACCGCCCGGACGCTCCGTTCCCTCCCGGTCCCGCTCGCCTTCTTGCTCTCGATCCTCGCGGCCACCCTGGCGGCGGCGGCCGGAGCGGAAGGCGGCCCCCCGGAAGCCCGCCTCCTGAGGTTCCCGGACATCCACGGGGACTTCGTGGTGTTCGTCTACGCCGGCGACATCTGGAGGGCGCCGGTGAGCGGAGGGCCGGCGCTCCGCCTCACCTCCCACGAGGGGCTCGAGCTGTTCCCGAAGATCTCCCCCGACGGCATGTGGATCGCCTTCTGCGCCGAGTACACCGGCTCGCGGCAGGTGTACGTGATGCCGTCGTGGGGGGGCGAGCCGCGCCAGCTCACCTTCTACACCGACGTCGGACCGATGCCGCCGCGCGGCGGATGGGACGACTGGGTGCTGGGCTGGACCCGCGACGGGAAGATCCTGGTGCGGATGAACCGGACGCCGTGGGGTCAGAGGATGGGGCGGTATTTCCTCGTGGATCCCGCCGGCGGACTCGAGACCGCGATTCCCCTCCCCGAGGGCGGCAGCGCATCGTTCTCCCCCGACGGGAAGAAGCTGGCCTATTGCCCGGTGGACAGGGAGTTCCGCACCTGGAAGCGCACCCGGGGCGGCCGCGCGCAGGACGTGTGGATCTACGACCTCGAGATCCGCCGCTCCCGTCGCGTCACCGACGATCCCGCCACGGACAACTTTCCGATGTGGTCCGGCGGTACGATCTACTTCACGTCGGACCGCGAGCACACGCTCAACCTCTACGCGTTCGACGTCGGAAGCGGGGCGACGCGCAAGGTGACCCGCTTCGACGAGTACGACGTGCTCTGGCCGAGCCTCGGACCCGACGCGATCGTCTTCATGAACGGCGGCTACCTTTACCGGATGGGGCTCGACGACGAGAAACCGGCGAGGATCCCGATCGCACTCGGCGCCGATCTCGCTCTCGCGGTCCCCCACTTCAAGGACGTTCGCGAGTTCGTGGGAGACGCCGACCTCTCCCCGACCGGGGCGAGGGCGGTGTTCGACGCGCGCGGCGACCTCTTCACGGTCCCGGCCAAGGACGGCCCGACCCGCAACCTGACCGAAACGCAGGGGACCCGCGAGATGTCCCCCGCCTGGTCCCCCGACGGGAGGTGGATCGCCTACCTCTCGGACGCCACCGGCGAGTACGAGATCTACTTGCGCGCGCAGGACGGAACGGGCGAGCCAAGGCGTCTCACCACCGACGGGGGAGTGTGGCGCTTCCGGCCGGCGTTCAGCCCCGACTCGAAGAGGCTGGCTTTCGGCGACCGCGGGCGGCGCCTCCGCATCCTGGACCTTGCCTCGGAAACGATCACGGACGTGGACCGCGGTACCCGCGAGGATCTCGACAGCTATCGGTGGTCGCCGGACGGCCGCTGGCTGGCGTACGAGAAGAGCCATTCGACGCGCCTGCCGGGCATCGCGGTCTACTCGGTCGAGACGAAGCGCGTGGTCATGCTGGGCGACGGCCAGACCGCCGACTGGAGCCCGGCCTTCAGTGCCGACGGCAAGTACCTCTTCTTCCTCAGCAACCGCGATTACCAGCCGACGTACAGCGCCTTCGAGTTCGACTACCTGTACCCGAAGGCGACCCGGGTGTACGCGGCGTCTCTCGACCCGGACGCGGTCCCGCTGTTCCCCCCGAAGAGCGACGAGGAGAAGCCGAAGGACGAGGGAGCCGCCGGGAAGGAGAAGGAAGCGACGACGGCCAAGACGGGGGCGCCGACCGAGGGCGACAAGGACGCCGCGAAGCCTCCCGCGACCCCGCCGGCGGTCAACGTGGTCCCCGAAGGATTCGTCGCGAGAACGGTCGCCCTCCCCGGACTCAAGCCCGGAAACTACTCGGCGGTCGCCGCGGTCCCCGACGCGGTGTTCTACCTGAGGGCGGACGAGGGACCGGAGCGGGCGCTATATCGCTTCGAGCTCAAAGACCGCAAGGAGGAGAAAGTACTGGACGGCGTCGAGAGGTACGCGCTCTCGGCTGACGGGAAGAAGCTCCTCTACAAGGCGGGCAAGGAATGGGGAATCGCCGACGCGAAGGCCGGCCTGAAAACGGGCGACGGACGTCTCGACCTTTCCGGCCTCAAGGTGAAGCTCGACCCGAGGGCCGAGTGGCGCCAGATCTTCGAAGACGCCTGGAGAATCTATAGGGACTGGTTCTACGATCCGGAGATGCACGGTGTCGACTGGAAGCGGATCGGCGAGCGTTACAGGGCCCTCGTGCCGTTCGTCGCCCACCGTGCCGACCTCGATTTCGTCCTGGGCGAGATGATCGGCGAGTTGGATTCGGGGCACACCTACGTCTCCTCGGGCGACGAGCCGACGGTGCCGCGGGTGCCGGGCGGGATGCTCGGCTGCGAGTTCGAGTCCGACCCCTCGGGACGCTACAGGATCTCCAAGATCTTCGCGGGCGAGAACTGGGACGACGCCTGGCGCTCCCCCCTCACGGAGCCGGGGGTCGGCGTGAAGGAGGGGGAGTTCCTTCTGGCGATCGACGGGCACGATCTCACCACGCGGGACAACCCGTTCAGACTCCTGGAGAACAAAGCGGACCGCCCGGTGACGTTGACCGTCTCGACCCGGCCCGACCCCGGCGGCGGCCGCGTCGTCACCGTCCGGCCGATCGGGAGCGAGCTGAACCTGCGCTACCTCGACTGGGTCCGCGGGCGCATGGCGCTCGCGGACCGGCTCTCGTCGGGCAAGATCGGCTACATTCACCTGCCCGACACGTCCCTCGCCGGGAACCGGATGCTCCAGAAGCTGTTCTATTCCCAGGTCTCGAAGCCCGCTCTCGTCATCGACGACCGGTACAACGGAGGCGGGTTCATCCCCGACCGGATGATCGGGTACTTCACGCGCAGGACGCTCGCCTGGTGGGCCCGCCGCGGGATCGAGAGCGCGCGGACCCCGGCATTCGCGCACGACGGCCCGAAGGCGATGCTGGTCAACGCCTACTCGTCCTCGGGCGGGGACGCCCTACCCTACCTCTTCAGGAAGAGCGGCCTCGGCCCCCTGATCGGCACGCGCACGTGGGGCGGGCTGATCGGGCTGTCGGGCAACCCCTCTCTCGTCGACGGAGGGAGCGTGGAGGTGCCCACGTTCCGCATCTACGACGAGCAGGGAGAGTGGGTCGTCGAGAACCAGGGCGTCTCTCCGGACATCGAGGTCGTCGATCTCCCGGAGGCCCGCATCGCCGGCGGCGACCCGAGTCTCGAGAAGGCGGTCGAGGTGCTGCTCGACGCGCTTCGGAAGAAGCCCGCCGCCGAGCCCCCGGTCCCGAAGCCGCCGGACATGGCGCGGTAGAAACGAGGGACCCAACCGGGGCCTGCCCGCGAAAGTCGTGGTAACCTCGGAGCGGAACGAACGGGTCTCGAACGTCGTGAGGTCGAGCATGACAAGAGCCGCGCTTCTGCTGGGTTGCGTCGCGTTCCTGGCCTGGCCGGCGCTCGCCGGCGAGCTGTCCGGGGTGAGCCTCCCGGACCAGGCCACGTTGGAGGGAACAACCCTCCTGCTGAACGGCATGGGCCTCCGGAAGGCCTATGGGATCGCGAAGGTCTACGTCGCGGGACTCTATCTCGAGAAGAAGACCACGAGCGCCGACGAGATCCTCGATTCGGACGCGCCTCGCCGGATCGAGCTGCGGTTCGTCCGCAACGTGGGACGAGACGACATCGTGAAGGCGTGGACCGAGGGGTTCGAGAAGAACGCTGGAGGGCGACTGGCCGCGCTCCGGAAACGGCTTGACACGTTGAACCGCGCGATGCCGGACCTCAGAGTGGGGGACCTGCTCGCCTTCTCGGCGTTCCCCGAGAAGGGCGTCGTCGTGGAGGTCAAGGGGCAGGTCGCGGCGACGATTCCCGGAGCCGATTTCGCGAGGGTGCTGTTCGCCATCTGGCTCGGGCCCGATCCGCCCAACGCGGCGCTCAAGGACGGCCTGCTTGGCGCTCGCTAGCGTGCGCACCAGGCCGTTCGCGTGCGTCCTCGTCGTGCTGGCGCTGTTGGTCCCGGCGGGGGCGTCCTCGGCGCACGCCGGGGAGCCGGCAGCGCCGTCGTCCGAAGAAGGCGACGGCGCGCCCCATCGCGCCTCCCTTGCTTCGGAGACCTCGCTCGACCCCGGCACGGCACGGCCCGACGGTGGCGCAGAGGTTGCGACCGGTCGGCTCTTCGTGGATTCTCGGCCTCGTCCCGCCTGGACCGGCGAGGCGGCGGCTTTCGGGATCGGGCTCGCGGCCCTCATGAGCAGGGATCAGCGGATCCGAGAGGGGGTCCAGGAGAGGCGCTCCCCGTCCCTCGACCGCTGGCAGCTCCGGGTCGAGCCTCTGGGGAACCTCGGGGTGACATCGCTCGGTGCGCTGGCGCTCTGGGGCGGCGGGACGCTGGCCGGCAGCGAGTACCACGCAGAGAGCGGGCGAATCATGTCCGAGTCGCTCTTACTGGCGAACGCGCTGGACCTGGGGACGCGTTGGATGCTCGGACGAAGCAGGCCAGACGAGCTCGGCCAGTCGGGCGGATTCTTCTCCAGCGGCCAGCACGCCTTTCCCTCGGGCCACGCGGCCCGTGCGTTCACGGTGGCGACCGTGCTGAGGGAGCGCTACGGGCGCGTTGCCGGTTTCGTGGCCTATCCTCTCGCCGCGATCCTGGGGCTCTCGCGGGTGGAAGCCGACGCCCACTGGGCATCGGACGTCTTCGCCGGCGCCGTCCTCGGCCACGTGGTCGCGGAATACGTCTGCCGGCGCCGCGGCTCGCGCCCGCTCGAGGACCGCGCCGTGCACGTGATGCCGGCCGTCACGCTCGGCCGGCGGCCCACCGCCGGCGTCCTCCTCGATATCCGCCTGGATCGGCGCTGAGGCGCTCTCAGGCCGAGCGCTCCCCCGTCCCCGCTCGCGCCACGACGAACACCGACAGGTCGTCGTGCGGCCGCCGTTCTCCCAGGAAGACCTCCGCCTCTCCGACGATCCGCTCCCCCACCTCCGCTGCCGAGCTGCCCCGCAGGGTGGAGGCCAGCGCCTCGATCCGCGCCTCCCCGAACTCCTCGTCCCGCTCGTTCCGCGCCTCGAGCAGGCCGTCGGAGAACGCGACGACGAGGTCGCCCGGCTCGAGATCGAGCACCTCCTCTCGATACGACGTGCCCTCGAACATCCCGAGCGGCGGGGCGGAGGCGCCGATCCTCTCGATGTCGCCCCGGCGGAACAGCAGCGCCGGGTTGTGCCCCGCGTTCAGCACCCTGAACCGCCCCGAATCCGGTCCGATCTCCGCGTAAAGCAGCGTGGCGAACCGGTTCTCCATCCCGCCCCGATGGAGGATCGCGTTGAGCCGCGCGCCGAGATCCGCCAGAGAGCGGCACTCGGGGAGCACGGCGCGCAGCGACGCCTGCAGCTTCGCGCATAGGAGCGCCGCGCCGAGCCCCTTCCCCGCCACGTCCCCCAGGACGATGCCGAGGGAGCCTCCCTCGAGGGCCACGTGATCCACGAGGTCCCCGCCTACCTCGTTCGCGGGCCGCGTGTGGCACCACAGCGACCACCCCGCGAGCCGCGGCTGCTCGCTAGGGAGCAGCGCGAGCTGCACCTGCCGGGCCACCTCGATCTCGTCCCGCGCGAGGAGCTTGTCCTTCAGCTCGAGCAGCAGGACCACGAGAACCAGGCCGTAGGCGAACGGCATCATGGAAAACGTCGTCCGCACGTCGCTGACGGTGAAGCTGACGGACCCTTGAACCGTTAGAAACATGGACAACAGAAGCATCAGCCGCCGCACGGGGGACAGCCGGACGATCAGGGCCCGCAGCAGGTGCCACGCGATCCGGAAGAAGCGTCGCACCGGCCCCATGCGGCCGAGCCGCTCGCGCTCGTCCTCGTCGAAGTAGAACCGGTAGAGCTCCCGGAGGTCCTCGCTGAAGCCGCGCTTGATCCCCCCGGAGCGGAAATCGTCGATCACGACCCGCCTGAGGCTCCCCTTCCTCCGGTCCGCCGCCTCTCGTCCTCCGTCGCCAGGTCCCATGGTCCCGCTCGGCCCCCGCGGGCTCAGAACACCCCCCCCGAGAGCCGGATCCGGATCGGAAGGAGGATCGTCTGGAGCCCGCTGAACTGCAGCCTCCGCTGAATGGAGTTCGCCGTGTCGTTGTGCAGGAAGCGATAGGTGTACCGGTCCTGGGAGAACACGACCTTCCCCAGGAAGAAGACCGCCCGCGGGTACCGGGCCCTGACCTCGTGGCAGAGCGCCTCGGAGTCATGGACCACGTCGGTGCCGATCCTGAACATCGAGTCGGCCCCGAGGCCGAGGCTCCGCGCCAGCTGGACGTAGCGCGCGAGATTCCCCTCTGTGCTCTCCACCAGGGCGTCCACCTCGCCCTTGCCCTTGAACGCCCCGGAATCCACCCTGCCCACCGAAAGGAAGACGATGCCCTTGTAATAACCCGGAAAGAGCTGCTGCACCGCCAGGAGGGTGTGGATTCCGAGCCCGCCGTACCCCGAGACCAGGAGCGCCGCCACCGGCTCGTCCGGCTCCGGCTTCCGTGCCACCGCCTGCTCCCGCTCCGGGGGAATCTCCATCAGAACCTGGTCGAGCTTGGCGATCTCGCGCCGCACCGCAGAGTAGTGCCGTTGGACGAGGAAGCACATCCCGATGAACGACGAGGTGATCGCGAAGGTCAGCCATCCCCCTTCCTTGAACTTCAGGAGCGTCACGACCACGAGCACCGTCACGCACAGCAGGAAGCCGACGCCGTGCACCGCGAGGTAGCGCCACCACCGCGGGTTCGTGCCGCGGTGCTGGACCCAGAAGCGGAGCATCCCGAGCTGGGTGAGGCTGAAGGTCAGGAACACGTTGATGGAGTACAGCACCACCAGGAAAGAGACGCTGCCCCGCGTGTACAGCATGAGGACCGCGGCGGCCGCTGCCATCAGGATGACGCCGTTTTGCGTGACGAGACGCTCCGAGAGGTTCGCGAATCGGTGAGGTACCCACGAGTCGAGAGCCATGTTCGACAGGACCCTCGGGCCATCGATGAAACCGGTCTGGGCGGCCACGAATAGCAGCGCCCCCTCCGAGACGAGCGTCAGGATGACGAGCCAGGCGCCCACGGGCCAGTCGCCCACCCGCCACGGTCCCATGACGCGCTCGAGGAGGACGGCGTTCATGGTTTTCCCCATCTCGGGGGCCGCATGCCACAGGAGGTAGCACACCAGGATGCCCCCGGCGGTGAATGCCAGGGAGAGCGCCATGTAGAGCATGGTCCGGCGGGCCGTGGCCACCCTCGGCTCCCGCAGGATCTGCATGCCGTTCGACACCGCCTCGATCCCGGTGTACGTGCCCGCGCCCATCGAATAGGCACGGAACAGGAGCAGAACGACCGCCCACACGCCGAGCCTCTCCACCGATCGTGTCGTTTCCGCGCGAACGCCGGAGAGGACCTCGGGAAGGCCGCCGGCATGCGCCAGGACGCCGTACAGGACCAGCAAGGCATGCGTCGCGACGAAGACCAGGAAGATCGGGAGCAAGATCTTGATGGACTCTTTGACACCTCGCAAGTTCAAGAACAGCAGCACGAGGACGATGGCGAGATCGAGCGGAACCTTTGCCGCCTGCCACGACGACGGGAGGAAGCTCAGCAGCGCCTCCACTCCCGAAGCGACGGAGATGGCGATGGTCAGGACGTAGTCCACAACCAGTGCTGAGCCCGAAACGACCCCCGGAACGGGGCCGAGCAGCTTGGTCGCGACGACGTACCCACCGCCGCCGCTCGGGAAGTGTTCGACGACCAGGCTGTAGCAGTAGGAGATGATCGCGACCGTCGCGGCGGTCATCAGCGCGAGATAGAGCGCGAGGTACTCGTGTCCCCGTAGGGCCCGGAACGCTTCGTCCGGCCCGTAGGACGACGACGAGAGGCCGTCCGCGCCCAGGCCGACCCAGGCCAGGAAGGCCATCAGCGAGATCTTGTGGAAGACCGTGGGATCCTGCGGGTCCCGGGGGCTCCCGACGAGCGCGCGCCTGAGCCCGTGGAAGAACCCCTCGTGGCGGATCTCCTCCACCCCCGGCTTTCCCCCGGAGCCCCCTTCGGATTCCGATCTCACGCTCGCCCCCGCCTCCAATGCGACGGTCGCGTTCCTACCTCCCGGGCCTCAGCCGCGCGCCTGCCGCCGCTGCCGCACGAACTCGATCACCGCGGGCATGACGGAGAGTACGACGATCGCCATGATGACCAGCGTGAAGTTCCGGCGGACGATCGGGATGTTCCCGAAGAAGTATCCGCCGAGCACGAACAGCAGGATCCATAGCACCCCGCCGACCACGTTGTACATCAGGAAGCGGGGGTAGGACATGCTCCCGATCCCGGCGACGAACGGAGCGAATGTCCGCACGATAGGGACGAAGCGGGCGATGATGATCGTCTTGCCGCCGTACTTCTCGTAGAAGGCGTGCGTCCGCTCCAGATGCCTCTTGTTCAAGAACCGCACGTCCTCGCGCTGGAACACCTTGGGTCCGAGGAGGTGGCCGATCCAGTAGTTCACGGTGTCCCCGAGGATCGCCGCCAGCGAAAGGAGCACGAGCGCCAGCGTCAAGTCGAGGGACCCCCGGGCCGAGAAAGCACCCACCGCGAACAGGAGCGAGTCGCCGGGCAAAATCGGGGTCACCACGAGGCCCGTCTCGCAGAAGACGATCGCGAACAGGATCAGGTGCGTCCAGGCGCCGTACGACCTGATGATCTGGTCCAGGTGGACATCGATGTGCAGGACGAAGTCGACGAGCCGCGCGAGGAAGTCCAAGGATGCCCCCTACTCGGACAGCCGCGCCGCCTCCTTGATCAGGCGGGCGCCGATGACGTTGCGCTGGATCTGGTTGGTTCCCTCGTAGATCTGGGTGATCTTGGCGTCCCGCATCATCTTCTCGACCGGGTACTCGGTCATGTATCCGTAGCCGCCGAAGATCTGCACCGCGTCGGTGGTCACCTTCATGGCGACGTCGGAGGCGAACACTTTGGCCATCGCCGAGAGATGCGCGATCTCCCTCGTCTCGCCCTGGTCGATCATGTCCGCCACCTGGTAGATCAGCGCGCGCGCCGCCTCGATCTGGGTCGCCATGTCCGCGAGCATCCACTGGATCCCCTGGAAGGAGAGGACGCTCCTCCCGAACTGCTGCCGCTGGTGGATGTACCGGAGCGCCTCCTCCATGGCCCCCTCGGCGATGCCGAGGGCCTGCGCCGCCACGCCGGGGCGAGAGATGTCGAACGTCTTCATCGCGACGATGAACCCCATCCCCTCCTTCGCGAGGAGGTTCTCCGCGGGCACGCGCGCGCCGTCGAAGATCAGCTCCCTCGTGGCGCTGGCGTGGATCCCCATCTTGCTTTCCTTCTTCCCGAACTCGAACCCGGGCGTCCCCTTCTCCACCACGAACGCCGAGGCCCCCCGGACGCCCTTCTCCGGGTTCGTGAGCGCCACGACGGTGTAGATGTCCGCCTCGCCGCCGTTGGTGATGAAGATCTTCGTGCCGTTCAGGACGTAGTGATCCCCCTCGCGGCGCGCCGTGGTCTTGATCGCGCCGGCGTCCGATCCGGCCCCGGGCTCCGTGAGGCCGAACGCGGCGAGCTTCCTTCCCGCCGCGATCTCGGGGAGGTACCGCCGCTTCTGGTCCTGGGAGCCGAACAGCAGGATCGGGAACGTGCCGAGGCCGGTACCGGCGAACGCCAGCGCGATGCCCGCGCAGGCCTTCGAGATCTCCTCGGTCACGATGCACAGGTTGACGATTCCCTTTCCGCTCTCGACGAGCCCGTCGTACTCGGCGGGGATGAACACCCGGAAGAGATCGACCTTCGCCATCTCCCGAACGATGTCCCAGGGGAACACGCACCCCTCGTCGTACGCCTGTCTCACGGGCTTGACCTTGTCCTCCGCGATCGTCCGGGCCAGATCCCGGATCGAGCGTTGCTCTTCGGTGAAGTGGTGGTGCATCGCTACGGTTCCCCTCTCCTGCCCTTCAAGGCCCGCGGATCTCCCTCCGCCGGCGCCGGGCGCCCGGCGCCGCACCGGTCGCCACCGATGCGAGCGCATGTTGTACCAGAAGGGCGGCGGGACGAAAAGCCCCGCGCGATTCTTTCCCCGCCTTCAGGCGAAGGGCAGGGTCACCACGAAGGTGGTCCCCGATCCGGCGTCCGAGCGCACATCGAGGCTCCCGCCGTGCAGATCGACCAGGCGCCGCACGATCGAGAGCCCGAGGCCATGGCTCTCCTCGTCCACGACCGCGTCGCGGACGGGCACGGGATCCCGTCCCGCCATGAGATCGGCGCGGATCTCCGGACGGAGCCCCGGGCCGCGGTCCCGCACCAGGAGCCGGGCGCCGGAGGACTCGCGCTCGAGCGCCACCGTTACCGGCTTCCCCTCCGCGTGCTTGATCGCGTTCGAGACGAGGTTGTTCAGGATCCGGACCAGCTTCAGCCGGTCTCCGGCCACGACGACGCCGTCGCGGGGGACTTCCACCTCGAGTGCGACCCCGCGGCTAGCGGCATAGGGGCGGTTCGCGGCGGCGACCCCCTCGACGACCCCCCTGAGGTCCAGGTTCGCGGCGTCGAGGCGCTCCCCTTCCTCCTCGACCCGTGCGAGGTCGAGCAGGTTGCTCAGGAGGTCGAGCACGATCCCCGTGTTGTGCAGGTTCTCGACGGCGATCTCGCGGCGCTCCTCCGGCGCGGCGTAGCCGTCCAGGAGCATCCGGCAGCCGGCCTCGACCGAGACCAGCGGGCCGCGCAGGTCGTGGCTGCACATCGCGTAGAACTCGTCCTTCCGTCGGTTCAGCTCCGCGAGCTGGAGGTTCTGCCGCGCCAGATCCTCCTGCGCCGCGACGAGCTCGCGATGCTGCCGCTTCAGGACCCGGTCCGCTTTGAGGATCAGGAGCCAGAGGGCGCCGAACACCGAGAGCCCGCCGGCGAACGCGATGCCGATCAGGAGCGGGAGCGCCCCCTCGGCCTTGACAAGGTTCGGCGACTGGTTCCGGCGCACCCTCGCCACCGCGACCACCTTGCCGTGGTCCCGAACCGGGGCGTAGCTCTCGAGGTCCCCTCGGGCGACTCCCCGGAACCAGGGGATCGGTCCTACGCGCGTTTCCCAGCGGAGAGCGGTCTCGCCCGTCGCCGCCCTCTCCAACCCTTCCTGCCAGAGTGGCCGCGCCGAAGCCGTTTCGAGCGCGAACGTCTCAAGCACCTTCCCGTCGCGGGAGAACAGCGAGAACTCGCGGATCCCGAAGTTGTCCATCTGCCGGCGGACCCCCTCGCGGAGGGTGGCCGGCGCCGCCCCGGAGCCCCAGCGGTCGCGGTCGTAGCCGAAGAGGCCCAGGTCCGACACCATGTCCTCTGCGAGGCTGTCCGCCTCGTCCTTCTCGATATGGAGGAACGACCTCTGGACGAGCCACGCCGACGCGCTGGCAAGCGCGACCGTCGCGAGGAGAACCACCGCGAGCGCGGAGCCGGTGAAATAGCGGAGGAGGTCGAGCGGCGGATCCGGCGGAGTCTCGCAACCTTCCGGTCGCCGGTGCGCTTGGTCGAAGGGCACAGGGTGGGCATCGAGCTGGCTCTCGCGCATCGAACGTATCCTCCACGGGCCCCGCCGCGCTTCCATGATCGCCCGGGCTCGGCGAACCCGCAAACGCCGCCGGGGCTGGCTTGCGCGGCGCCGAGCGGTTATGGTGGGCGGCTGCGGAGAAGCCGACTCCGCCGGCGGAACCGACCATGCCGCTCCTCGACGTCCTGCTGCTCGCCCTCGCGCTCAGCGCCGACGCCTTCTCGGTGGCGCTGGTCGTCGGTCTCCGATTCTCGGCGCCGCGGCAGCTCTTCCGCCTCTCCTGGCACTTCGGCCTGTTCCAGGCGCTGATGCCGTTCGTCGGCGCCGCCGGAGGCGTCGCCCTCAGGGAGCTGCTCCACGGAGCGGACCGCTACGTCGCGTTCGGCGTCCTCGCGGCGCTCGGCGTGCGGATGTTCTGCGGGAGTCTCCGGCACGAGGAGCCTTTGCGCGCGACCCTGGACCCCACCCGGGGCCTCAGCCTCGTCGGCCTCTCGCTGGCGACGAGCCTCGACGCCCTCGGCGCCGGCGTCGGCCTCGCGCTCGCCCGCGCGAGCCTGCTCCGGTCATGCCTGATCATCGGGGTCACGGCGGGGCTGGCCACCCTCGCCGGGATGCTCCTGGGAGCCCGGGTGAAGCGGACCGCCGGCCGGCTCGCGGGTGCCCTCGGCGGACTGGTGCTCCTCGGCCTTGCGATCAGGATGCTGTCTCTCTGACGCGACGTCCCGGGCGCTCGCCGCGTGTGGCCGAGAGCGTGTACAATCCCCTTCTCAAATTCGAACGGGGTGCGCGATGAAGACGATCGTGAACAAGACCCACAAGCCGCTCAAGATCCGGCTGCACGGGGGGAAGGTGTTGCACCTCGGCCCGGCCCGGACCGGGCAAATCGGCGACGATGCGGCCGGCGAGCCCACGGTCCGGCGCCTGATCGAAGCCGGCGAGGTGGAGATCGTGGGCGACGGGGCTCACCCGGGTTCGACCGCGCAGGGACCCTCTTCCACTCCGCACGAAGCCACGCACGGCCACAGCCCGACCACCGTGGTGCTCCCGAAGGGCAACCGCTGATCCGCCGCTCGCCGTGAGGCCGGCGGAGGCCGCTACTTG
This sequence comes from Acidobacteriota bacterium, assembly GCA_041494445.1. GTDB lineage: Bacteria > Acidobacteriota > Polarisedimenticolia > Polarisedimenticolales > JAIQFR01 > JAIQFR01. The sequence continues at coordinate 23,586 of JBGQAU010000009.1, read as the reverse complement.
CCGGCCAGCACCCCGGTGGCGCGGATCCCGTCCACGACGAACTGGGTGGCCACGAAGAGCAGGAGCAGCCCCATGACCCGGGCGATCACCTTGACTCCGATCTGGCCGAGGACCCGGAGCATCTCGTCCGTCAGGCTCAGCAGGAGCCAGCTCAGGAGCATCACGATCGCCAGCGCGCCGATCACCATCAGCGCTCCCCAGGTCCCCTCGAAGGTGCCGGAGAACAGCACGGCCGCCGCGATGCTCCCGGGTCCCGCCAGGAGCGGGATCGCGAGCGGCGTCACGCTGACGTCCTCCTTCTCCGCGGCTTCCGCCTCCTCCGGCTCCGTGGTCTCCGTGCGGGAGATCCGTCCGTAGAGCATCTCGAGGCCGATCGCGAAGAGAAGGATCCCCCCGGCGATCCGGACCGCCGCGATGCTCACGTTGAAATAGTCCAGGACGTACTTCCCGACCACCGCGAAGAACGCGAGCACCAGGAACGCGATCACGATCGCGCGCCGGATCATCCGCCGGCGCCGAGCGGCGGTGTCGCTCCTCGTGATCGCCGCGAAAAGCGGCATCAGCCCGATCGGGTCCACGATCAGGAACAGGTTGACCACCATGCCGGCGAACAGCGACGGCTTCATCGCTCCCGCTCCACCTCACCACCCGCTCGAGGCGCCGCCGCCCCCGAAGCTCCCGCCCCCGCCCGAGAAGCCCGATGAACCGCCCCGCCCGCCGCCGCCGTGCCCTCGCACCCCGGACGCCGCGAACGCGACGAGCCCCGGATGCCTCACGAGGAACGACTTTCCCGCATCCGACCGGTGGAGGAAGATCCTCGCGATCGGTAGGCCGAGCAGCCAGCACGAGGTGAGCAACGCTCCCACCTTCGGGTGGATCAGGACCGAAGGAAACGCGGCGTAGAACGGGACCAGGAAAAGGTACAGGAACCACCCGAAGAAGCCGGGGCCCAGGACCGCGAGGAGCGAGAACAAGCCGATCACCACCACGAAGACCGACAGCCCCGCGAGCCGGACGAACCAGGGAACCGCGGGCGCGCGGGCCATGAGTCCCGACGGCGCCTCGGGGATCGCCTGCCCGCCGAGCGCCGCGATCACCGCGTCCACCCCCGACTCGACGCCCCCGCCGTAATCTCCGCCCTTGAGCCTCGGCCTCACGACACCGTCCAGGATCCTCCGGCAGAGGGCGTCGGTCAGGGTCCCCTCGAGGCCGTAGCCGACCTCGAGCCGCATCTTCCGGTCATCCCTGGCGATCAGGAGCAGCACCCCGTTGTCCTTCGCCTTGCGCCCGAGCTTCCAGGTCCCGGCGACCTTCATCGAGAAGTCCTCGATGGACTCCCCTTCGAGAGACTGCACGGTCAGCACCGCGACCTGGTTCGTCGTCTCCTTCTCGTACCGCTCGAGCCTCCGCTCGATCCGCTCGCGCGCCTCCTCGGGAATCATCCCGGCGTAGTCGTTGACGCGGCCGGTCAGGTAGGGGACCTCGATCGCCGCGGCGCCCGACGCCAGAGCGCCGAGGGCCACGAGCGCGGAGAGGAGACGGGTGGCCCGCCGCCTCATGGTCAGGGCTTCCCGATCCTGAGCTCGTCCCCAAGCTCGTCCCGGTCGTCGGGGCGGACGGCGACGCCGTGGTGCTCGAGCAACCCGCCGCACTCCCGGACCGCGGCCACCAGGGCGTCCCCCGGCTTCCCCTCCCGCATCCCGCGCACGACCCCCGAGATGATCCCGTCCCACTCTTCCTGCCGGACCTTGGCCGCGATCCCCTTGTCGCCCATCACGACGACTCGGCGCTCGAACAGGGAGAGGAAGATCAGCACGCCGGTCCTGTCGCGCGTCGCGAAGACCTCCTCGGAGAGGAACGCCTGCGCGGCCCGCTCGTGGACCCGCTCTCCCAGAACGCTTCCGGGGATCAGAAAACGCTTCAGGGGAGGGAGCGACTCGCACGCGAGGAAACCGATCCCCGCGCCCAGCACCGCCGGACCCGCGATCCAGAGAGGAAGAGGCACGCCCCAGAACTCGACGGCGTGGGCCGCCGCCGCGGCACCGACGGCTGCGAGCAGCGCGCCGAGCGTCGAGGCCCGCCAGGTCGCGTCCGCGTACCCGTACGACCGCTCGACGACGAACGGGACGATCTCGCCCGACGTCCGTTTCTCCGTCTCGCGGACCGACTCTTCGACCCGACGGAGGTCCTCCGGCGAAAACACCCGACTCACCTTCATCGCGCGGTTCCTCCCGGCGTGCGGCCCGTGGAACGAGGCCCGGCCGAAAATAGCACAAGCGGAGGAGGCGCTCCTGGCCGTCTGACCTTCGGGGGTCCCCGACTACAGCACGCCCTCGATCAGGCGGAGCGCGTCGCGGGCGATGATCAACTCCTCGTTGGTCGGGATCACGAGCACCTTGACCGGGGCGCCCGCCGGGGAGATCTCCCCTTCCTTTCCCCCCACCGTCGCCGCGTTCCGCTCCGGATCGAGCAGGATCCCAGCGAACCCCAGCCCTCGGACCGTGCGCTCGCGGATCGCGGCGGCGTTCTCGCCGATCCCGCCGGTGAAGATCACGGCGTCCGCCCCGCCCATGACCGCGGCGTACGCGGCGATGTACTTGCGCAGGCGGTAGCAAAACATGTCCGCCGCCAGACGCGCGCGCTCGTTCCCCTTGGCCTCCTCCGCCAGGACGTCCCGCATGTCGTTCGACACCCCGGAGACCCCGTACAGCCCCGAGTGCTTGTTGAGCATGGTCGTGAGCTGGTACTCGGTCAGCTCCTCCTTGTGCATGATGTAGAAGAGCACCGCCGGGTCCAGGTCGCCGCAGCGGCTCCCCATGAGGAGCCCCTCGAGCGGCGTGAATCCCATCGAGGTGTCCACGGACTTGCCGTGGTCGATGGCGCAGACGCTGGCCCCGTTCCCGAGGTGGCAGGTGATGAGGCGCGTCTCCTCCCGGCGTCGGCCGAGGATCGCCTGCGACCGCCAGCCGACGAAGCGGTGCGACGTCCCGTGGAAGCCGTAACGCCGGATGGCGTGGCGCACGTAGAGGACGTACGGGAGCCCGTAGAGGTAGGCCACGGGCGGCATCGTCTGATGGTACGCGGTATCGAACACCGCGGCGTGCGGCACGCCCGGCAGGATCTGCCGCGCGGCGTGGTACCCCCTCAGGTTGTGCGGGTTGTGGAGCGGCGCCAGCTCGGAGCACTCCTCGATCTGCCGGATCACCTCGTCGTCGATCAGGACCGATCGGGCGAACTTCTCGCCGCCGTGGACCATCCGGTGGCCGATCGCGCCGATCTCGCTCGCGTCCTTGAGCACGCCCTTTCCCGGGAGCGTCAGCGTCCGGATGATGTCGGCGATCGCGACCCGGTGCTCCAGGATCTCCTTGACCTCCGAGGTCTTCTCCGCTCCCTCGGACTTGTACGTGTGGATCGCGCTCGAGGTCCCGATCCGCTCCACCGAGCCGCGGGCGATGGCGCGGTCGGAGTTCGTCTTGATCAGGTCCAGGGTGGTCTCCACCAGCTGGTACTTGACCGAGGAGGATCCGCAGTTGAGCACCAGGACCTTCATCGCGCCGCCTCCGTCCTGGCCGATGGAATCCGCTGGCGACCCTCCCACGCGAAGAAGCCGCGGCCGGTGCCGCGCCCGAGGTGACCCGCGCGCACGAGCTTCCGCAGGAGCGGGCAGGGACGGTACTTGACGTCCCCCAGCTCGCGGAACAGGTGCTCCATCCAGGCCATGACCTTGTCGAGGCCGATGCGATCGCAGTACTCGAGCGGCCCCATCTGGAACTGGTACCCCAGCTTCAGCGCGAGGTCAACGTCCTCGGCGCTCGCGACACCCTCCATGACGATGAACATCGCCTCGTTGAGGAGCGGCACGATGGACCGCGTCGCGACGAACCCGGGGTACTCGAACACCTCGATCGCGGTCTTGTCCAGGACCTTCGCGAGCTCCATGGCCGTCGCGTAGGTCTCTTTCGACGTCTCGATTCCCCGCACCACCTCGACGATCGGATTGCGGCTCACGGGCGGGAGGAAGTGGAGCCCGATCACCCGGTCGGCCCTTCCCGAGGCGGCCGCGATCTCCGTGATGCTGAGAGTCGACGTGTTCGTGATGAAGATGACGCCGGGGGGGCAGATCCCTCCCAGCTCCGCCATCACCCGCTTCTTCGCCTCGAGGTCCTCGGTCACCGTCTCGATGATCATGTCGGCCGCGGCGAGGAGATTCACGTCCGACACGAATCCGATCCGGCCCAGGATCACCTTCTTTTCCGAGGCGGTGATCCCCCACTTGCGGAGCTCCTCGTCCAGGGACGAGACCAGCGCCGTGTGGGCCTTCTCCGCCAGCTCGTCCGAGACCTCCTGGACGATCACCTGGATGCCCGCCGCCGCGACCTTCTCGGCGATGGACCGCCCCATCATCCCTCCGCCCACGATCCCCAGCTTGTGGAGCTCCATGGATGCCCGTCCTTCTCAGGTCCTGGAAGGTCGGCGCGCCTTGGCGTCCGTCCTCCGGTTGGAGACGCTGCTTCCGGTCCGCGGATTGTACCCAAAACCGCCGGGGATTGCCCGCCTCCAACGGAGTAAGGAGGCACGGAATGGCAGCAACTAACGCGCCGGGCGGGGCCTCGCCCCCGCCCGCCGTCCGCGTCCCACCCGGCGGAGAGCCGGGATCAGGCCATCCGGTCCACCTCGGCGCTGGAATTCGTCACCGAGGTGACCGACTTCTGGAACATCGCCTTCTCGGCGTCGGTCAGGTCCACCTCGATGATCTTCTCGATCCCCGCGGCGCCGAGCACGCAGGGAACGCCGATGAACATCCCCTTGACGCCGTACTCGCCGTCCAGGAGGGCGCAGACCGGGAGGATCTTCTTCCGGTCGAACGCGATCGCCTCGGTCATCTCCAGGGCGGACCATGCGGGTGACGCGAACGCCGACCCGACCCCGAGCAGCTTCACGACCTCGGCCCCCGCCCCGCGGACCCGCTTCTCGATGGCCTCCAGGGTCTCGGCCGACAGGAACTTCCCGACCGGCATCCCCGCCACGCGGCAGCAGGAGCGCACGGGCACCATGTCGTCGCCGTGGCCGCCGAGAACCAGCGCCTCGACGTTGTCCACACTGACCCCCACCGCCTCCGCCACGAAGTAGCGGTAGCGGGAGGAGTCCAGCACGCCCGCCATCCCCATGATCTTCGCCTTCGGCGGGGACAGCTTCTTGTAGAGCCGGTAGACGATGGCGTCGAGCGGGTTGGCGATGGAGATGATCGTGGCGGCGGGGCAGAAGCGGGAGATACCCTCGGCGACGGCGTCGGTGATCTTGATGTTCGTCGCCAGCAGCTCTTCCCGGGACGGGACGGTCCCGTCCGGCCGCGGCTTGCGCGGCACGCCCGCGGTGTTGATCACGATCTCCGATCCCGCCAGCACGTCGTATTCCCTCCCGCCGGCCAGCTTGACCTCCGTGCGCAGGATGGGCGTCCCCTCCGCGATGTCGAGGCACTTGCCCTTGGCCAGGTCGGGCGGGGCGATGTCCACGAGACCCACGGAGCGCGCCAGCCTTCTGCGGGCGATCTCCTGGGCCAGGACTCCGCCGATGTTGCCGCCTCCGACGACGCCGATCTTCGACAGCATGGTGATCCTCCTCGCCCAGCGGCGGTCGCCGCGGAGCGAAGGGGGCGGGCGGAACACCCGCCCCCTTTCGCAAGTACCGATTCTCTTCCTACGCCTTGACCGTCTTCTCCATCCAGTCGGTGGTCACCGACTTCGGCCGCACGATCGGCGATCCCATCGCCCGGTTGATGACGATCTGGGACAGCACGCCCATCGCGCGCGACACGGCGAACAGGACCGTGTAGTAGTCGAACTCCTTCATGCCGAAGTGGTACAGCAGCGCGCCGCTGCCGGCGTCCACGTTCGGCCACGGGTCCTTGATCTTCTGGACCTGCTTCAGCACCTCCGGGACGATCTCGAAGACCCGGTCCACGATCTGGAACACCGGATCGTCCGGCATGTACTTCTTTCCGAAGGCCCGGAACGCGTCGAACCGCGGGTCGGTGATGCGCAGGACGGCGTGGCCGTAACCGGGCACCACCCTCCCGGAATTCAGCGTCTCCTGGGCGAAGTTCTTGAGCTGCTCGTGGGTCGGCACGCCGCCGAACTTCTTCTGAACGTCGAGCACCCACTTCAGGCACTCCTGGTTGGCGAGACCGTGGAGGGGTCCCGCGAGCCCGTTCATCCCGGCCGAGAACGCGTAGTAGGCGTCGGAGAGAGCGCTCCCCACCGTGTGGGTCGTGAACGCGGAGACGTTACCCCCCTCGTGGTCCGAGTGGAGCACGAGGTACAGCTTCATCAGCTCCGCGAACTCTCCCTTCGGATCGGGAAGGCCGAGCATCGCCGTATAGTCGGCGCCCCAGTCGAGCTTCCCGTTGTGCGGGATCCGCGCGCCCTTCTTGTAGCGGAGGCGGTACACGCCCGCCGCGACCTCCGGGAGCCGGGACAGGAGCGTCAAGGTGTCCTCGAGGGCCGCCTCCCAGTACACGTCCTTCTTCATCCCCTCGTCGTACCGCTTGCGGAAGATGCTCTCCCGCTCCATGACGAGGACCGCCGTGTCGAACATGCACATCGGATGCGAGTCGTCCGGCATGGCTTCGAGGACCTTCCACACGTAGGCCGGAACCCCCGCGCGCGAGTTGAGGTCCGCCTGCAGATCCTTGAGGGCCGCCGCGTCCGGCAGCTCCCCCGTGAGGAGCAGGTAGAGGACCTCCTCGGGAAGCCGTCCGGCGAGGTCCTTGACCGGCGTTCCCCGGATGATGAGGCCTTTGTCCGGCGGGACGTCCGAGGTGTCGCAGACCATCCCCTTGACGCCCCGCATGCCGCCGTAGCACTGCTCGACGGTCACCTCCGAGATGACCTTCGAGCCGCTCTCCTTGACCAGGTTCTTGATCCTGTCGCGCCATGCCGGAATCTTGCCCCGAAGCTTCTCCTGCAACTGTGCCATCGTGCCCTCCATGGACGCCTCCTAGGAGCGATCGGGCCGACACCGGCGCCGCCGCTCGACGCCGGTGAAGGGCCTCCTCGGTCGCTCGGAAGGCGTCATTGCTGGTAGCTCGCCCACCGACTCTCGAGGTCGGCGGACTGCAGCGTGTCCAGGATGTAATCGCAGTACTCGCGGCCGGTCGCCCCGGTGGGACGTCCCGTGATCTCGAGCTTCCTCTCGTACTGCCCGCAAACGTCGAGAGCCATCTCCAGGCGCCGCGCCTGTTGAGGATACCCGATGTGCCCGACGAGGAGCGCGGCCGCGCGCACCATGCTGCAGGGGTCCGCGTACTTCGCCCGGCCTTCCTTGACCATGCGCGGAGCCGAGCCGTGGATCGCCTCGAACATGGCGTACCGCTTCCCGATGTTGGCCGAGCCCGCCGTGCCGACGCCGCCCTGGAACTCGGCGGCCTCGTCGGTGAGGATGTCGCCGTAGAGGTTCGGCAGCACGACGACCCGGAACTGGCTGCGACGCTTCGGATCCACGAGCTTCGCCGTCATGATGTCGATGTACCAGTCGTCCACCTCGATGCGGGGGTACTCCTTCGCCACGCGGTAGCCGATCTCCAGGAACTTGCCGTCGGTGGTCTTGACCACGTTCGCCTTGGTCACCAAGGTCAGTCGCGGGATCCCGTTCTTGTGGGCGTGCTCGAACGCCAGCCGGATGAGGCGCTCGGATCCCTGTGTCGTCGCCACGGTGAAGTCGAACGCCAGATCCTCGGTGACGTTGACCCCCTTCGAGCCGAGGACGTACGCCCCTTCCGTGTTCTCGCGGAAGAAGATCCAGTCGATCCCCTCCTTGGGCACCCGGACCGGGCGCACGTTCGCGAACAGGTCCAGGCGGCGGCGCATGGCCACGTTCGCGCTCTCCACGTTGGGCCACGGGTCCCCCTTCCGCGGAGTGGTCGTCGGGCCCTTGAGCAGGATGGGGCACTTCTCGATCTCGGCGAGCACGTCGGTGGGAATCGCCTTGCCCTCGGCGGCCCTCCGCTCGATGGTCAGCCCCTCGATGTCCCGCAACTCGACCTTCCCCGAGGCGACCTGCTCCCGGAGCACGACCTGCAGGACCCGGCGGGACTCGGCGGCGATGGAGGGGCCGATCCCGTCGCCTCCGAGGATCCCGATGACGATCGGCTTGAGGGCCGCGTAGTCCACCCAGTCGTGCGCGGCCTTCATCCGCTCGACACGCTCGAGCTGCTCCGCGACGAGCTTGCCGAAGTGCTCCTTGGCTCTTTCGATCGCTTCAGCGCCGTTCATGAAGCATCCACCTCCTCCGTGCTCGACGTTCCGGTCCCCCGAGCGCCGCGGACACCCCATGCTCGCGCGCCCTTGGGGCCCGAACGCCAGCGATGACGGATGGCACTCCTCGGCGGGGAGCGGCTCACCCGCCCTTTCGAGCTTGGCCACCCTCTCGATGCTGTTTGGAGGCCAGTAGTAACCCGGCCCATGCGTCCGAGTCAAGAAGAAAGCTCCAAAAAAGCGCGGCTTGGCAAGGAATGGGGTGGTAATTGTCCTCTGCCGTGTCGACGTGAGCGCCGAGGCGACCATGCGGTTCTTCATGCATCGCTTGCATACGGACGACACGATCGTTCGACTTCTTTTGACAGGTGTGCTCTTCCGGTGTACATGAGTAGCTTCAACCGCGCCGGCGCCGGGGAAAACCCCTGGGTCCTGCGGAAGGAGGAAGCATGAACGAGACCAAAAATCGGGTCGGGCTCAACCTGGAGATCGAGGAGCTGGAGAGGGGCCGGAAGCCGGGAGGCTGCTCCGGGTCCTCCTCCACCTCGCCGCTCTGTACTTGTCCCGTCAGAGCGCCCTTCACCCCCGAGGAGTAGTCGCCGCCGACGCGGGGCCGTGGCCCGAGCCGCGGCCCCGTCAAGGCACTCCCGTTTCGACATACGGACGACCGGCGGCCGGTTCTGCAGCCGCCCCGAGGAGAACGAGATGAACGAGACCAGGAAGAACCTCGGCCTCCTGCTCGAGGTCGAGGAGCTGGAGAAGGGAAGGAAGCCGGGAGGGTGCTACACCTCGTCCAGCACCTCCCCGCTGTGCACCTGCGCCTGCAAGGCGACGATCACCTGCATCGCCGAGGAGTAAACGGTCCCGTAGGCAGGCCTGAGATCGGCCCCGTCCCATGCCCTCGCGAGAACGCCTGTGCGCCCTCCTCCGCGCCCCGCGAGAGATGCACGAGTCGATCGTTCTCGACCTGATCGCGCCGCTGAGTCGGGAGATCCGGGAGGACCGGCGCCTCGACGCCCTGTTCTTCGGCCGCTACAGCGAGCCGAACTGGCACCTCCGCGTCACGATCCTCGGGCAGCCCGGCTGGATCGAAGGGCCGCTCATGGACCTCCTGACGCGGCGCCTGACGTCGCTCTCCGAACGGGACCCGCGGGCCGGTTACGAGTTCGGCGAGGGCGATCCCGAAGGCGACCGCTTCGGCGGCGAAGAGGGGACGCGCCTCGCCGAGCGGATTTTCCACTACGACACGTTGGCTTGCCTGGTACGAATGGAGGCGGAGACACGGGGGATGGTGGCCCGGTCGCGGCGGGAGTACTGCCTCTTGATGACCGAGCGGCTCCTCGACCTGATGCGGTTCGATCGCGCCCGCCGGATAGCGTTTTACCGCCACGGCTACTCGTTCGAGACCGGTCTCGGCGCGTGGGGGCCCGACGAGCTGGCGGCTCTGGAGCGGCACTATCGATCGATCAAGGAGGGGCTCCTCGAGCTGACCCGCGGTGACGCAAGCCAGGACCCGCTGGCCCTGTGGGGCGGGGCCGAGCCCGCACGCGCCGCGAACGACTGCCTCGGCGCCCTCCGTCCGCTCGTCGACGAGCTGCTTCGAGGCGTCGCCGCAGGACGGATCCAGAGGAGCCTCGGCGACCTCGCATGGGCCCTCGCGCACATGCACGCGAATCGGCTGCAGATCGAGGCCGACGCCGAGGCCATCCTCCGATACTTCATGCATCGGCTGCACGAGGAGGAGGACATCGTCGCCCTCTGACCGGGAAGGATCCGATCGATGACGCCCGAGCGCTGCCTCTACACGCTGATCCACGCCCCACGAGAGAACCACGAGCGGCTGCTCCACGATCTCGTGATTCCCGTGGTGCGCGAGGTGCGACGGAGCCCGGAGCTCCATTCGCTATTCTTCGTGCGCTACGCCGAGCCCGACTGGCAGCTAAGGTTCCGGATCCTGGGCGCGCCCGAGTGGGTCGACGCGACCGCCCGGGCGCTGGTTGCGACGCGCCTGCTCGTCCTGCGCGAGGGCGGCCTCGTCGACTCCTGGGAGTTCGCCACGTACCAGCGGGAGTACGACCGATACGGCGGCGAGGAAGGCATGCGGCTTTGCGAGGGGATCTTCCTCCAGGACTCGCTGGCGTCCCTGGACCTGATCGAGGCCGAGAGTCGCGGCCTCCTCGAGAAGTCCCGCCGCGAGTACAGCCTCGTCTTCGTCGAGCGATTCCTCGACCTGATGCGCTTCGACCGCCAGCGCCGCATCGCGTTCTACCGGCAGGGGTACTCGTGGGCCCTCGACGAAGGGGGCTGGGAGGCCGGGGATCTCCGCCTCCTGGAAGAACGCTACCAGGGACTCAAGGACGGGCTGATCGCGCTCTTCCGGGGCGACTCGAGCCGCGATCCGGTGAGCCTCTTCGGAGGCGCCCAGCCCGCGCGCATCGCGCGCGCCTGCCTCGACGCGATGCGGCCGATCGCGGAAGAGATTCTCGCGGCCCACTCGGACGGCCGCCTCCGCCAGGACCTCGTTCATCTCGCATGGTCGCTCACCCACATGCACTGCAACCGCCTGGCGGTAGAAACGAGCGCCGAGGCCGTCATCCGCTTCTTCATGCACCGGCTGCACCAGGAAGAGGCGATCGTCTGATCTCGTTTGACAGGAAGGGACCCTCGGTGTACATGAGTAGCTTCATCCGGCGCGGACCCCGGAAGCCCCCGGAGATCCGACGGAGGAGGGAACCATGAACGAGACCCAGAAGTGGTCCGGGCTCAACCTGGAAGTCGAGGAGCTGGAGAAGGGGCGGAAGCCGGGAGGCTGCTACACCTCGTCCTCCACCTCCTTGCTGTGCACCTGTCCCTGCAAGGACGTGCTCGACTCCGAGGAGTAGGCGATATCGGCGCGGGGTCGTGGCCGGCGCCAAGGCCCCGCGCCACCGTTGTCCAGCCAACCATCGCCGGAACATCCCCGACGAGCGGTCCTCCCCGCTTCCTCTACCCGGCTGGATTCCCCCCGGCATGAGCCTCTCCCTCAGCCACTACAGCCGGATCCAGGCCGTCAGCGGCCGTCTCGAACAGGCCCTAGGGGAGCTCGTGGCTCCCCTCCTCCACGATGTCTGGCGAGACCCGTCCCGCCGCGCGGCCTTCTTCGCGCGCTACCGCTCGGAGGCGCTGCTCTTCATCCTCGGCGAGCCCGAATGGACGACCGGCCCGGCGCGGGCCCTCGTGGACCAGCGCGTCGAGACCTCCCGGGAGAAGGGCCTCGTCGAGGGCTGCACCTTCCTGGAGTATCAGCCGGAGGTCGAGCGCTACGGCGGCGAAGAAGGCCTGCGTCTGGCCGAGAGGATCTTCGAGGAGGATTCTCGGGCCTGTCTCGATCTGATGGAAGCGGAGCGCGCGGGACTCCTCGGCCGGACGCGGCGCGAGCACAGCCTCGTCCTCACGGAGCGGTTCCTCGACCTCCTGGGATTCGATCGCGAGGCCCGCGTGTCGTTCTACCGGTTCTCCTACGCCTGGGCCATCGAGCAGGGCACGTGGGGGGAGTCCGAGATCCGCCTCCTCGAGGACCGTTACCGGGAGCTGAAGCCCGGTCTCTCGGAGCTGCTCGACGCGGCCCTGGCGGGGGACTCGGAGACGGCTCACGGCGGGGCCGAGCCCGCGCGGATCGCCCGAGGCTGGATCGAAGCCAACCAGCCGATCGTCGCCGGGCTGCTCGAGGCCCACCGCGCCGGTCGGATCCGGCAGGATCTCGTCACCTTGGCCTGGTCGTACACCCACATGCACTGCAACCGTCTCGGACTCTCGGGCGAGGCCGAAGCGGTGCTCCGCTTCTTCATGCACCGCCTGTACCAGGACGGAAGGAGCTCCGCGCCGTGAGCGGGCACCCCCTGCTCCTCGTCCGTGTGGCCACGCGCCCCTTCGAGACGCTACAGGCTCTCCGAGGGCGGCGGTCCGTCGCGCGGGTGAACGACCTGCTCCGGATCGAGGGCGCGCTCGCCGAGCGCGCCGCGGCCCTCGAGGAGGCGCTCTACCGGCTGGCGGGCGATCGCGGCTCCCCTTCCGACGCGGAGCGCGCGCGGGGCCGGCTGTCGCTCGTGAGGCTTCGCCGGAGCGTCCACAATGGACGTGCCCCGAGCGAGAGCGAGCTCCGCGAGGCACGCGGCTCCCTCCCGGCGGACCTCGCCGTCGAGCTCGAGGAGCACGCCGCGGCCCTGCTCCGGCGCGCCGATGTCGAGCGGAGCTGCCGCGAGGCCTGTATCGAGGACCTCCTGCGCGCTCGGTCGGAGGTCGTCCGGAGCGTCGCCGACCCTCGGGTCGAGGAGGGAATCTGGCTCGCCAGCCGCTCGCTCCGCGGCGGCATCCGACGGCTCGCCGGACGCGACCCCGCGACGTGGGGACACAAGGAGCGCCATCTCGCGGGCAAGGCGCTCGCCTACCTCGCGCGCTTCTGCACCAAGACCAGCCCGAACGGCCTGTTCTGCGCCACGGCCCTCGCCGAGGTGGACGAGCGGGGGCTCACCGTCCTGAGGAGCCCCGAGATCGCGCGCGTGGACGTGCTGCTGAACGTCGCGGAGGCCCGCAAGGTGGCGACCTGCCTCGCGATCGACCCCGCGATCGACCGCGCGATCGTTCCTCGTCCGAACCCGACGCTCTCGGAGACCGACGGCGGCTGGACCTTCTGGAAGCCCTCCTCGATGCGCCACCCCGACGACGAGGAGGTGCACTCCCGCGTCAAGGACCACGAGGTCCTGCGCGCGTTCCTCGAGGAGTCGGCGACCGGCGAGCGCAACGTGCCCGCCCTCCTCGAGGCCTCCGCCCGGCGGTGCGGGGCTGAGGCGGCGGACGTCGATGCCTTCTACCGCCAGCTCGTCGAGCGCGGAATCCTCATCGGCGAGGTGGAGCTGCCGTACAACTCGCGGCGCCCGCTGCGGGAACTCGCGGAGGCCTGCCGCCGCGGAAGCTGCGATCCCTCGTGGCTGCCGTCGATCGAGCGGGTCGAGGAAGCCGTCGACGAGATGCCGCGGCTTTCCGGGCGCGAGCGCGCCGAGACGACCGAGGAGATCGCAGGCATCCTCGAGGCGCTTCCGCACAACCGTCCCCTGAAGCCCGACGAGCTGCTGCGCCTCGACGCGATGTCGGCCCTCGGCCTCCGGCTCCCCCGCGCGATGCTCGACGAGGTCCGCGCCGGTCTCACCCCCTACCTCCGCCTGTTCACCGCGATGTACCCGGAGCGGATCTACCGCTCCGCGCTGGCGGCACGCTTCCTCGAGGCCTTCCCCGCGGACGCCGACGTCGGCTTGCTCGACGTCTACCACGGCGTCTTCGAGCCCGAGGACAAGCACCGTCCCGTGGCCTTTCCGGATCCCGGCCGCGTCGCCGTGCGAGGGAGCGGGACGGAGGAGGCCGCCGACGCGCTCCGGCGCGCGAGGGATCTGTTCGCGCGGCTGGCCCGCGAGGCGGGACCCGCCGAGGAAGTCGAGATCCGCGAGGACGACCTCCGCGCGGCGGTCGGGGGGGTTCCCGAGCCCCGCTGGTCCTGCGGAGTCCTGTTCCAGGTCGCGGCGCAGAGCGCCGACCACGTCGCCCGCGGCGACTACCGCCTCGTGCTCAGCGCGCTGTTCCAGGGGACCGGCCTCGCCCTGGCGCGCTTCGCGCACCTCCTGGGAGGAGGCCTGCCGCCCGACCGGAACCCCGTGGTGCAGGAGCTCCGGCGGGGATGGTCCTGCCTCGAGAGGCCGGGCGCGATCATGGCCGAGCTGACGTACAACCACAACTACCGGACCGCCAACGCCGGGCTGAGACCCTCGATCTTCCCGCACGAGATCGAGCTGCCCGGGGAGAAGGCATCGCCCGGGGCCCGGGTCATCCCGATGCGCGACCTCGTGGTGCGCTGGGACACGAACGAGGGGCGCTTCGTCCTGCGGTGGCCGCGCACCGGCGACGAGGTGATCCCGGTGATCAACAGCGGCGTCAACCCGGTGGGGGTCATCTCTTTCCTCATCAACATCGGGCAGCAGGGGCTCCAGCCCCTCGGCTACTTCCCCGGGTTCTCGGCGAAGGGGATCACCCGCTGGCCGCGCTTCGTCTGCGGTCGCACGGTCCTTTTCCGCGAGCGCTGGGCGTTCGGCCCCGGGGAGTGGCCCCGGCCGGTCCGGGGGTCGCATGTCCTGGACGAGGCCGACTACTTCATCGAGATCGGCAGGTGGCGGCGCCGGCACCGCATCCCGCGCCACGTCTTCGTCCACAGCTCGGCGGACGCCAAGCCCCGCTACCTCGACCTGGAGTCCCCTGTCTTCGTGGAACTCCTGCAGCGCTCCGCGGCCGGCGCGGGGCGAGAGGCGCCGCAAGATCTCGAGGTGACCGAGATGCTTCCCGGCCCCGAGCATCTCTGGATCGAGGGCGAGCACGGGCACCACGCGTCGGAATTCCTCGTCCACCTCCAGGGGCCTCGTCCGGCGGCGGACGGATCGCCTATCTCGAACTGGCGGTGACGAGGTAAACTGAGGCGTCCATGAGCGACCGCCACGACTCCTACCGCGGGATCGCCCGCCACTACGACCTGCACCGAATGGACTGGTACGCGTTCACCTACGGGAAGCGCCTGCAGACGCTCCTGGCCGAGCGCGGGCTCGCGGGCTCGAAGATCCTCGACGCGGGCTGCGGCACCGGCACGCTCGCCATCGCGCTAGCGGGCGCGGGATACACCGTCGCCGGGGTGGACCTGTCGGAGGCGCTCCTCGAGGTGGCGCGCGGCAAGGACACGCGGAAGGCGGTCCGTTGGGTCCATGGGGACCTCACGCGGCTCGACCTCGCGGAGACCTTCGATGCGGTCACGAGCGTGGCCGACGTCCTGAACCATCTCGAGACCCTGGACGACTGGGAGCGCGCGTTTCGCCGTCTCGCGGCGCACTTGAGGCCGGGCGGCTACCTCCTGTTCGACGTCATGACCTGCTTCGGCCTCGAGCACCTCGACGCCTACACGACTCACGACCGCGAGAGCGGGGCGCTGATCCTCGGCGTCATCTGGGAGCCCCCCACCCGCCGATCGACCTTGAAGATCACGTCGTTCGTCCCGGCCGGCCGGCCCGGGCTCTTCGAGCGGGTCTCCGAGACCATCACGGAATGGGGCCAGCCCGTCGGCGCGATATTCGAGCGCCTCACGCGGTCCGGTTTCGGAGACCCCGAGCGTCTGTGGGCGGCGTCTGAGGATCCCGAGGCGGACGAGCGCCTGGCCGTGCTGGCACGGAGGACGTGAGAGCGGCGCGCAGGCACGCCGTCAGGAGGGAGGGTCATGTCCAGTCGACAGCGCCTCGTAGCCTTCTCGTTCGGCTTCCTCGCGTTCGCCGCCGCGAATGCCGCCCCGCCCGCGACCACGCCCCCCGCGAAGAAGGAGCCAGTGCAGGGGACCGTCGCGAAGACCGCGCCGACCCCCCAGGCCGGCGCGGCGATCACCGGAACGGTCACCGATCCCTCCGGCAAGCCGGTCGCCCAGGCGACGGTTCTCGTCGTCGGCAAAGACGATGAGGCAAGGCGGCGCGTCGGTGGATTCGACCCTCCCGTGGTCGTGAAGACCAGCGAGGACGGGACCTTCCTGACCGGCGGGCTCAAGGGCAAGACGTTCACGGTCTACGTCGTTGCTCAGAAGCACGCCCCCGCCCTGCTCAAGGACGTTCCCGCCGGCGCCGCGCTGAGGGTCAAGATGAAGGCCGGGCTCGCGCTCGGCGGCTCGGTCGTCGACATGGACCGTCGCGAGCCGGTGGCGGGTGCCACGGTCCTCGCCTGGACGAGCGGAGGGGCCCTGTTCGGCGAGGACGGGGCTCTGCGCACGAAGACCGACGATGCCGGCCGTTTCTCCTTCGGGGAATTGCCCGCCGGGGCCGTGGTCCTGGAGGCATTCAGCCCCCGACACGCCCGCGCCCGCCTCGGGGACATCCAGGTGCAAGCGCCGAAGGCCGACGGGACCCCGTCGGTGCCGGCTCCGCTCATGGTCCTCCGACCTGGCGGCCGGATCGCAGGACGGATCGTCGACGCCGCCGGCAAGCCGGTCGCCAGGGCTCGCATCGATCCGGCCCCGGTGCAGCTCGATATCCGGGCTCTACTGCGGGATGCTCCCCTCCGACCCGCGTTCACCGACGAGGCCGGCAAGTTCGCTCTCGACGGCATTCCGAGCGGGACCTCCTTCCGACTTCGCGCTTCCACCGACAAGGGAGCCACCGCCGAGTCGGGACCCGTGAGCGTGGAGGCGGGGGCGGAGCGGAACGACATCGAGCTGAAGATCGAGCCGGGCGCCTCGCTCGCCTTCCGCCTGCTGGACGCCGACGAGCATCCCGTCTCGAGAGTCGAGGTCGTGCTCACCCCCACCGAGAGGAATCGCCGGGAACGCATGGCCATGGACGGCGACGCGGAGGAGGACAAGATCCGGTCCCTCGGGGAGGGACGTTTCGAGGTGAAGCGCCTCGAGGCCGGGACGTTCGACCTCACGCTCCTTCCCGAGGACTTCGCCGCGATCGAGAAGGAAGGAATCAAGCTCCGCTCCGGCGAGTCGCTCGACCTGGGTACGCTCCTCGTGAAAGAGGAACGCACGATCTCGGGGCGCGTCACCGACGGCACGGGACAGCCCGTCCCCCGCGCGGACGTGACGGCTCTCTGGACCGATGGCGGCGCGACGAAAAGCCGCACGGTGAAAACGAAGGCCGATGGCTCGTACCGTCTTCCCGGCTTGGGTGAGCAGCGGGTGTTCCGGATGGGGGTTCGTGCGAAGGGATTCGCCGCCGAGCAGGGTGCCGGGGCGAGCCCCGGGGATACCGGCGTCGATTTCGTCCTGAAGCGATCGGCGACGATCGTCGGGAGGGTGCTGCGCGCCGACGGGACGGCGCCCCCGTCCTTCCGTGTCCGCAACTACCCCGAGGCGGCGGATGGCCGGGGCTCGCGCAACATGCGAGCCATGACGGGAATCGGAGGGGCCGACGACGACGTGTTCGCCGATCCGTCCGGGAACTTCCGCCTCGAGGACGTCGCCCCGGGCACGGTCACCGTCGAGGCGACGTCCCCGGGGAAGGCGCCGGCGCGCAAGACGGGGATCAAGGTCGAATCCGAGCAGGCCGCGGACGTCGGAACGCTGACCCTCGGCGACGGCCGCACCCTGCGCGGCCGCGTCCTCGACGCCAAGGACGACACCCC
Organism: Acidobacteriota bacterium; assembly: GCA_041494445.1. GTDB lineage: Bacteria > Acidobacteriota > Polarisedimenticolia > Polarisedimenticolales > JAIQFR01 > JAIQFR01. The sequence continues at coordinate 6,163 of JBGQAU010000009.1, read as the reverse complement.
CGTCACGGGCGCGGTCGTCGGGGAAAGCGTTCCCCAGGGAATGGGATTCCGGATGGCGTCAGGCCGCGAGGAGATCGGGGCGCTCAGCGGCATCGACGGGAGCTTCGAGATCGCGGGCCTCGAGTCACGGACCTACCAGGTCGCCGTGCAACACCCGAACTTCTCCCCCAGCGAATCGAAGATCGACGTCCCGCTCGACGAAGACCCCCCCGAGCTGGTCGTGAAGCTGTCGCGTGGAGGCACCCTCACGGGCATCGTGCGGGATGCGGGGCGCCAGCCGGTGGTCGGCGCGACGGTCGTGGCGCTCCGCGGCAGTTCCGCGGGGGGAACGAACTCCGCGACGACCGGTCCCGATGGCCGCTACACGATGGAGAAGCTCGCACCCGGCGATTACACCCTGATGCGACCCCCCGGGTCGGGAGGGCGCGTCCGCGGGACGAGCGGCGGGCTGTCCATGCGGCAGGTGAACATCAAGGAGGGCGAAGTCACGGTCTTCGACTTCGACGAGAGCGCGGCGATCGCCCTGTCGGGACGGATCCTCCGCGGCGGAAGACCGGTGGGGAACGCCGAGCTGATTCTCTTTCGGACCGGCGGAGCGGCGGGTACCGGGGCGGACGGAGTGGAGATGACGCGAAGCGACGCGGACGGCCGTTACCACGTCAGCCTCGAGAAGCCGGGACCGTACATGGCGGGGGTCCGAGCGGACCTCACGGGCGGTTCGCAGAGCAGGAGCAGGATCGTCGTTCCCGACGAGCCCTCGCCGAACGTCGACATCCTGCTCGCCTCCGGAGGCATCACGGGCCGGGTGATTGGCCTGCAAGGAAAGCCGTTGAGCGACGTGGCTATCTCGGCGATGCGCGAAGGCTCTTCGCCGATGTCGGGAGTCGGCGTTTCGAAGCGCACCGGCGCCGACGGGACCTTCGGCCTCGAAGGGCTCGAGCCGGGATCGTGGATGCTGACCGCGAACGCGCCGGGCTACAGGACCGGCAATCCTCCCCCCGTCACCGTCGCGGAAGACGGCTCGTCGTCCCCTGTCGAGATCCGCCTGGAGACGGGCCGCGCGATTCGTGGACGCTTCCTGGACGCCCGCGGGCAGGGCATCGCGCGGGGGATCGTCCTGGTGGCGCCGTCCGGTTCGATCCAGTCCGATTCCATGCCGGCATCGACCGACGTCACCGGGGCATTCGTCATCACCGCCCCGGCCGAAGGGCCGGTGGATCTCGTGGCCTTAGCGGCGGGGTACGCTCCGGCGCGCACCGCCGGAGTCCTTCCCGACCCCACGGGCTCGAGCGAGGTCGTCCTGCAATCCCGCCCCGGCGCGATCATTCGCGTCCTCGTCGTCGGGGCCGACGGCAAGCCCGTCGCCGGCGCCATGGTGGACCCCCGGCCGAATCCGCCGTTCCTAGGGAGCGAGATGTTCCGCCTCCTGAACCGGCTCCAGACCGACTCGACCGGCGTGGCGACGGCGACATCGCTCGCGGGAGGGGGCTACGACGTCACGGCGACCTCCGCGGGAAAGAGCGCGGCTGTTACGATCTCGGTCGCCGACGGCTCCCAGACGGAGGCGCGCATCGTGCTACCGTGACGGGACCCTGCGGGGGACCGACGCGTGGTCTGGAAGGCGCACTCGTGTCATTTCGTCGGGTCGGCCACACGGCCGAAGAATAGGACCGCTCCGGATCTCTCGTGGCGGATGGCGAAAAGGAACGGGTGATCCGCCCGGAACACGACCGGTGTCCTTTCCACGGGCATCGCCGTCACGCCCATCACTCCAGCGGTGGCGGCGGCCGCCTCGGTTCCTTCCTCGTTCACATCGACGAATGCCTTGTGGGCCACGGCCGAGACGAAGAGGTCCTTCTTGCCGTCCATGCCGGAGAAATCGGCGGTCGCCAGCGAGAAGGCGTCCGGCATGCCCATCGCCCCCAGGACCTTGGAGAGTTCGAACTCCCGCGTCATCTTGAAGGTCGGCAGCGTCAGGACGACGTCCTCGCGCCGGCTGAAATTCCGTAGCTCCTCGTTCAGCAGTTTCGACGTCACACCTTTCTCGACGGTCGCCAGCCCGTCCGCTTTCTTCGGCAGGATCACGACCATGGACAGCTCCCCGCCGGCGTACGGCAGCTTGACGGCTTGGTAGTCCGCGGTCTCCAAGTACCCGTAGGCTTCCCGGATGTGCATCATCGAGGCGGCCACGTCCTTGCCGCCGGCCAGGTGGAACGGCTCCTGCCGGGTCTCCGACTTCTCGAACGGCTTGGCCCACTTACCCTTGAAATAGACCGCATTCGTGAGGACCAGCCGCGTGCCGGCGTCGAGGACTCCCTCGGCAATGAGGTCCTTGATCTTGTCGTGGGTCTCCTTCTCGACCCACGCGTTGATGGTCCGGCGGGCGCCGGGCGCGTCCTTGACGTAATCCACTTCGCCGAGACCGGCCCCGTAGCCGTCCTTGGCGAGCTTCAGGTAGTCGGGCAGGAACTCGAACCCTTTCTGCTTCCACAAGGCGTTGGCCAGCGAGAGCTGGAACCCGCGTGGAGCCCCGCCGGCGCCCTTGTCGACGTTGAGGCCCCTGAGGAAGGCGCCCATGGCCTGGTGCGGATCGGCCGGGCCCGCCGGAAATTGCAGGACCCTTCTCATCTGCTCGGCCGTCCGGCCGCGTGCGCCGGCCGAGGTCATCGCCAGGGCGGTCTCGATCGAGCTGGGAGAGAAGAAGAGGTTCCCCTTCTCCCCCGCCAGCTTGCCGTACAGGCGGGCGGCGAAGGAGTTGTTGGCCTCGGCCACCCAGGGCCCTTGCGGCGCATCCTTGGGCGTCTTCGGGGCCTTGGCACGGTCCGCCAGGACCAGGGAGGGGCCTGCGGACAGCGCGACCGCCGTGGCCAGGGCCAGTGCGACAAGGGTCGTGTGGGTCATGATGGGTCCTCGTCATCGGTGATCGCCATCGTTCGTCCTTCGATCGTCCCGTCAGGGACTCGCCCCTCCGCTCAGCATCCACTCGTAGGCCGGTTGCGCGACGACGCCGGGCGGCACCTTCGACGGAATCGCGTCGCGGGTCAGAGTCAGCAGCCGCCGGGCGGCCTCGGGATACTGCTCGCCGGCCTCCGCGAGTCCGCGAAGCTCGCGCTCCGCAGCCGCCCCTCCCGAATCGGCGCACACCTGAATCAGCTCCCTCTCGCCGGTCGCATGGCGCGCGAGGAAATCCACCTCGTGTCCTTCGGGAGTTCGGACGTAGGTCACGCTCGTCCCTCGCCGCTCCAGCTCCAGGAGGACCGCCGTCTCCAGGGCATGTCCGATGTTGGCGCGTCCCGTCCGATCGAAGATCGGGATCAACCCGGGATCCACGGGGTAGGCCTTGCGGGGGTTCACCATGCGCCGCCGCTCGGAGTCCGTGTCCAGCCAGACCGTCCGCACCAGGAAGCAATCCTCGAGATACCCGAGGATCTGGTGGACCGTATCCTTGGAGATGCTCAGCCCCTGGGACTTGAGGGCAGCGTAGAACTTCTCGACGCTGAACATCCCCGCCGCGTTCCCCAAGAGGTGTCGCACGAGCCACCGCAGCCCCGCCACGTTGGTAACGCCGTGGCGCTCCATTACGTCGCGAATCATGGCGACATCCACGTAGTCCCCGAGCATCCGCTGGCGGGTCGCCGCATCGATCCCTTGCGCCTCGGGAAATCCGCCGACGGTCAAGTAATCGAGGAAGGCTCGCTCGAGGGCCGAGCGCTCCGGTGCCGCCAGGAAATCCGGACGTTCCGGCACAGGTTGCCCTTGATGACGGAGAACCTCCTCGAAGCCGAAGGGATGGATGACGACTCCCCACGCTCGCCCGCGCATCGCAGTAGCCAGCTCGCGGCTCAGGAGCGCCGCGGACGACCCGCTGATGAAGATCTCGACCTTCTCGGAATCGAGCACCCGTCGCACGAACCGCTCCCAGCCGGGCACGACCTGGATCCCGTCGAGGCACCACGTGACGGTCTCGCGAGCGCGCAGCGCCGGGTGGCGGCGGTAGTACTCCTCGATCACGAAGTGGAGGTGCTTGCCCTCGAGCCCCGCCAGCATCTCGTCCTCGAAGTTGATGTACGGCAACCGCTCGCGACCGACGCCGCGCTCGACGCGCTCCCGCCGGATCTGGTGTAGGAAGGTGGTCTTGCCCGAGCGGCGCATGCCGATCACCGCCGTGGTCTTGCCCGGAAGGCTCACCTGCCCGTGAACACGGCGGCGCGTCGCGAGCGGAAACGGCGCGGTCAGCGAGTCTGCGAGCTTCTGGGCGAGTCGATCTCGGAACGGCTGCTCGGTTTCAGGGTTCATGGCGCCGATATGTTTCTCCTTCCTATAAGGAGAATACTAGCGCTATTTCTTCTGCTGTCAAGGCGAACTGATCGGGCCGCCCCCCCGCGGCGCTCTTCCTCGGGGTAGCCGGCAACAACCGCTCACGGACACGGAAGGTCGATCACCGGACCGGCCCGAGACGGGAAGGCCGGGCACGGAGCCCGGCCTCCACCGTTTTCGAGGGAACCGTGAGGAAGAGGCGTCAGCGTTCCTCGGCGCTCGAGCCCTCGATCTTCTTCCAGGGTTCGAAGCGGCCGCCGAGGATCTTGGCCAGGAACTCGTCCACCCGGCCGTAGAAGTCGAGGCGGTTGTTCGGGCGCGCGAACCCGTGCCCTTCGTCGGTGTAGACGATGTACGTCACGGGGAGCTTCCTCGCGCGGAGAGACTCGACGATCTGATTCGACTCCCGGATGTTCACCCGCGGGTCGTTGGCGCCCTGGGCGACGATGAGCGGCGCGCGGATCCTGTCGGCGTGGAACAGCGGCGAGATCTTCCTGTTGAGCTCCTCGCTCTTCTCCACGTCGCCGAGTCGGAGCAGGAAGGTCTTCTTCTGCGGTCCCCAGTAGGGCGGGATCGAGGCCAGGAGCGTTTTCAAGTTCGACGGGCCGACGATGTCGACGCCGCAGGCGTACAGCTCCGGCGTGAACACGAGGCCGGCGAGAGTCGCGTAGCCGCCGTAGGAGCCGCCGTAGATGCAGACCTTCTTCGGGTCGGCGACCCCCTGGTCGACGGCCCACTTCACCGCGTCCGTGAGGTCGTTCTGCATCCCGCCGACGCCCCACTGCTCGTTGCCCGCGTTGAGGAACTTCTTGCCGAACCCGGCGGAGCCCCGGAAGTTCACCTGCAGCACGGCGTAGCCTCGGTTGGCGAGCCACTGCGCCTCGACGTTGAGCCCCCAGTTGTCGCGCGCCCAGGGCCCGCCGTGGACGTCGAGCACGAGGGGCAAGCCTGTCGGGTCGGCGCCAGGCGGAAGCGTCAGGTACGACACGAGGTCGTACCCGTCCCGGGACTTGATGACCTTCGGCTCCATCCGCGCGAGGGTGACCTTCTCCAGCGCCGGCCGGTTGACGAACAGCAGATCCCCCTGCTTCGTGTCACGGTGGTACGCATACCAGGCCACGGGACCGTCGTCCGCCTGGAAGGCGACGATCCAGTTCCTGTCGGCGCGGTCGCGGGTCCCGATGCCGAAATCGCCTCGGTGCAGCTTCGCGATCGCATCGAGATCGGCCTTGATCGTCGGATCGAGAACCTGCCACTCGTTCCTGAGGTAATTGAAGCCCACCGCCTGGACGACGTACGTGTCGGGGTGGATCACCACGTCGCCCACGTCGCACTTCGGATTCGAGGCGAGGGTCTCGGTTTCCTTGCCGGTGGCGGCGTCCAGCTTGACGAGACGCGTCGTGTCGGAACCGAGCGACGTCTCGGCCCAGATCGCCTTCCCGTCCTTGGTGAAGGCGAGCCCCCCGCCGTTTTCCCCGAAGGGCCAGACGACGAGGTCCCCCCAAGGCGCCTCGCGGCCGTCGCGGACGCGCAGGATCGTGCTCCCGTCCGCGGGATTCTGGGCCAAAGCACCGCGGATCTGGAACTGCGCGTCGGTGATCCAGCCCAGGACGTCACCGGGATTCGTCGTGTCGGGGACGATGGCACCGGAGGTCAGGTCCACCCGGTACATGTCGAACACGCGGCGGTCGCGCAGGTTGAGCCCGACCAGCATCTCGTTCGGGTGGTCCTTGTCCACGTGGATGTCCTGCGCTCGGATCCCCTGGAACGGCGTCAGGTCGCGCACGACCTTCGTGTCGAGGTCCACCGAGTAGACGTGCCAGTTCTCGTCGCCGCCGATGTCCTG
>JBGQAU010000026.1:0-37457 GCA_041494445.1 Acidobacteriota bacterium | reverse complement strand
CGAGGAGCGCCTCGGGGTCCGTCTCGGAGTTCAGCGTGCGGATCATGTCGTAGAGCGCGAGGAGGCGACGGTCCGCTCCGCGGGCGACCGCCGCCGCCTCCTCCGCGAGCGGGGCGAACGCGGGGCAGCGGAGGAAGTCGGCGCGCACTTCCTCGCTCGCGATCCGGCCGGCGGCCTCGGACAGGAGCCGCCTCCCCTCGCGAAGCGCCTGGCGCGCCTCCTCTTCGCGGCCGGCCCGCTCGAGCGCGCACGACAGGGCCGCCCGCGCCCGCGCCTCGAAGGCCGGCGCGCCGCCCGAGCGGGCCGCTTCCACGGCCTCCTCCGCCTCGCCGCGGGCGCCCTCCGCGTCCCCTCGCGCCAGCCGCCACGCGGCGCGGGCGAGGGATCGGCGGATCCGGATCTCGGGATCGAGAGGCTCCGAGCTCGACGCCACCACGGCGTCGAGCTCTTTAGACGCCGGCTCGAACGGGTCCTGGCAGCCTGGCCGCGCCCTACGTTCCATCTCGATCGCGAGCGCCATCAGAAGCGGGCGTCTCTTGCTGCGCCCGCGGCACCGCGCGAGGCACTCCTCGAGGAGCGCGCGGACCCGACCGTCCTCGGTGGCGCCCGTCTCCATCCACGCGTACGCGAGGAGCATGCGCGCGTAATCCGCGTTCTCCGGCTCGACGCGGGTCGTCGGCCGGCCGAGCGCCTCCTGGAGCAGCGGCACCGCCTCCCCGGCGCGGCCGCAGCGGATCCGCGCGTCGGCGAGGCGGCACTGGTCCACGAGCAGGAGGTTCGGGTCGCCCAGATGGAGCGCGAGGTCCGCCGCCTGCTCCGCGAGGACGATCGCGCGGTCGAGCTCGCCTGCGTCGATCGCCACCATCGCGAGCCTCGCGATCGCCGCCTCCTCGAGGCCGAGGCTCCCGCGCCCCGCTGCCGCGTCGCGCACTCCCTCGAGGATCGGGACCGCCTCCTCCCGGCCCCCCGCGCGGGCCTTCAGAAAGCCCAGGCCGAGGAGCGCCTTGAGCTCCTGCGCCCCCGGCTCCCCGGTGCCGCGGCGCGCCGCGCGGTAGCGTCCGATCGCCTCCGCGAAGTCCGCCTCCGCGCCTTCCTCCCCGAGCCGCACCCTGCATGTGGCCAGGAGCTGCAGGATGTCGGCTTCGGCCTCGAGATCGCCCCGCCCCTCGATCATCGTGAGCGCGCTCCCGAGAAGGGGGATCGCCTCCGTTTCCCGCCCCAGCCGTCCCAGGACGATACCGGCCGCCTTCCGCGCGAGCGCCAGATGCTCCGTGCTGCCCGTGGCCGAGGCCAGCTCGGCCGCGCGCTCCGCGACCCTGAGCGCCCGATCGAAGCGTCCGGCCTGGACGAGGGAGTGCGCCTGTCGCGCCAGCGCCCCGGCGCGGTCGGCCGGGGTCGGCGCGAGGCGTGACGCGGCCCCCCACGCCCTGGAGGCCGCGGGGTAGAGTCCGGCATCGGCCAGCGCCCGCGCCTGCCGCTCTCGGAGGCCGTGGCGGCCGATCCGCTCGCGTCCCAGGAGATGCAGCGCGCGCGCCCAAAGCGAGGCCGCCGCCACGGGATCCCCCGCCTCCTCGGCCCGCGCGGCGGCGCGCTCCGCCCACGAGGCCGCTCGCGCGCGATCCCCGGCTTCCTCCCACAACCGCGCCAGGAGGCGCGGATCGGCGGCCTCGGCCCCGGCGGCCTCGACGGACTCGGCCGCGGCGCGGTGGAGCGCGCGCCGGTGCTCCGGTTCCATGCGGGCGCGCAGTCGCTCGGCCAGCGCGCGGGAGTCGGCGTGCCACCTCCCCTTCCTCCGCTGGGCGAGCCCGGCGGCGGAAGCTTCCTCGGCGGCGGCCCGTCCCTCCACGGCGTCGAGCCCGCACAACCGCAGGAGCGGACCTTCCTCCGCATCGGACTCGAGCACCGCCAGAGCATCGAGCCACGCGCGGGCGGGCGGTGCGAGCATCTCGAGGCGCCCGACGGGAAGCTCGTCGCCGGCCTCCTTCGAGCCGGCCTGCCCGCCGCGCTCCCATGCGCCCGAGATCAGGAGCGAGTCCGCTCTCGCCGAGGATCCCTCGGAGGCCTCGAGGATCCACTGCACGCGCTCCTCGGAGACGGCGCCTCCCGCGGCCCGGGTCGCCATCGCGCGGATCGCGTCGGCGTCGAGGCGGCGGAGCGCAACCCGCCTCAGGGTCGGCACGGTGCCGGTGTCGGCGACGAGCTTCCGAAGGACCGGATGCGCGGCGGGACCGGGACGTATCGCGGCCACCGCCTGGAGCGGTGGCCGGTCGCTCTCCCGTGCGAGCCTGTCGAGGAACTCGGCCGCGGGGCTCCCCGCCGCGTCGGCGTCGTCCAGGGTCACGAGGACCGGCGACCGCGACGCGGCGGCGCGCAGTCCGTCGAGCGACGGCACGAGGTCGGGATCCGAGGAAACGACCTTCCACCCCTCGAGAACCGCCTCCGCCTCGAGCCAGCGGAGGATCCGCGTCTTCCCCGAGCCGGGACTCCCCTCGAGCCACACCACGCGGGGACCGGACGCCGGGTCGAGCGTGGAACGGAGCGCAGCGATCTCCGCCTCGCGCCCCGCGGGCGGCCCCGACATCAGCCGGGCCGCGCGACCTGCGGGCGTCTCGATCGGAAACCGCTTTCCGCAAGCCTCGTTGAGGCGCGCGAGTGCCTCGGAGGCCGTGGCGGGCCGCAGCGCGGGATCCGGCGCGAGCATCTCCTCGATCCACAGGTCGAGCCCGGGGGCGTGGCCGGCGGGAAGCGGCGGCCGCGCGCGCCGGCCTTCCGATACCGCGACCACGAAGCGCGTGAGGTCGGGACCGGAAGGCGAGAGCGGCGGACGGCCGTGCGCCGCCTCGAACAGCACGGCGCCCAGCGCGTAAAGGTCGGACCGGGGGGTCGCTCGCTCGTTCCGGAAAAGCTCCGGCGCCATGTACGGCAGCGTCCCTTTGGCCCTATGAGCCTCCAGAGGCTCGTCCGCTCCCGGCTCGACCAGGCCGAAGTCCACCAGCACCAGGCGGCAGCCGAGCTTGGGCCGGTCGCGCACCAGGAGGTTTCCCGGCTTGAGGTCGCGGTGGATCAGGCCGAAGTCGTGGAGGAACGCGAGGGCGCGGAGTCCCTCGGCGGCGAGGTCCAGGAGGAGCGGTGGGCCCTCGTGCGCGACCGCGTCCACGATGCTCCGTCCCTCGATGAACTCGAGGGTGAAGCGCGGAAGGCCGGACTCCGGCGAGGCGTCGAACTCGTGGACCTCGACCAGGTTCGGGTGCTTGAGCCTCGCGAGAGTCGCGAACTCCCGCCGCAGCTCCTCCTCGTGGTGGAGACCGTCGGCGCCGTCGGCGTGGATCTCCTTGAGCGCGAGCGACGACCCGGGGCGGAGGCTGTCCTCCACCAGCCAGACGCGCCCGGCTCCCCCTTCGCCGAGGACCCGCTGCAGGAGGTACCGGTCGCCGGGACCGTCCCGTTCAGGCATCGGGCTGGATTATAGGGCCATCCCCGAGCGCTTCAGGCGTCGATGCTCGTCCTCCTTGGCCTGTAATGGATTGTCGACCCGTCGCAGCGCGATTCGGAGCCTTCTTGTGTCTCGAAACCGAGACACAGAGTCAAATCGCCGCCTCGGCGACGGAAGCTCCGTTCTCTCAAATAGATCCGCTGGGACGGCGCATGACCGTGTCTCGTTTCCGAGACACGCGCCGCTGTCGGCCGTGTCCGCACTTGGGGCCTAACCATTTACTCTTCAGTCGGTTGAGGGAGATCGGCTCCCCGCTGGGCCGTCGGCGCCGAGTTTGCGCTTGGGTTGGCGTGGCCGAAGCGAATCTCCCAGGACACGGGTCGAGACGCGGGGCCGAAGGAGGTGCGGGATGTTTGGACGGCGATGGTTCCCCGACGGCCGGGGACGGACGCTCGCGATGACGATCGCGGCGCTCGCCGCGGCGTCCCTTTGCGTGACCGGAGCCGCGATCGCGGGCTCCGGAGGAGGCTGCATCCGCGTGGACGTGGACCAGCCTGTCCGCCTGCCGGACGGGAAAGTCTATCCCGCGGGCGTGCTCACCCTCTGCGACACGGCGGCGCTCTCGCCGGTCGCGACGCTCCACAAGACGTACGTGAACGGCCAACCGATCGGCATCCTGGTCAGCCGCAAACGGGCCAACGAGACGAAGGCCAGCGAGCCTCCGGTGGTCGTGTTCCAGCGCGACCGCGGCGCGCTCGATCTCGTCGGCTACGTCCTGCCGGCGTCGCGCCGCAGCGGGGTTACGTACGTGTTGAACGCGGGGCTGATGCCGTCCGAGGAGGTCCACCAGGCGTCTTCCACCGGGCTCTCGGGCTCGCTCGTGGTCCTCGCCGCGAGCGCGCGCTGAGAGGACGGGTTCTTCCGCACCCTCCCCCGGGGGGCGCGGCGGGGCGGCCGCGAGGCGGTGGCCGCCACCGGCAATAGGCCGTGGCTCGAGGAGCAAGCGACTCGAGGAGCGCCACAGGTCGATCCGGTTCGCCGCGCCGCGCCCCCCTGTCCGTTTTTCTTCTCCCCCCAGGAAGCAAAGTCCATCGTGTTCCCCGCGCCTCTCATTCCGCGATGAAACGGGTATCCTTTCCCCCGACTCCGCCGAAGGAGGCACGTGGCGAACCTGGCCCCCGAGAAGACTCGGCTCGCGCGGTGGCTTTCCGCCGGGGCGGCCGTCCTGCTCCTCGTGTTGGCCTCGGGGATCTGGCTCGCGAGGGACGCCCCGCGCCGCAGCGTCGAGCGCCTGCTCGCGGAGCGACTCGGCGCGGAGGTCCATGTCGGCGGGTTGGCTGTCGACGGGCTCCACGATTTCGTCCTCCGAGAGGTCGAGATCCACCGCATGCCGTCCGTCCCGCGGCTCGATCGCGTGCGTGTCGCGACGATCGGAGTTCGCGGCTCCGTTCCGGCGTTTCTCGACGGCCGGTTCGACATGCTGCGGCTCTCGGGTCTCGAGGTGCGGCTCGTACCGCCGCCCCCCGGCGGGCCCCCGCCGCCCGTCGGAGAGCCGGTCCGCGCGTTCGTCGGCCGGCTCGAGGTCGAGGACGGCCGGCTCGTCGCGGCGGAGGGAGGCGCGGAATCGGCCTTCGACTTCACCGCGTCGTTCAGCGATGTCGGCGGCAATCTCGCCGGCGAGGCCCGCGCGCGCGCCGGCGAAGTCTCCCTCGCGCCGGCGCTCGCGGTCCTGCTCGGCGAGGGGACGCCGCTTCCGTTCGAGCGGGGAAGGATCGAGGGCCTCGAGGCCTCGGTCCGGGTTTCGGGCGGCGGCCGGTCCGCATCGCTCGACGCGAGCGCGCGGAGCGTCCGCCTGCGGAAGAGCGGCCGCGATCTCGAGATCCCTTCGCCGTCCCTCCACGCGGACCTGCGGCAAGCGGCGCCCGGCGCGCCGCTCTCGATCGAGCTGAAGCCGGTGCTGCCCTTCGTCGAATCGCTGGACGCCTTCGCCACGGTCGATTCGAAGAGCGGACGCCTCATCGGCGCGCGGGCGTCCGCGAAGGGGATCGACATCGAGGCAGCGGCCGGCCTCGTGACGGCGATGCCCGAAGGGTGGTCGGCGCGCGGGCGTGCCGACCTGACGGTCAGCAGCGAAGGTCCGAGCAACGTGACCTACGACCTGGTGGCCCGGATCGATCGCGCATCGTTCGAGACGAAGGAGACCGCGATCGGCGCCGAGGGCGCGACCCTTTGGGCGCTCGGGACCGCCCGCATCGAGCACGGCAACGCCAGCGGTCCTCTTCGCGTGGATCTGTCCCTCCCGCGCGTCTCGGGCCGCGCCAACGGGCTCGTTCTTCCCGCGGGAGCCCTCCCGATCCGTTGCACGCTCGACGCGCGCGTCGAAGCGGCAGAGGCGATCGGCGGTGACGGGACGCTCGGGATCGAGACCGGCGGGGCGGGCAAGCTCGAGGCGAAAGGAACGGCGCGCCTCTCCGCGGCCGGGTCCGACGTCAGCGTCCGATGGAGTTGGACGGGTCTCGACCTCGAGAAGCTCGCGGCGCTGGCGCGCGAGGCCGGTGCCACGATGCCCGCCGCGGTTGCGGTTCGCGGCTCGGTCACTGCCGAGGGGACGCTGTCGGGAAGCCTCGCGGCGCCCGCGATCGAAGGGAGGGTCGAGGTCGCGTCGCTTCAGCTTGACACGTCGGCCGGCGCCGGCGCGACGGCGAGGGCGTTGTCCTTGTCCGAGGGGCGCGCTGGGGCGCGCCTGGCCTGGCGTTCTCCCGCCGGCCCCATCGAGATCGCGCTCCTCGAGGCCGGCGGGAGCGTCGCGGTCCCCCCGCTCGCTCCGTTCCCCGCTTCGCTCGCCGCGCGCGGGGCGATCGCCACCGCGCCCCTCGCGTTGCGGCTCGACCGCGCGGACCTCGATGCTCCCGGGCTCGCGCGGCTGACCGCGAGCGGCGAGGCGTCTCTCGAGGGCGAGCCGCGCGGCACGATGCGAGCGCACGTCGAGGGGATCGACCTCGCGCGGTGGCAATCCTTCCTTCGCCCGGTCGTTGGCGACCCGGCCCCGGGCTACTCGGTCCGAGGGAGCGCCGATGCGGACGTCGGCGCGAGGCTCGACCCCGCGGGCCGTCTCGCCGTTTCCGGGACCGCCGGAGTCCGGAAGAGCGGCTTCGCCTCCGAGGACGGCGCGAAGGTCCTCGAGGGGCTGGACACGTCCTGGGACATCTCGCTCGAGGCCGGCAAGGGAGACCCGGCCCTGGTCCTCCGCGCCCGAGCCCCCGTCGGCGGCTTCCAGCTGCTGTGGGGCAGCTTCTTCCTCGACGGTTCGGGGCTCACCTCATCGCTCGAGGCCGAGGCGCGCGCGACGCGGGACGGCTCGGCGGGGGGGGGCGCGCTCCGCTGGAACGGCACGGCCGCGTGGACGCTCCCGGACGGCCCGCGGGTCGAGGCGACGATCGATCTCCCGCCCTCGGGCCCGGCCACCGGCACGCTGGATCTCGCGGTCGCGGACCTCGGCGCCACGGTGGATCGCTACCTCCGCGCGAAGCTCGCGGACGCGGCGCCGTTCTTCAGGCGGATCGAAGCGAGCGGCTCGCTGCACGCCGCGCTTCGAGCGACCCTCTCGAGCGGTGCCCGGGCGGTCAGCGGCAGCGTCGAGGCGAAGGGAGTGCGGATCGCCGGCACGGGAGGATACGCCGAGGTCGACGGGCTCGATCTCGACTTCCCGATCGACCTCGCCTGGGGCGCGCCGGGGCCGGACGGCTCCCGGCCGCTCTCGGGCGCCGCAGCGCGCGCCAGCCTCCGCTTCGCTCGCGCCACGGTGGGCGGGATCGAGTTTCCGCCGACGGCGACCGGCCTCGCGGTCGAGGCGGACTCCGTCGCGCTCGAGGAGAAGCTGGCGGTCCCGATCCTCGGTGGGGATATCGGGCTCGAGCGGCTCCGGCTCCTCGACCTCCTGCGGCCGGCGCGGCGGGTGGAGACCGGGATCCGGCTGTCCAGGATCGACCTCGGCGAAACCGCGCGCTCCCTCGGCTTCCTCCCGCTCGAGGGAACCGTGGACGGTTACCTGCCCGCTGTCCGCATCTCGCCGTCCGACCTCCACGTCGAAGGCGGCGGCGAGATCTCGATCTTCGGCGGGAGAGTCAGCATCGGGGACATCTCGGGAAAGGACGTCCTGTCGCGCTATCCGAAGCTCGTGTTCTCGGCCTCGTTTCGGGACGTCGACCTCGGCCGGCTCACGCGGAGGTTCGACTTCGGCGAGATGACCGGGACGGTCGAGGGCTCCGTCAAGGACTGCGAGCTGTTCCGCGGCGTCCCCGTGCGCTTTGGGGCCGAGGTCCGCACCGTCGAGCGCAAGGGGGTGCCGCGCACGATCAACGTGAAGGCGATCAACAACATCGCGATCCTGGGCACCGGCGGCCGCGTCAACGTGTTCGACCGGGGGATCCATCGGTTCTTCAACCGGTACACGTACGAGGCCCTCGGAATCCGCCTGAGCCTCGAGAACGACGTGTTCCTCCTTCGGGGGCTCGAGCACAGGGGGGAGCGCGAGCTGTTCCTGAAGGGGCGGCTCCCGCTCCGGATCGACGTGGTCAACGTGCAGCCGGGGAAGACCGTGTCGTTCCGCACCATGCTCGAGCGGGTCCGCGCGCTGGACTTCGCGACGGCGACCACCGGACCGTGAGAAAGGTTTAGACTGGAGACGAGGGGAACGAGCCCCGGACCGCCCGGAAGGAGACCGACATGAAGCGGACCCTGTGCCGTCTCGCGCCGCCCGTCGCGGCGCTCGCCCTGATGCTGGCCTGCGTGACCATCAACGTGTACTTCCCCGAGGCCGCGATCAAGGACCTCTCGAAGCAGATCGAGGACCAGGTCCAGAAGGAGGCGGCGAAACAGCCGCCGGTCCCCGAGACGCCGGCGCCTCCCGCCCCGGAGAAGCCGAAGGGCGAGAGCGCGGGCCTCCTCGATCTCGTCCTCGGCGCGACCCCGGCGCTCGCCCAGGAAGTCGCCGCGCCCGAGGTCTCGAGCCCCGCGATCCGGAAGATCATCGAGGCTCGCGCGGCGCGCGTCGCCCAGATCGACGCGTTCAAGGCCCAAGGGGTGATCGGCGAGAGCAACCGCGCCCTTCTCGAGGCGCGCAGCCTGGACAAGCTCGCCGACCTCAAGTCCCGCGCGCAGGTCCAGCAGCTGATCCGGGCCGAGAACTCCGACCGCGACACGCTGTTCAAGGAGATCGCGGCGGCGAAGAACGTGGAGCTCTCTCAGCTCCCGAAGATCCAGGAGACCTACGCCGCGACCCTGCGGGAGAACGCGCGGCCGGGCGACTGGATCCAGATGCCCGACGGGGCGTGGAAGCAGAAGTAGGGCCCGCGCCCCCGGGAAGGAAGACCCCGACCGAAGGGGAAGATTCACTCCTCCCCGCGGGCGGCGCGGTCGCGCTTCACGCGGCTTCTGCGACGCTTCTTCTCGAGGCGGCGCGCCTTCTCCGCGGCGGTGACTCGCGTCGCCGACCTCGGCTTCGGGCGCCTCAGGGCCTCGCGGAGCAGTCCCGCGAACCGCTCGACGGCGGCGGCGCGGTTAGCCGCCTGGCTCCGCGTGATCTGGCAGACCACGCGCAGGACCCCCGCGGCGCTCACGCGCGTCCTGAGCCGGTCGAGGATCCTCGCCTTCTGCTCCTGCGTGAGGCTGCGCGCATTCGCCACGTCGAAGAGGAGCGTCACGCGGGTCGCGACCTTGTTGACGTTCTGGCCGCCCGGGCCTCCGCTGCGCGAGAAGACGAAGGTCACCTCGTCCTCGGGAATCGCCAGGCCGTTCCGGATCTCGATCACCGCTCGCCTCGCGGCACGAACAGCATGAGGAGGGCCGCCAGGCCCGCGAGCGCCGCACCGAAGCCGAACGCTGCCGGGGCGCCCGCGCCCTTCCAGATCCACCCGAACATCGCGCTGGCGGGGAACGCCGCGAGGCCGACCGCGCCGTGATAGAGGCCGTACGCCGTGCCGCGCAGCTCGCTCGGCACGAAGTCGGCCACCAGCGCCTTCTCCGCCCCCTCGGTCATCCCGTAGTAGAACCCGTACGCGACGAAGAGCGCGCAGTACTGCCCCGACGTCGTCGCGCGCGCCATGCCGAGGTAGACCAGCGCGTACGCGACCCACCCGGCGACGATCACGCCCCGCCGCCCGAGCCGGTCGGAGAGGATGCCGCCGGGGAAGCTGAACGCTATCTTCGACAGGTGCAGCGCGACCCAGAGCGCCATCGCCGCGCCGATCCCGAGCCCGAACCGGGTCTGCCCGTAGAGGAGCAGGAACAAGTCGGAGCTGTTGCCGAGGGCGAAGACCGTCACGACGGCCACGAAGCCGTGGAGCCTCGGGGGCAGGTCGCGCCATCCCACCGCGCGCCGCGCGGCGTCGGCCCGGGCCGGCGCGACCTCCCGAACCCAGAGCACGAGCGAGCCCATCGCGAGGAGACCGGGAAGGAGCGCGATCGCGAAGAGCCATCGGAGCGCGCGCATCTCGGCGGGCGCGACGCTCGCCCCTCCCCCCCAGATCGCGCGGCCGAGGAACCCCGAGAGGATCGCCATCGCGACGACGGGCCCGAGCACCGCCCCGGCGTGATCCATCGCGCGATGGAAGCTGAACGCCAGGCCCCGGTACCCCGGGTCCACGGAGTCGCCGACGATCGCGTCCCGCGGCGACGTCCTGATCCCCTTCCCGACGCGGTCCGCGAACCGGAGCCCGACCACGTGCCAGGCCGCGCCGGCGAGCGCCATCATCGGCCGGCAGACCGTGGAGAGCCCGTATCCGAGCACTACCAGCGCCTTGCGCCGGCCGAGGGCGTCGCTCACGCGGCCCGACACCAGCTTGAGGAGGCTCGCCGTGGTCTCGGCGATCCCTTCCATCAGGCCC
Source organism: Acidobacteriota bacterium (assembly GCA_041494445.1). Taxonomy (GTDB): domain Bacteria; phylum Acidobacteriota; class Polarisedimenticolia; order Polarisedimenticolales; family JAIQFR01; genus JAIQFR01. Next base: position 27,140 of record JBGQAU010000026.1, on the reverse strand, counting down.
ACCCAGACCGCCGCGCTTCCGAGCGGCGCCACGCCGGTCAGGAAGGCCGGCAGCAGCGGGTAGATCATCTCGCTGGAGAAGTCGGTGAAGAAGCTGACGATGCCGACCGCCAGCACGTTGCCGCGCAGCGCGGCGCGCCAGGAGGAGGAAGCATCGTGAGTCACGGAGAGAATGCTACAACGAGCCGGGACGCACGGGCTCGCGGAGGTCGATCAGTCCACGCTCGAGCATGCTCTTCAGGGCCTGGAGCACGTCGATCTCGCGCATCGGGGCGAGCCACAGGACCGTTCTGACGTCGCTCCTCCCGTCCAGCAGGCTGGCGAGGTACGACTCTGTCGCGGAGAGGTACTCCCCCGCGAGCTCGGCGGCGGGGCGCTTGAGGCACGGGACCTTCGACGGATCGAGGACCCGGAGCGCGTTGTCGCGACAGGCGCCTTCGGCCTTGCCGACGAGTTCCCTCAGCGTCGGCTCGCCCGGGTGAGCGCGGTAGGCGGCGCCAAGAATCGCGAGGGCCGCCTCCGGCTCGTTCCGCGACAGGAGGCGCAAGGCGACTTCGATCTCGCTTCCCGGATCGGCGCCGGTCGGGGCCCCGGCTGCCGACACCACCGCTCTGGCCACGGGGGCCGCGGACGGCGGTGCGGCCCGGGTTCCAGCGACCGGCCGGGGCGCGGCGACGATCTCGACGAGACCGCTCCGGAACAGCTGGAACAGGAGCTTCAGGACGAAGAACTCGGACGCGTGCGCATGGAGCAGCAACTCTTCGAGCGTCCTCCTGCCGTCGACGGCGGAGTAGATCGCGTTCGCGGTACGGTGAGCGGCGACCTCCGGCGGCGCCGTCTTCTCCGTCTGACGCAGGACGATCGCGGGATTGTCGAACACGCTCCGCATCCGCTTCATCTCGTCGAAACGCCTCATGCCGTGGAGGAGGACGTCCTCCACCCTGAGGTCGACCTCGATCAACCCGGGGTCGGGCGGCGCGTCGTCGATGAAGCGGAAGGTGGCGTCCGGCCAGTCGAACAGGCCGTAGATGGTCTCCTCCGCCTTCTCCGCGACGTGGCGGAGAAGATCGTCCCGCGAGATCGCGCCCATGGCGACCAGGATGTCCCCCAGGTTCTCGCGCTTGACCTGCTGGCGCCCGAGCCCCTCGCGAAGCTGTGCCTCGGTGATCTTCCCTCGCGCGAGGAGAAACTGTCCGAGGAGCGACGGCGGGTCCTCGGACGAGCAGCCGATCAAACGCCCGTTCCGGAAGTGGATCCGCTTGACGTGCTTGTTGCGCTCAAGCTCCAGCGCCCCGGTCTTCGTGGACTGCCCCGCCCACTGGAGCAGGTCGGGCAGCGACATGCTGGAGAGAGTCCCGAATAGCGCCATATCGAACTCCGCCGAAGGTAAACCTAGGCCCCGGGGGATGACCGTCAAGCTCGGCGACCGCCGGAGCGAGCCCGGGCGTGTGCGAGAATGAGTCCATGTTCTCCGCCAGAATCCCCGGCGATCTCCGTCCGAACGCCATCGCCCTCGCGCGCCGCGGCGCGGAGGTCCCGTTCGATCTCACCGTGTCGAACCCGACCGTCTGCGGGATCGTGTACCCGGAGACGCTCCTGACGCCGCTCGCCCGCCCCGCTGGCCTCGTCTACCGGCCCGAGCCCATGGGGATCGAGAGCGCGCGACGCGCGGTCGCCGCCGACTGGCGGCGGCACGGCGCGGAAGTGGATCCCGGGCGGATCGTGATCACCGCGTCGTCGAGCGAGGCGTACGCGTTCCTCTTCAAGCTCCTGTGCGACCCCGGCGACGCCGTGATGGTCCCCGCCCCTTCGTACCCTCTGTTCGAGCATCTCGCCGCTCTCGACGGCGTACGCGCCGTCCCGTACCGCCTCGACCCGAGCGACGGCTGGCAGCCGTCGCTCCCGGCCGGCTTCCCGGAGCGGACGCGGGCCGTGCTCGCCGTCCACCCGAACAACCCGACGGGCTCCTACGTCGAGCCCGCCGCCGCGGACGCGCTCGCGCTCCTGTGCTCGCGTCGCGGCCTGGCGCTGATCGTGGACGAGGTGTTCCTCGACTACCCCCTCGTGCGCATCGACCCTGCGCCGACTTTCGCCGCGCGCGCCGACGCCCTCACGTTCACGCTGGGCGGGCTGTCGAAGTCGCTCGGACTCCCGCAGGTCAAGCTCTCCTGGATCGCCGTGAGCGGCCCGGACGAGGCGGTCGAGGAGGCTCTCCGCCGCCTCGAGTTCGTCGCGGACAACTACCTCTCGGTGGGGACCCCGATCCAGCTCGCGCTGCCGCTGCTCCTCACCGAGGCCGCGCCGGTCAGGAACGCGATCCGGGAGCGGTGCCGCCGGAACCTCGACGCGCTCCGGGCGGCGGCCTCGCCGGTTCCCGCGATCTCGGCGCCGGCCCCTCAGGGCGGCTGGAGCGCCGTGCTCCGATTCCCGTCCACCATCGGCGAGGAGTCTCTGGCTCTCGAGCTGCTGCAACGGGACGGCGTCGCGGTTCACCCGGGGTATTTTTTCGACTTTCCCGGCGACGGGTACGTGGTCGTGAGCCTGCTGCCGGAGCCGGGAGTGTTCGCGGAGGGCGCCCGGCGCCTCCTACATCGAATCGCCTCCAAGGTGTAAGCTGCGTGCGCGATCCACCGGGGCCGCGACGAGGAGACTCGATGCGAAATCGAACGCTTCCCGCCGTTCTCGCGCTGCTCGCTCTGGCGCCGCTGCCTGCCCGCGCCGCGGAGCCCGCGCCGCGGCAGACGGAGACGCTCCCGTTCGACGCGGAGACGATCGACCGGAGCTGGGTCGACCTTTCCATGAATTACCGCAAGCTCGACGATTCCGACCTGAGCCGGAAGGGAAGCGAATTGGCCCTTGACGGGCGCGTGGCCTGGTCCTTAACGCCGAGCGTCGAGCTGGGCATCGCGGGGAGCTACGCTTCGAGGGACTACGACAACCGGGAGCTGGGGAGCCCGTCGGGGCTCGGCGACACGCTGGGCTGGGCGAAGTACCGGTTCCCCGGGGCCGGCAGCGCGGCGTTCAGCGTGGGCGCGTTCGCCTCGGTCCCCACGGGCGACAAGGAAGATTTCCTCGGGACCGGGAACCTCGAGGGCGGGGTGTTCTTCGCCGGCGGCGTGCGGACCCGGGGGAACGGGTTCGTGCAGGCCCACGTCGGCGTCCGGTGGAACGACGACTTCGACAACCGGCTCCTCCCCGCCCCGCTCCACGGCAAGAAATCGATCCTCGCCGGCTTCGGCGGGACTTTCGAAGCCGCATCGGGGATCGAAGTCTTCTCCTCGCTCCTTCTCGAGACGAGCCGGTACGAGGGGGGCGACGACCGCGTCCGCCTGACGGGCGGGGCCCGATGGACCCTTTCCACGAGCTGGCGCGTCCAGGTTCTCGCCTCCGCCGGTCTCACGGACGCCGCGCCGCGCCTGGCCCTCGGCACCGGCGTCGTCTGGACACGCTGAACCTACTCGAAGTGCTTGAGGCTGGGCCAGGCGGCCGCGAGGGAAACCCGTGGCCGTCTCGCCACCCAGATCTGCATGCCGTCCTGGTAGCAGAAGTCGCACCGGAAGATCGCGGCCTGCTCCACGTCCGCAAACAGGCGGTCGAGATCGCTCCGTGAGCAGCCGAGCGCGATGACGACCCGCGGCGGCGGGTCGCCCGGTCCCCACAGGAAGTACTGGTTGTGGGTCGAGATCACGCGGGACACACCCCTCGCGGGGCCGAAGAACTCCAGCGATGCCGCGTAAGCGTAGTCGCCGGTCAGCACCGCGGCCTGTTGGCGGTCGCCTGGCGGTAGCTCCCGATAGACGGCGGCGACCGCGTCCGCGAGGTCCTCCCAGCCGAGACTGTCGGCGACCCACTGCGGGACCGCGTTGTACCGCTGGCGCTCGACCTGCGGATTGAGGTGGAGGACGCGCGCGTACGTCGCCAGGGCGGCGGGAGGGAGCAGCGGCAGCGTGAGCGGGGCGAAGACGGCGACGCTCGCCGCGCAGGCCGCGACCGCGGCGACCCGGGCCGCCCGCCGGCCCCACCTTTCGAACTCCACGGCCCCACCTGCGAGAAGCATCGGGTAGGCTCCCGCGATCCGGTCCGGGCGGCTCGTGGGCACCACGAGGATCAGTGCGAAGAGGACGGCGAAAGTCCAGCCCAGCGCCCGCCACGGTCTCCCCGTCCGATCCAGCAGGTAGAAACGCAGCCCGAGCAGCCAGAGCGGCAGCGTCACCGGATTCATGAAGAGGGCCTGATCGAAGGCCGCCCGGAGCGATGAGGTGGGGACGTTCTTGACCACCTCCGCGGCCCGGTAGAACTCCAGCGAGATCCAATCGTGGCGGCCCTCCCAGGCGAGGTTCGGGAGAAAGACGAGGAGCGCGACGAGGAGCCCGAGCCACGGCCACGGCTCGCGCAGCCGCTTCCGCAAGGGGCTGGCGAGAATGCCGATCGCGAGCGCAGCGACGAAGACGGCCGTCGTGTGCTTGTTCTCGAGGCCGAGCCCCGCGACGGCGCCCAGGGCCAGGCACCATCTGGGGTCCGCCCCCGCCCCCAGCGCCAGGACGAGGTCCGCCGACGCCACCCACACCAGGATCTCGAAAGCGTTCGTCGAGTAGAAGCCGAACAGGACCAACAGGCCCGGCGCGACCGCGACCGCGAGGGCCGCGAGCGCCTGGGCGAATCTCCCACCCCCGAGGCGACCGGCCATCCGCCCCGTGAGAAAGACCGTCGCCGCCCCCGCGAGCGCCGCGGGGAGCCGGATCGCCGGCAGCGACTCTCCCAGGACCGCGCGGACTCCCCGCAGGAGAAGGGGAGCGAACGGAGGGTGATCCACGTAGCCGAGCCCGAGCCGCTTCGAGCAAGCGATGTAGTAGAACTCGTCGTTGAAGTACCCGTATCCGCGAAACCCGTTGAGCGCGACCTCCACGAGGAGATGGCCCAGCGCGATCGCGAGGAGCGCTCCGAGAGCGACTTCGGCCGGCGGGAGGAAAGGGCCCTCACTCTCGCTGGGCACTCGATTCCACCGGGAGCGGGTCATTTCACCGAGCTTGGAGGAGGGCGCGGCGCAGCGCGCCGTGCGCCTGGGTGGCGCGGAGGTAGTCGATCTCGCTCTCCGCCGCCTTGGCGCGAATGGCCGCGGCGAGGGTGCTTCGACCGGCCGGGCTCCACGTCTCGAGATCCCCGATCAGGTCCAGGAACGGCGCGATCCGCTGGAGCGCCGTCAGCTCCGCGCAGGACCACGACCCTCCCAGCGTCCCGCGCGCTCGATCGAAAGCGGCCGCCGCCGCAGCTCTCCGGTCGCCGCCATGGCGCACCTCGATCCGCCGTGAGACGGCAAGCGCCAGGTTCACTGGATGAAACCCGGCGTATCGCCGCACGAGCGGAGCCGCGGGCGCGTCGAGCACGAGGCCCATCGGGCCCGTGGCGAGCTTCCGCAGCATCGGGAGCGGCGTTCGGTAGGAGGGGTCGCGTTCGAGACGACGCCGATCCGCGCGCCAAAGGCGCACGAGCGCCGGGTCGAGCGGGCGGAAGCCGAGCTTCTCGTAGAACCAGAACGCCCCGGTCCGGATCGCCTCCTCGTTTCGGCGCCCGAACTGGTACGGGTTGAGGAAGAGGTACCGGACGCCGAATCGGTGCCGCAGCAGACGCACGACCGCGGCGTAGAGGCGAGCCGAGCCGGCCTGGCGGAACGTCTCGAATACGTGGAAGTTCAGCTCGCCCCAATCGAACAGCATCACCGCGTCCCCGTACCCCACCGGCACCCCATTTCTGACCAGGAGATACCCGAAGAACGCGCGGAGCGCGTGGCGGGCGTCGGGACGGACGCCGAGGAGCGCGATGCGGACCCCGTCGCCGGCCTCCGCGACCCAGACGTCCCGCTCGCTCGCGTGGACGAACGTGTGCATCTCGCGGAAGCGCGCCGTGACCGCGGTCATCGCGGCGTCGATCCATCGCCGCGCCTCGGCCCCTCTGACCTTGGCGACGGGAAGGCCGCCCTTCCGGACCTCGGTGAGGAGGTCCGGCCGCACCCGGCCCGCGACCCGGCGGCGGAACACCGGCCGCCCTCCCGGCGCGCGGGCGAGCGTGCGCGAACCGGGTCCGGCGTGAAGGTCCCAACGCACCGTGAGGTCCATGGCGCCGAAGAGCGCGGAGCGTACGGGATCGGAGGCCCCGTCGAAGAGCGGCACGAGCCGCCGCGGCTCGCCGCGTCGGGCCGTCCTGCGCAGCCACTCGCGCGGGAGGACGTAGCCGTCGGCCAGCGCCTCCGCTTCGGCGGGAAGCAGCACGGCCGGGAGCGCCTCGCCGAGCCGGTCCTCCGCCTCCCCGATCCCTTCGATGGACACGGCTCCCCCGAAGCGCGACGCCAGCCACCGCGCCACGGGAAGCGAGAACGCGCAGCTCACGGTCGTCCCGGCGATCCCGGTCGCGTCGAGGAGGTCGGGCATCTCTCCGGCGAGGCGCTCGAGGCGGCGGACGCGCGCGGCGATCCCGCGGAGCGCCGCCTCCGCCGCGTCGAGCACGGCGGCGGAATCGGGATACGCCCTGAGGAACAGCGCGGACTCGTGAAGGTCCACGAGGTCCGACGGCTCGTCGAGGGGCGCCGCAGCCAGCGCGCGGCGCAGCGCGCGCTTTCGGGCCGCCTCGCTCACGGGAACACCTTGACGGTCACCACCGCGTTGGGCGGGGTCGGGACCTTCACGACGCTTCCGAGAGACGGGACCGGCTCGCCGTCCTCCTCCAGGAAGTTGGACGTCACGACCTTCCTCGGCGTGAACGGGAGGGCGAGCTCGGCGGTGCCGGGCTCGCCTCGGGACTCGTACCAGCGGACGACCCAGGCGTCGGAGTCCTCGGCGCGCTTGATCGATGCAAGCACGTAGCGGTCGGGCCCCAGGCTCACGAACGACTTCTCCGGCGGGAGCGATCCGGGATGGCGGTCGGTGGCGACCGCGAGAAGCGGCGTGCCGTACTCGGCTCCGCGCCGCGCGGTCCCCGCCGCGCGCCAGCGCCCCGCGTGGGGGTAGAGCGCGTACTCGATCGTGTGCGCGCCCCGGTCGGCCGTCGGGTCCGGCCAGAGCGGCGACCGGAGGAGGGAGAGCCGCATGGTCGAGCCCTTGATGTCGTACCCGTACTTCGAGCGGTTCAGGAGGCTCACCCCGTAATCGTCCTGCGACAGATCGGCCCACCGCTCCACGGGGACCTCGCGCTTCGCCTTCTCCCAGCTGTCGCGCTCCCCCGTCGGGCGCGCGATCGAGCCGAAGGGGATCTCGTAGCTCGCGAGGGCGTCGGCGACGGTCACGGGGAAGGCGACCTTGAGCATCGTCTTCTCCTCCCACCAGTCCGCGGTGGTGACGAAGTCGATCCGGTCGATGCCGGCGTGGAGCACGATGTCCTGCGTGAAGAAGCTCGTCGGGAAGTCCTCGGTGGGGAAATCTTTCTTGACGCCCGGCTTCAGGAAGTCCCGCTTCAGGCGCAGCACAGCCCGCGCCGGTCCCCGCTCGACGACCTCGAGGGAGCGGAGCGTGGACGGGTAGCGGGTGCCGGTCAATCCGATGTTCCACGCGTCCCAGGCGGACGGCCTGTCCTCGAGGAGCTGCAGCTCGTTCCCCGGGCCGGCGAGGATCTCCTTGCCGTTTCGCTTGTCCACGATGCTCTTCACCCACCCGGACGCCGGGTCGATCCCGACGGCGAAGAACTCGTTCTCGATTCGGCCCTCCGAAATCCGCAGCGGGGAGTCGGCGCCCGGCTTCCCGCGCCTCAGGTCGTAGACCGCATAGCCGAGCGGCGGGACGGCGCCGGCCACGAACAGCACCTCGCGGGAGTAACGCCCGCTGGGCACGACCTGGGACGGGACCTCGCGCCCCCGCGCGTCGAACACGGCGATCTCGCCCTCGTCGCCCGGCGGAAGACCGATGCGAACGGCGTCCCGCCGCTCCCACGCGAGCGGGTTGAACACCACCACGGGGGTCCCCTCGGCCTTCGAGGTGTCGGCGGCCCGCGCGAGGCCGCGGAGCGCGAGGTCGAGGTCGTGCGTGGCGATCTCCTCCGCCGCGCGGTAGCGCTCGGGCGCGTCCACGTACACCTCGCGGATCCCGGAGCCCGGCAGGATGTCGTGGAACTGGTTGAACAGCACGTGCTTCCAGGCCTCCTGGAGCCCGGCGCCGTCGTAGATCCCGCCCGTCAGCGTGGCGAGCGTCGAGAACTTTTCGGCGTTCGTCAGCTCCGTCTCGCTGCGGCGGTTCCACTCCTTCATGCGCGCCTGGGTCGTGAACGTTCCCTCGTGGTACTCGAGGTACAGCTCGTCCTTCCAGACGGGGAGCTTCGACAGGTCCCGCGAGCGGAGCCACGCCAGGTAGCGCCCGGCGGTGCCGTACTCCACCGCCGGGAACACGGTGAGCGAGCGGAGGCGGTCCACGCGGTCGAGCATCTCGAGGGAGGGGCCGCCGCCGTGGTCGCCGACGCCGAACAGCACCAGCATCTTCCGGAACCCGGTGTTCGCCTCGAACTGGCGGAGCCAGTCCACGAGGCGATAGGGGTCCTGGACGGTGTCGACGTAGTCGAACGGGAAGTAGCTCAACACCCGCGAGCCGTCCGGCGCCTCCCACCAGAACACCCGGTGCGGGAACACGTTCACCGCGTTCCAGCCGATCTTCTGCGTGATGAACGCGTCGATCCCCGCCTGCCGGTAGAACTGCGGCATGTTCCAGTTGTAGCCGAAGGAGTCGGGGTTCCATCCGATCGTGACGTCGACGCCCAGCTCGTCCCGGAAGTACCGCTTCCCGTACAGGAGGTGCCGCGCCCAGGAGTCGCCGGACGGGAGGTTGCAGTCCGGCTCGATCCACATTCCGCCGACCGCCTCCCACCGGCCCTCCCTGATCTTCTCGCGGATACGGAGGAAGAGATCGGGGTAGCGCCGCTGCATCCAGTCGTAGTAGGCGGCGGAGCTCTGGGTGTACGTGAAGTCCGGTCGCGCGTCGAACATGTTCAGGACCGACGAGAACGTGTTCTTGCAGACCTCGACCGTCTCCCGCTCGCGCCAGAGCCAGGCCGCGTCGATGTGCGCATTCGCGTCGAAGAAGAGGGTGAAACGCCTCGCGAACGCGCCCACCGGCCGGAGCGCCGCGCGCGCGGCCTCGAGAGAAGCCAGGAACCGGTCCACCTCCCCGCGCTCGAGCGCCGCCGCGTCCACGCGCCCCGCGATCTCTTCGAGGAGCGCGCCGAGCCGGACCTTCTCCTCGCGGGGGACCGCGGAGGCGTCGGTCCCCGGGTCCACCTTCTTGTTGGAGCTGGTCTGGTACGTGTCGAACCCCAGCAGCTTCTGTCCCACGCGGAGGCTCAGCGAGAGGTCCTCCACCTGGCGACGCAACTCCTCCTCCCCCTGGAAATGGAGCTCCGCCCGGAGGATTCGGAGCGGCCCGCCCGTGTTGACCGCCTTGATCGCGATCACAAAGCGGTCCTTGGGCTTGACGTCCGCGGCAAGATCGAAGGCGCCGTCCCATGCGAAGGTCCCCTTGCTCTCACCGTTCACGAAGAGCGAGCCGGCGTCGTCCACGGTGAGGAGCAGGCGCGCCGGTCCGCGGACCGGCCGGCCGAGGTAGGTCTCGGGCAGGACGAGCGTCTTGCGGAGCCAGCAGGAGTCGGGGTAGATCTTCTCGTCGAGCTTCAGGGTGTCCCAGCGCGAGTCGTCGAAGTCGGGGCGCGCCGGTGCGTCCCCGTCGATCCTCGCCGTCTTGAGGTCCGGGCTCGCCTTCCAGTCCTCGAGGGAGAACCGGGTCAGCGCGTCGAGGCGCTCCACGAGCCGGTCCACGACGGTCGCGCCTAAGGCCGGCGTGGCCGCGAGCAGCAGGATCGCGATCGTTCCACGGATCGACATGGACCACCTCATCGTTTCTTCCGCGCCGTGTCCGCCAGCACCGCCAGCAGGATCACGACGCCGACCACCACCTGCTGGACGTAGGAGTTCACGTTCAGGAGGTTCAGACCGTTCCTCAGCACCGCGATCAGCATCGCCCCGAGAAAGGTCCCCGCGATGGAGCCGCGGCCGCCGGAGAGGCTTGTGCCTCCCACGACCACCGCCGCGATCACGTCCAGCTCGTACATCATCCCCGCGTTCGGCTGGCCCGAGTTCATCCTCGAGGCCAGGAGGACGCCGCTCGCCGCCGAGAGGACCCCGCAGAGGACGTAGACCCCGGCAACCACGCGGCCGGTCCGGATTCCGGCGAGGCGCGCGGCCTCGGCGTTCCCTCCCACCGCGAGCACGTACCGGCCGAACCGGGTGTGGAGGAGCACGACGTGGGCGGCGGCGTACACCCCGAGCATCGCCAGGGAAGGGAGCGGCACGCCGAGAGGGCGCCCGCTTCCCAGATAGCCGAAGCTCTCCGGGAGCTCCCAGACCGGCCGCCCCCCCGTCACCACGAACGCCGTCCCGCGCCAGACCGTCATCAGCGCGAGGGTGACGATGAACGGCGCGACCGCGAACCGGGTGACGAACAGGCCGGCGATGGAGCCCGAGAGCGCGCCGAACGCCAGGGCGACCAGGATCGCCAGCGGAATCCCCACCGACGGCGCGAGGCCGGCCTTCAGGGTCGAAGTGGCGACGATCCCCGCGACGGCGACCACCGAGCCCACCGAGAGATCGATCCCGCCGGTCAGGATCACGAAGGTCATCCCGGCCGCGATGATCGCGGTGATCGAGGCCTGGAGCGAGACGTTCAGGAGGTTCTCCGCGGTGAAGAAATGCGGGGAGAGGGCCGCGAACGCGACGCATTCCGCCGCGAGCGCCGCGGCGAGCCCCAGATCGCCGATCCGGCTCCGCCGCGCCCGGCGGACCGCCCGGCTCACGCCGCCTCCCTGCCGCCGCCGGTCGCCAGGGTCATGACCCGCTCTTGCGTGGCTTCCCCCGCGGCAAGGTCCCCGGCGATCGCCCCCTCGCACAGGACCAGGATCCGGTCGCTGAGACCCAGCAGCTCCGGCAGGTCCGACGAGACCACCATTACACCGGCCCCGCCCGCCGCCAGCTCGCGCACCAGCGCGAGGATCTCCGCCTTCGCGGCCACGTCGACGCCGGCGGTGGGCTCGTCGAAGATCAGCACCTTGGAACGGGTCTCGAGCCAGCGCGCGAGCACCACCTTCTGCCGGTTTCCCCCGCTCAACTGGTCCACCCCGGCGTCGAGGGAGGGGGCGCGAATGCGGAGCCGGTCCACGTGACGTCGCGTCGCGGTCTCCTCCCGCCTAAGGCTCGTGAAGATCCCGCGGCCGAGCGCCCTCAGGCTCGCGAGCGTGACGTTCTCCCTGACGTTCATGGTCGAGACGAGCCCGAGCCGGTTCCGGTCCTCGGTGAGGAGCGCGATCCCGAGGTCGATCGCCTCCCGCGGCGAGCGAGGGGCGATCTCCCGCCCCTCGAGGAACATCCTTCCGCTGTCCGGGCGGTCCGCGCCGAAGACCAGCCGCGCCAGCTCCGTCCGCCCCGCCCCCACGAGCCCCGCGAGGCCCAGGACCTCGCCGCGGCGGAGCGCGAGGTTCACCGGTCCGAGCCAGCCGGACGCGACCCCCTCGAGCCGGAGGATCTCCTCGCCCGCGGCGGGAGCCCCCTCCCTCGCGCCCTCCGCGATCTCCCGCCCGATCATCCAGCGGACCAAGGTCGTCCGGTCGATCGTCGAGGCCGGAGCACTCGCCACCGTCCGCCCGTCGCGCAGCACGGTCACGCGGTCGGCGATCTCGAACACCTCGTCGAGCCGGTGCGAGATGTAGACGATCCCGGCCCCCTCGGCCCTGAGGCGTCGCACGACGTCGAACAGGCGCGCGATCTCGCGGCCGGTCAGGGAAGCGGTCGGCTCGTCGAGGGCCAGGACCCGGACCTTGCGCGAGATCGCTCCGGCGATCTCGACGATCTGCTGGCGCGCGACGCCGAGCCGTCCCGCCTTCGCCCAGGGGTCGAGATCCTCGCCGAGCTGCGCGAGCGCGGCGCGGGCGGCCCGCTCCATCGCGCGCCGGTCGAGAAACGGCGTCCCGGCGAGGAGAGGCTCGGCTCCGAGGAGCAGGTTCTCGGCGACGGTCATCTCCGGGACGATCTTCAGGTCCTGGTGAATCATCCCGATGCCGAGGCGCAGCGAGGCGGCCGGCGAGTCGAGGTCGGCCTCCGCCCCTTCCACGAGAACGGTTCCGGCGTCCCTGGGGATCGCGCCGGCGAGGATCTTCATCAACGTGGACTTCCCGGCGCCGTTCTCGCCGACGAGGGCGTGGACCTCCCCGCGCTCGACCCCGAAGTCCACCCCGTCGAGGGCGAGGACCCCGCCGTAGCGCTTGACGATGCCGCGCAGCTCGAGGAGGGTGCTCATCGGGCGAGCGCGGCGCGGTCCACGATGCCCACCTCGACAGGAACGGTCCTCGGGAGCGCCTCTCCAGCGAAATGCCGGCGGATCATTTCGACGGTCGCGGCGCCGATCTTCCGCGGGTACTGGATCACGTCGGCCTTGAGCGCGGTCCCCTTCCGGATCGCGTCCACCGCGGGAGGGGTGGCGTCGTACCCCACGATCGCGACGCGGTCCCTCGCGAGCTGTCGCACGGCGTCCAGCGCTCCGAGAGCGGAGTCGTCGTTGATCCCGAAGATCCCGTCGAGGTCCGGGTGGGCCTGGAGGACGTCCGACGCGACCTCTAGGGAGCGGTCCCGCACCCCCTGCCCGTTGACGTCGGCGACGACCACCATCCCCGGGTAATTCGAGATCGCCTGCCGAAACCCCGCCACCAGGTCCAGGACGGAGGTGATCGCCGGCTGGTTCACGATCGCGACCTTGCCCGTGCCGTTCAGGAGCTTCGCGAGGTACTCCCCGGCCAGCCTGCCGCCCGCCACGTTGTCCGACGCGACGTGGCAGACGACGTCCCCCTCCTGCGCGGCGATGTCGGCGGTGAACACCGGAATCCCGGCGGCATTGGCCTTCCGGATCCCCGGCCCGACCCCCTTCGAGTCCACGGGGCAGAGCACGATCGCGTCCGCCTTCCGCGCGACGAAGTCCTCGATCTGCGCCGCCTGCTTCCCGAGATCGAACTCCGCCGACGTCACGATCAGCCTGTAGCCATTCTTCTCGGCCTCTGTCAGCAGCCCCTCCTCGAGATCGCGGTAGAAAAGGTGGCCGCGCGTGAGCAGCGTGACCCCGACGACCTTGGTGTTCTTCGGGGTGCCGCCGGGTCCGCCGCAGGTCAGGGCCGCCGCCGCGGCGAGAAGAGCGAGAAGGGAGAAGACGAGGCGACGTGGCATGGGGCGCCCTCGGCCGGAGCCTCCGGCGCGCAGGCGCGCGCCCGGGGAGCCCGGAGCGCCCAATTATACGGGGACGCGGTCAGAAGTTGCTGGCCACCATGACGCACGCGTGGTGGACGGTCTTGAAGGGTGCGGTCGCGACGAACTCGAGCACCGCGTCGTCGAAGCTCCCGTCCTGGAGCCACACCGCGGGGAAGCCGGCTTCCGCGGCCTCCCGCATCAGGCGGAGCGTCGCCGGCGGAGGCGTGACCATCACCAGGATGTCCACCGGCTTCTCGAGCTCGCCGATCGAGTGCGCGACGGGAAGGCCCTCGATCAGGTCCTCCTTCGGGTTCACGGGCAGGACGGTGTACCCCTTTCCCTTCAGGTTCCGGACGATGATGTTCCCGTACTTCTCGGGGTTGTTGCTCGCGCCCGCAACGGCGATCCTCGTCCGGGGACAGCGCCGGCGGAGCACGTCGAGCACTTCGGACGGATGCGGATCAGGAACCGGCATGGCGTCGCCTCCCGTGTGGGGCGGATTACCCCTCCCCCGCAAGTCTACCCCGTCTCACAAACGATCTCCCGCACCGCGTCGGCCATGCGCCGAGGCGTTGTCGGGTCCGCCTGTCCATCGGCCGCTCAGCGCGAGATCGAGAGCGAGCCGCACCTCGAGCCGCTCGACCGAGGCCGCCGAGATGTGGCGCGCCACCCGAAGCCTCCGGAGCCCTTCGGGGATGCGTCCCTTGAGCGCCGCCTCGACCGTGGGAGAGACGTAGATCGCCGCCCCGCCGCCCGCCTTACGACAGGCGACCCGCATCTCCTGCGGCTCGACCATGTGAATGCGCGCCAGGATGTCCTCGGCAACGGACGCCCCGGAGAGGAACCGAAGGAATCCCGGGGCGAAGCTCCGATCGAGGACCACCATCACCACGGGGCCTTTTCTCGCCTCCTCCACGAGCACGCGGGGGAAGCCGGGGTCGAGCGCGATCCGGTAGACCGGGAGGGCGAGCGTTGCGGCGACCCCCGCCATCTCGGAGCGGTGGAAGTCCGTTGTCACGATGCCGGCGCAGCCGGCAAGCGTCCTCGCGGCCCCCGTGGCCACGTCGGGAAGGAGCACGTGGCGGCACCGGACGCCCAGCGTGCGCTCCAGCTCGAGAGAGAAGAGCGTCACCTGCTCGAGGTTGCACTCGGCCACGGCAAGGGGCACGCCGCGGAGTCCGCCGGCCAGGGCAAGATCGAGGAAACGGGCGAAGGCTCCCGGGTCCAGGCCGAGCCCGGCGGCTTCGGCGCGCGAACGGTTGACGGCGGAGAGCAGTTCGTCGGAACGCACCGGCCGCTCGGAGGCGGTTCGGCCTTCGATCAGGAACGTCCCGCTCCCCGCGCGCATCTCCAGGATGCCCTCCCGCTCAAGCGCGAGGTAGGCACGATGGACGGTCTTCCGGTCGGCCCCGACGCGTTCGGCCATCCGGCGCAGCGAAGGAACCCGGTCGCCGGGGCTCAGCCGGCCCGAATGGAGGTCGGCCAGGATGTGCGCCCGCACATCCTCCCTCCCCCGGCGTCGCTCGGGTCGCAGGCGCGCCACGAATCAACCCCCTGCGACCCAGAATAGACGAAGGCCGTGGTCCCGTCGCGCGTCATTCGGTCGACTGCCGGTTGCGGACGAGGTAGTACCGGGTCCCGGGGTTCTGGAGCTCGCCCAGGTCGGTGAACTGGGTCCCCGTAGCGCCCGCGTCGGGGTCGTTCAGGGTGATGCTCGCGACGGGGAACGCCGGGTCGCCCGATTCGCTCCGGACCAGCATGTAGGTCACGTCGCCGACGATGCCGCCCCCGCTCCATGTGAGCACGACGTCTCCTTGGATCGTGTCCTTGTTCGCCGTGAGCTGGATCGCCGTGGTGACGTGGAGGATCCCGTGCATCGTCCCGGTGTGGGACGGGTTGTCGTGGAACCTGCAGTAATAGCCGTCGGCGGTCTCCGGGGGGTAGGACGCCGGATCGTAGGCGCAGATGACCGATGGGGGCGAGTCGTTGAACGCGACGTTGCCGCTGTCCCAAAGGCACGACGCGGGCGACGGCGAGTTACAGGGAATCGCGGTCGGGCACGGGTCCGCCGACGAGCTGTGGGTCAGGCCCTCTGCGGTCCACTCGATGCAATCGCCCGGCTCGATCTTCGGCTCCGCGGGGCTGTACGTCCTGACCGAGGTCATCAGCACGGGGGTAGTTCGTGGTGTCGCGCGGTTCCGGCACGCCAGGGGTGGCGTGGTCTGGCTGCAGTCGGGGGTGCGGCAGGCGGTCTGGGCGCGCGCCGAAGCCGCAGCCAGCGCCGCGAGAGCGACCGCGGTCGCCGCGCCCGAAGCCCTTCGCAGAAACGGTCCCGTCGTCATACGCATCTCCTTTTGGTCTCTGGCTACGAGCCTAGTCCGCGCGCAGGCATAAAAAGGACAAAAATGGGACACTTTACGCGGGGAGACGCGACCGTGCCCTTTTGGGTCCGCCCTCGGATCCCGATCGCCGTCGGGCTGACATGGGGGTCCATCCGTCCAGGACGCGGCGAGCTGCCCTTGGGGGTCGGCGTCCGACGCCGCGCCTCGGTGCGTCGGTCGACCGACGCTACCGGCGATACCGCGTCACGGGCCGCCCGGGCGGCGACCGGTGACGGACGTCGGGACCTGTTCGATTCCCGGTGACGAGCGTCACCCTTTCGAATCGCGCGGCCCAGGACGGACGACTACGCTCGGACCGTCACTCTGCGAAGCAGGCCGGCGAGTTTCGGATAGCGCCCCCTGCGGGACCGTTCACATCAGGTAGGCGGGGGTCGTTTCTCGCCGCGGCGAGCTCAACGGCCCAGGAAGGAGAAAGGTCCATGGAGACCACGTTACGGTTCGATTCGTTGCGCCGGTTGCTCACGCTGGCCCTTGCTGCGGCGGGCGTGCTGGCGCTTCTCGCTACCCCCATCCACGCCAAGAGCGAGAAGGGTCAGTACAACCAACCCGGCAACATCCTCATCTCGGACCAGTACAACAACCGGGTCATCGAGATCGCCGCGTCGGGAGACATCGTCTGGTCGTTCGGAAACGGCCCGGCGGATCTCACGTCGGGCAGCTCTCCGGTGGGGGTGAACGACGCGCAACGCGTCGGCCAGAACACCCTCGTCGCCGGAACCGGGAACCCCGGAGGCTTCGGGGATTGCAGCCCCGGACCCTGCGCCGACAACCGCGTGATGCTGGTCAACCGCCAGGGCAAGATCATCTGGCAGTACGGCCAATTCGGGGTCAGCGGCGCCGGCCCGAACCAACTGAATACGCCGGTGCAGGCGACCTGGCTCCCGAGCGGCCACGTCCTCGTGACCGACCAGGCGAACGAGCGCGTGATCGAGGTCGCGCACGACAAGAAGATCGTTTGGCAATACGGCCAGACGGGCGTAGCCGACTGCTGCTACGACAACGTCCTCGACAACCCGAACAGCGCCGAGCTGCTCGGGAACGGCAACGTCCTCATCGCCGACGAGAACAACAACCGCGCGATCGAAGTGGACCGGAACCATCACGTCGTCACCAGCTTCACGGCCGGCGGCTCCCTCGGGGCGGTGGCCTTCGCCAGCCGTCTGGAGGACGGCGACACGCTCCTCACCGACGCGGGAAACGCTCGCGCGGTCGAGGTGGACGCCCACGACAACGTCGTGTGGCAATGCGCGACCGACGGCGACGCCGGCAGCAACCCGGCGCCGCAGCCGTCGCGCGCCATACGGCTGGAGAACGGCGACACGATCATCAGCGACCAATACAACAACCGCGTCATCGTCGTGGACCACGCCATGCCCTGCCACGTCGTCTCGACCTACGGGCTGCCCCTCGACAATGGGAACAACACGGGCTACGGGACGTCGAACGCGAACCAGGGGTTGAACGGCCCGTACGACGCCAAGGTGATCGGGGACTACACCGGCCTCACCCCCCCACACGGCAACGACTTCGACTAGGAGCCTGTCCGAGCCATCCCGCGGCCCACGGGATGACTCGGACCGGATCCTGGGCCCGCGTCCTTCGGAGGCGGTGACCATGAGAGGACGAGTGTTGGACCTCGTCGTGGTATGCGGGCTTCTCGCGCTCGGAGGCGCCGAGGCCCTTGCCCAGGAGGGAGGCATCGAAACCAAGATCCCCTTCGAGTTCACCGCCAACGGAACTGTCCTCCCGGCCGGCGACTACATCGTCGATCTCGCGAGCACTGACGAGCCCTTTGTCCTGACGATTCGAAGCCGGGACGCGCGTGCGCACGCGTTCTTCGACACCAACGAGATGCCGGCGAGGGACGATCCCGGCATCGTCGAGCTCGTCTTCGACGAGTTCGGCGACAAGCTCTACCTCTCGGAAGTCTGGGGCGTGGAGGACACGGGGCGAGAGGTCAGAAACACCGCCAAGGGGATGCCCCAAGCCCCGCCCGGTCATACGCACCGGCGCCTGAGCGCGCTCCGTATCCCGCACCCGGCGCCGACCGGAAAGACCGGCAAGTGAGCGCGCGGTCCAGGTCGCGGCTCACGGCGGGGTTGCGAATGCTGCGTCATCGTCGCTCCCGTCGCGTGACGGCGGAAACAGCTTCGCGAACCGAGAGCATCTGCGGTGGCTCCCCTCCAGGTCACTTCATCACGGCGCGGTCGCCGATCTTGAACGCGGCCCCCTCGACGGCTCGCGCCACGGACAGCTTCTCGTTGACGATCTTGGTGATCTCGATCACGCCGACCGCGGTCTCCTCACCCCCGAGCTTCTCGCCGGAGTCGGGGTCCACGATCGCCTCCCCGACGCGCCGGACCTCGAAGCGGTCGCCCACCTTGAGCCCCTTCGCCGCGCCGATGTTCAGGTAGACACTCGTCCCTTCGACCTTCGCGATCTTCCCCTCGAGCCCGCCGCGCGCCGTCGAGGGGGCGACGTCGCCGGATCCCGCCGCGATGTCCTTCGCGAGCTTCTGCACCGCCTCGGAGAGGACGTTGGAGGCCATGCCGCTGTCCCAGTTGGTGCCGAGGTTCGCGCCGGCGAACTCCGCCTTGGTGAAGGTGTGGGACGACGCGCCGTCGTAGGCGCCGAGGATCTCCGCCGTGGTCGTGTCCACGAGCCGCGCGGTCAGCTTCCCCGTCCCCGTCGTGGACGACAGCGAGGTCCCCCCGTACCCCTTGATCTTCCCGAGCCACTTGGCCCCGGCCTCCCTCTCCTTCACGCCGAACTCGATCACCGAGCCGATCACGATCAGCTGCACGCCGAGGATCTTCCCGACCCGGGCGGCGGTCGAGGGATCGATGCGCCCCGCGTCGCCGAGGTTCTGTTCCCCTAGGACCCGGTCCAGCTGCTGGCGCTCGATCACCCGGAATTTCCCGGTCTTCACCAGCTCCGAGGCGAGGTTCTCGGAGGCCGCGCGGGCGAGGTTGTTGTACGACCACGAGTAGTGCCAGCCGTTCTGGAGCGCGTCCGTGTTGAAATCCACGACCGCGATCCGGATCCTGTCCGCCTGCGTCGCTCCCTCCGCGAAGGCGGAAAGAGTGGCGAGAAGGGCGGCCGCGAGAGCCGTCACCGCGAACCGGAGCGTTATCGGCCTGAACCGCATGGACATGGTCGAGACTCCTTTCGTCCGCCAGGAGCCGGAAGCCCCGGCGCCGGTCCCCTATGTTTCGCCGGTTGCCGGCGCCGCGTCAAGCCCGGGCACGGGGAGGAGGATGGGACTGGGAGGCCCGTGGCCAGGGATGGCGGCGTTTCGTGCCCAATCTGTCGCAGGTCCGCAGGCCGGACGGATGCGGTTTGTGATGGGCACGATTCGCGGCTCCGCGGCCGCCGCTTGACTTGGTCCCGCCCGAGGGCGGAAGATCCTCGCGAACCCCCCCAACGCAGGAGGAACGGAAATGAACCTCGTGGCCCGCGTCCAGAGAATCCTGTTCCAGCCGAAGCAGGAGTGGCAGACCATCGATGCCGAGCCCGCGACCGCTTTCGCGATCTACGCCGGCTACGTGCTTCCGTTGAGCGCCATCGGGCCCGTGGCGTCTCTGATCGGGATGACCGTCTTCGGGATCCGAGTCCCCTTCGGGGAAACACTCCGGGTCCCGCTGGGAAGCGCCGTCTCGAGCGCGGTTCTCCACTGGGTCCTCGCGGTCGTCGCGGTATTCGTGCTCGCCCTCCTCATCGACGCCCTCGCCCCGGCCTTCGGCGGCCAGAAGAGCTCGATCCGGTCCCTCAAGGTCGCCGCGTATTCCAGCACGGCCGCGTGGGTCGCCGGGATCTTCTCGCTGTTCCCGGTCCTGAGCCTCCTCGGGCTTCTCGGCCTGTACAGCCTCTACCTGCTGTTCCTGGGGCTGCCCGTCCTGATGAAGGCGCCGCAGGAAAAAGCGCTGGGTTACACGATCGTGGTCGTCGTCTGCGCCATCGTGCTGTTCTTCGCGATCGCGATGATCGCGGCGATCCCTCTCGGGCTCCACGGGATGATGGCCGGCAGGATGTAGCCCCTCGCGGCGCCTCCTCGCCGCGGCACGTGGTGAAATCCCGGCATGCCGGCGGATCGCGCGGCTCTGATTCGTATCATGTGCTTATCCAACCCGGCCGGCGCTCGAAACGCGGGTCTGCCGCCGATCTCGCCACGGACCCTCTCCGCTTCCATCGACTCCATCTCCATCTAGCCAGTCCCTTCGGGCAGGGCGAGTTTGGCCAGCGCGCCGAGGCGTTCGCCCGATGCTTCGGCACTCCGAGCTTTCTGATGGGGCAGAAGGCCCTTGAGACGACGTGGTCATCGGCCAGGTCGGTCCTCATGAGAATCTCGGTGCTGCTGGATTCCCGGCCTGGGATGGCCGCCGACGATCCACCGTAGGGTTACACCCCATCGCGAGGCCCCGGTAGGGAGCGTAGCCTACCGCTCGGAGATCCGTCTCGATCGCGCAAGAGCAGGAGTCCGCAACGGAATACGTCCTCGCCGGTCTTGACCGGCGGACAAGGAGGGTAGCCATGGAAACATGGATGGTCGTTCTTATCGTGGGAGTCTCGCTCCTGATAGGGGCCGGCGTGGCATGGCTTGTTATCGGGAAGAAGCGATCCGCGGGTCTCAGGCGCCGATTCGGCACTGAATACGACCTCGCCGTGAAGACGTCCGGCAGCCGAAGACGTGGCGAGGCCGATCTGGCGTCGCGCACCAAACGCGTGGGACAACTCGATATCCACCCGCTGTCGGTCGGAGATCATGACCGCTTCGCCGACAGGTGGCGCTCGACGCAGGCCTCCTTCGTCGACAATCCCGCCGGCGCGGTTTCGGACGCCGCGACGCTCGTGGAGGAAGTCATGCGAGCTCGAGGCTACCCCGTCGGCGATTTCGATCAACGGGCCGCCGACATTTCCGTCGATCATCCGCGCTTCGTGGAGAACTACAGGGAAGCGCGCGATCTCGCCCTTGCCAGCCAGCGCGGAGCGGCAAAAACCGAGGACCTCAGGCGGGCCACGGTTCATTACAGGGCCCTTTTCGAGGACTTGCTGGAGACGACCGATCGGAAAGCAATCGAGGCCAGCAGATGACAGAACCGAAGATCTGAGGGTCCTGCTGCAGAGGTACCGCTCGTCAGCCTTAGGCTCCGCGGCGCACGCGATCGTCCTCCCGGTCGCGTGCGTCCTGCTTCGTCGCGTTCAGCCGCGCCTTCCGCTCTTCACGAAGGCGGAGAACACCATGCTGACGAAGCTCACGACCAGCGAGCCCAGGAGCGCCGGCACGAATCCCGCGACGTGGAATTGGAGGCCGAGCGTCCCCGCGAGGGCGCTGGTGAGCCACAGCATGAGCGCGTTGATCACCAGCAGGAACAGGCCCAGGGTCAGCACGACGAAGGGCAGGCTGAGGAACGTCGCCAGCGGCTTCACGATGGCGTTCACGACACCGAACACCAGCGCCACGCCGAGCAGCGGCAACGGGCCCCCGTGATAGGTGATTCCGGGGATGAACCGCACCGCGACCCAGAGCGCGGCGGCGTTGATGAGGAGATGCAGGATCAGGTTCATGCGGGGCCTCCTTCCCGGGCAGCTTCCACCATGGTAACCGATCCGGCGCGCGTCAGTGGAAGTCGCGGCTTCCGACCTTGGCCGGCTCGAGGAGGTCCTTCGGCGTCCAGAAGCTCTCGGCGACGAGGTGCGTGACGCCGTCCTGCACTTCTAGCTTCCCCGTCACGCCGAGGAAGCTCGTGGTCTTGACCAGCACCTTGTGCTTCTCGTACACGCGGCTCCAGACCACGACGTTGACAAAGCCGGTCTCGTCCTCGAGGGTCATGAAGACGACGCCCGACGCGGTGCCGGGCCGCTGACGGCAGATCACGAGCCCCGCGTAGTGGACGAGGCGGCCGTGCGGCAGGCGCGACACGGTGCGCGCGTCGGGGAGGCGGCGGGCCCGGAGCTTCTCCCGGAGCGGCGCCAGCGGGTGGCCTCGCGGGCTGTGGCCGGTCGTCCGGTAGTCCCAGCCGATGGTCTCGACCGGGCCGAGCCCCTCGAACGACGGCGTCGCCTCTTCGCGATCGAGGTCCATCGCCGCGCGGGTCGCGCGTGCCGCTCCCTTGGCCGCCCAGAGCGCGCCCCGTCTCCCCGGCTCGAAGCGCGATAGCGCCCCCGCCTCGGCGAGCCGCGCGACCGTCCCTTCGTCGAGCCGCGTTCGCCCCACGAAGTCGGCGACCGACGCGAACGGCCGCTCGCCCCTCGCCGCCTCGATCCTCTTCCACTCGCTCTCGCCGAGCCCCTTCACGTACCGCAATCCCATGCGGATCGCGAAGCGAGGCCGCGAGCCCGGCTCGAGGGTGCAGTCCCAGTCGCTGACGGTCACGTCCACGGGTTGGATCTCGATGCCGTGGCGCTTGGCGTCCTCGACGATCGTGGCGGGCGAGTAGAACCCCATCGGCTGCGCGTTCAGGAGCGAGCACGCAAAGACGTCCGGGTAGTGACGGCGCATCCAGGCGGTCGCGTAGGCGATCAGCGCGAAGCTCGCCGCGTGGCTCTCGGGGAAGCCGTACTCGCCGAAGCCGCGGATCTGCTCGAACACCCGCTCCGCGAACTCGGGCTCGATCCCCTTCGCCGTCATCCGCCGCACCAGCCGCTCGTGGTGCCGCTCGATCCGCCCGGTCTTGCGCCATGCCGCCATGTCGCGACGGAGCTGGTCCGCCTCCCCCGGCGTGTAGTCGGCGGCCACCATCGCGAGCCGGATCACCTGCTCCTGGAACAGCGGCACCCCGAGCGTCTTGGCCAGCACCGGCTCGAGGGTGGGGTGCGGGTAGACCACCTTTTCCTCCCCGGCGCGCCGCTTGAGGTACGGGTGGACCATGCCGCCGGTGATCGGGCCGGGACGCACGATGCTGACCTCGATGACGAGGTCGTAGTAGGTCCGCGGCTTCAGGCGCGGCAGCATCGCCATCTGTGCCCGGCTCTCGATCTGGAACACTCCCACCGTGTCGGCCCTGCAGATCATGTCGAAGGTTGCGATGTCGTCGGGCGGGATGGCCGCCATCGAAAGATTCTTCCCGTGGTGCCGCTCCAGGAGGTCGAACGCCTTGTGGAGCTGGTTGAGCGCGCCGAGGCCCAGGAGGTCCACCTTGAACAGGCCCAGCTCCTCGATCATGTCCTTGTCCCACTGGATCACCGTCCGATCCGGCATGGTCGCGTTCTCGATGGGGACCAGGGTGGACACCGGATCGTGGCCGAGGAGGAACCCGCCGGGGTGGATCGAGAGGTGCCGCGGGAAGTCGAGGACCTCGGACGACAGGCGGAGCACGTCCCGGTGGACGGGGTGCTCGGGGTCGAGCCCCGCCTCCGCGAACGCCTCGGGCGCCACGTCGCCGTAGTGCGGCAGCAGCTTCGACAGCCGGTCAAGGGCGGTCTCGGCGAGGCCGAGCGCCTTCCCCACGTCGCGCACCGCCGAGCGCGGCCGGTAGCGGATCAGGTTCGCGACCATCGCGGCGTGGGTCCGCCCGTACTTGGCGTAGACGTGCTGGATCACCTCCTCCCGCCGGTCGTGCTCGATGTCGAGGTCGATGTCCGGCGGCTCGGCGCGCTCGCGCGAGAGGAACCGCTCGAACAGGAGCCCGAGGCGCACCGGGTCCACCGCCGTGATCCCGAGGCAGTAGCACACGGCCGAGTTCGCCGCCGAGCCGCGCCCCTGGCAGAGGATCCCGCGCTCGCGGCAGAAGCGGACGATCTCCCACATGGTCAGGAAGTAGCCGCAGTAATCCAGCTCGACGATGAGGTCGAGCTCCTTCTCGAGCTGCCGCGCGACGTCCTCCGGGACCGATCCGCCGTAGCGCCCGCGCGCCCCCTCCGAGGTCAGCTCCCGGAGCCAGTCGGCGGAGGTCTTCCCGTCCGGCAGCCTCTCCGACGGGTAACGGTAGCGGAGCCCGTCCAGCGAGAACGAGCAGCGCGAGGCCACCTCGAGCGTACGGGCGACGGCGGCGGGGTCGTCCTCGAAGAGCCGCTCGAACGCGCGCGGCGGCTTGAGCGCATGCTCGTGGTTCGGCTTCAGGAGGCGGCCGGCGTCCACGAGCTTCACCCGGTGGCGGATCGCCGTCAGCACGTCCTGCAGCTCGCGGCGCGCCGGCTTGTGGTAGAGGACCTCGTGCGCGGCGGCCACCGGGATCCGGTACTTCTCCGCGCGCTGGCGCAGGCGTGCCTCGCGCCGCGGCTCCTCGGCGCGCCGGTGCCGCGCCGCCATCGCGTACAGCCGGTCGCCGAACGCCTCCCCGAGGCCGTGGGCGACGAAGAACGGGTCGGCCTCGCCGGCGAGGAGGCCGCGGTCGCCTCCCCAGAGCGCCATCAGGTCCTCCGCGTGCTCGTATACCTCGCGCCAGCCGACGCGGCTTACGCCCTTCTCCGAGCGGCGGCGTCCGGCGGTGATCAGCTCACAGAGGTTCGCGTACCCCTTGCGGCTCGTCGCGAGGAGGACCAGCGTCGAGCCGTCGTCGATCGTGACCTCGGAGCCCAGCACCAGGCGGACGCCCGTCTCGCGCGCCTTGACGTGCGCCTCGACGACGCCGTACACGCCGTCGCGGTCCGTGAGCGCCATCGTCTCGATCCCTTGCGCCGCGCAGGCCTCGACCAGCTCCTCGGGGTGGCTCGCGCCCTCGAGAAAGGAAAAGCAGGACTTGCACCAGAGGGGAGCGTAAGTGGACACCTCACTCCACCCTCCCCTGCAGGAACCACCTCCGCGTCCCCCGGTCGTAGAACAGCCAGAGGATCTCGCCGTCCTTCGTCTCGGCGAAGTGGTAGTCGCGGTGCGCGGGGCGCTCCCACCAGCCGCCGGACACCACGTAGGGGCCCAGCACGCGCACCACCGGCCCCTGCTCGAGGCCGCGCAGCATCCAGCCGTCGGGCTCATGCCGCTCGCGCGGCGGGAGCGGCTGCGGGCGCGCGTGGATCCGCCGGACGAGGCGCGGCTCGCTCACGGGGCGCGGCGCCGCGTCGCCGAGCGCATCGAGCCGCTCCCACGCGAAGCTCGCCTCCGGGAGGTGCGCGTCGCGCGACCGCGCGCGCACCACCGCGTCGTCGCCGAGGCGCGCCCGCGCCCGCGCCAGCGCCTGGTTCGCGGCGGCGAGGTCGCGCCCGCCCGCCTCCGCGAAGAGCCGCTGCTTACGCTGTGCCGCCTCGGTCTCGCCGGCCGCGAGGAGCACCTCGACCACCCGATCGGGGAGCTTCCGCACCGCCTGGAGCCGGAGCCGCACCAGCTCCATGAGGAGCCTCGCGTCGAGCGTCGGCGACGCGGGCTTCAAGCTCTCGACGTGGTCGCCCAGCCGCTCGAACCGGAAGCCGAGCGTAAGCTCCGCGAGCGCTTTCCCCTTCTCGCCAACCTCGTCGAGGAGCGGGCCGAGCAGCCCCTCGATCGCCGCGATCAGGCGCCCCGCGTCCTCCTCGGGGTGGTCGAGGACGAGGCGGCGCGTCGCCGGGACGTCGGGCCGCTCGGGCTGGAGAGGGACCTCGAGGTCGCCCGATGCGACCCGGTGCAGCCGGTGCACCTCGGGGCCGAAGCGCGTCGCGATCCCTCCCGCGGGGAGGTCCGTGAACCCGCCCACCGTCACGATCCCGAGGCGGGCGAGCGCGTCCCGCGTCGCGGGCGGCAGGGCCAGGCGGTCGAGTGGGACGGCGCGCGTCGCCTCGCGCTCTTCCGCCGCGTTCTTCAGGACGTGGACGCCGCGGTGCGCCCTCGCGAGCGCGTAGGCGCCGAAGCGCTTGAACCCCACGACGACGCTCGCGTCGAACCCCGCCCCCGCCGCCTCCTCCCGCAACCGCCTCGCCCAGTCCTCGAGAGAAGGGAACAATCGCTCGAGCCCCCGCGCGTCGAGCCAGAACACGCCGGGCTCGCCGGCGGACGGCTCGACGTTCGGCGTGAACCGGCGGAACCGCTCGGCGAGCGCGGCCTCGGCCCGGCGGATCTCGTCCTCCGGCACGACGCCGGCCCTGAGGCCCGGCGCCAGCGAGAGCCCCGCCGCGTAGCGCATCCCCGGCAGGACCCGGAGCGCGCGCGCCCGCTCGTTGGCCCAGAGCACGATCCCCTGCGGCCTGTCCGCCTCGACCACCGCGGCGGGGTGCTCGCGCCAGTCCGGGTGCCGCAGCAGCAGGAGCTGCAGCGGGAACGCCGGGAGGTCAATGCAGGCCGTCCGGTCCACGGCAGACCTCCGCATGGAGCCACCCGGCGCGGCCCCCCTTGTCCTTGAGGACGCGCGCCTCGCAGCGGTAGCGGTCCTTCTCGCGTCCCGCTCGCGCGGCGTGCGCGCGGAGGGCGACGAGCGAGCCCATCGAGGGGCGGCCGCCGTCTTTCTCCGTCAGGCAGACGACCGCGGTGCGGTGCTGCCGCGCGAGCCCGGCGAGGCGCGCCTGCACGGCGAGCGGGAGCAGGTCGCGCGCCCCCAGATCCATCACGACGAGGCCGAACGCCCCCGAGCGGACGAGAAGGTCGGCGGCGCCCGCGGCGGCGATCGCGTCGGGCGCCCACACCACCGGGAGCGCGGCGAGATCGATCCCCGCCTCGGCGACGTCCGGCGGGAAGAACGGCGACTCCTTCCGTCCGATCCACGCCACCGGCTCGCGTAGCCGCTGCGCCTCGAGCACCAGCCGGAAGGTCATCGTGAGCGGCACCCCGGCGGGGCCCGCCGAGACCTCCGCGAGCCGCCCGGCGAGCGTTCCGAGCTTCCAGTAAGGGGTTGGAGCTTGATTCTTGCTTGGCGGAGCGACCTCTTTGCTCGCAGAACCGGGTTCCTCCCGAGCGAGGCAAGAATCAAGCTCTGACCCCTTGCTCATCGTCCCTCCAGGTAGCGGCGCACCTCGACCACCTTGCCGAGGAGCGAGAACTGCTTCGGGTCGGGGACGATCGGCTCGAACGCGGGGTTCTCGGGGTGCAGCTCGACGCGGTTCCGCCGCACGCGCAGCCGCTTCACCGTCGCCTCGTCGCCGACGAGCGCGACCACGATCTCCCCCGGCTCGGCGCGGGGCTGACGGCGTACCACGACGATGTCGCCGGGGAGGATCCCGGCGCCGGTCATGCTCTCGCCGCGGACCCTGAGGCCGAACAGTTCGCCCGACGCGCGTCCCGCCTCGACCGGCACGTACCCTTCGAGGTCCTCCACCGCGGCGTCGAGGGGGCCCGCGGGCACTCGGCCGAGGAGCGGCACCAAAACCGGCGGCGCCCCGGCCCTCGCGGGAAGCCGGTAGCCGCGCGCCTTCCCGGGCTCCTTGAGGAGGCGCCCCGCCGTGACCAGCCCGTCGAGGTGCTCCCTGGCGGTCTGCGGCGACAGGAACCCGAACGCCGCCTGGACCTCTCGCACCGTGGGGGGAAGCCCCCCGAAAAGCCGATCCCGAACGAACCGGAAGACCCGGTCTCGCGTCTCGCCCGCCGGCGTTCGTCCCATGGCTTTACCCTCCGATCCCGCGATGTCCGGAATATACCGTACAAATGTATGG